>JAEXHR010000339.1 GCA_023449855.1 Pseudomonadota bacterium | reverse complement strand
CGTCGACGCCGCGTGCCGGTAGGTCATCGAGAAGACGACGTTGGGTTCGTGCTGGCCCGGGAAGGCGAGCTGGACGATCTGTTCGAACGTCACCGTGCGGGCGTTCACCGTGCGCGGCCGCGAATTGACGATGATCTCGAACGTCAGCCGCGCGGTGATGAACCGCTCGATGCCGGGCTGGACCAGATCGATCAGCTCGCCATGCTCGATCAGGCGATCTTCACCGCCGGGAACCTCGAGGAAGACGGCCTCCCCCTCGCCGGGCTTGGCGAGGCCGTAGAGCACCGTGCCGCTGATGACCGGCTTGCCCCAGAGCAGCTCGTGGTCGTTGAGGGTCAGCTTGAAGTCGCGGTCGGTCTGGAAGGCGATGAACCGCTCGGCGCCGCGCTCACGCAGGTCGAACGGCTCGTTGAGCCTCACATCCTCGAAATCGCCCGAGGGCAGGATCGCGATGAGGCTGTAACCGTCCCGCGGGTCGAGTGCCGCGGCTTCCAGCAACTGGCGGCCGAGCGGCACGGGATCGCTCACCACACGGGACTGGAAGTTGAGATCGCCCTGCGCGAGGAGAAAGCGATACCCCCGCGCCGGACGCAACGCCCGGCCTTCGCGCAGGGCGTCGCCGAGATCGTCGTAATCAAGAAGTTCTTCGGTGTTCATAAGATTGGGTCCTTAGGTTCGGCCGAGGCAGCGCCGCGGCTCTAAGGGTCCAATCGGAGCGACGGAGGCCGACCGGTAAGGTCAGACGAACTTTTTTTGCAAGGGGCCGTCGGGGGTCTGCCCGCAGATGAAGAAGGCCGGGCAGTTCGGGCAGGTGCGCGACGAAACCTCGGCCGGAAACCGTCCGGCGCGGATGTCGCCGAGAAACTTTGCGAGCTTGTCCTTGCGCCCCTTCAGCTCCCGATCGGACAAGGCAAGCGCATGTGCCTCGCCGTCGGAAAGATGGACGAGCTCTGCGACCGCGCCGGGAAAGGACTGCCTGACCGCCAGCATCAGCGCCGCCGCGCCGACATCCTTGCCCTCGGCCGACCGCATGTGACCCGTGCGAATGCGGCGCACGGCGCGGATGCCGTCCGGCCGCACCAGCACCTCGTCCGGCCGAACGATGATCTCCTCGCCGCCGAAACTGAGGCTGAGCGCGACCGGCGCTTCGGGGACTGCTTCGGCGCGGTTCGCCAGGAAGAAGCGCAGCATTGCCAGCGCCAGATCGCGGAATTCCGCGCGATAGCCGTGCTCGCCGAGCCCCTCGCCGGCGAGCGCCGCATCGATGCGATCTTGCAGCGCCTGCTCGGACACGGGTCCATCCGACGCGATCACCGCCTCGACCACCACGCGAACCGCCTCATGCAGATGCATGAAGGCGGTCGCGGTTCGCCGGCCGCCGACCTGCAGGACATGCGTGTAGAAGAAGCGACGCGGGCAGGATTCATAAAGAGCGATCTGCGGGGCGCCTAACCGCAGCCGTCCGTCGACCACCAAATCGATATCCCGAGCTTCCGCGGCCACGGGAAGCGGCCGTGCCGGCACGAGCGAACGGCGTGTTAAGGTCGCCCCGAGACGGTCGAGGAATGGCGAATGCGGTCGGTTGTGGCCGTTACTCTTCTCGGTCGGCGCATAAAGGATCAGGCGATCGCGGGCGCGCGACTGCGCCACGTAAAATAGGCACTCCTGCTCCTCGGCCTGACCTGCGCGGAACGCCTCCAGCGCACTGCCCTCCGCCCCCGCGATCATCCCGTCGGGCGCCGGACAGGGCGGCGCCGGCGGCGTGCGTGGGATCGTGTCGCTGTTAAGCCCAGGAATATGGACGCCACCGAACTCTAGGCCCTTGGCGCCATGGATGGTCATCAGCCGCACGGCGTCGAGATGCTGGGCGGCCGCCGGCAATTGGCGCAGGTCGCGGTCGTCGCCGAGCCGCACGAGCCTGCGCACACGATCGAGCAGGCGCGTGATGGGCAGCCCGCGTCCGGCCGGTTGTACCCGCACAAAGTTGAGGAATTGCCAGATCGCGATGCCCCGTGTGCGGTCGGCGAGATCCTCCGACGCGCCCAGGCGCGCGGCGATGCGTGTGCGATCGAGCAACAGCGTCGCGAGCACGGTCCAGGGCGAGGCCGTCTGATCGAAACCATCGAGCGCAGTCGCGAGCTTGGCAACGGTCTGCCGCCCCCTGTCGCTCAAACCGGGGATCGCCTCGCCATGCCGCAGCCAGCCCGCCGGCGCGTGCTCGGCCGCCCGCAGATGGTCGAAGACCGCGACCACATCGGCAAAGGAGGTGGCGAAGTCTCGCCAGCAGGCAATGCGCACCAGGCCCATGGCGCGCCGATCGACTAGGATCGAGAGGAGAGCCAGGAGATCCTTGACCTCACCCCGCTCGAACAGACTTCCCAGGAAGAGGACCGGCACGCCGAGCCGTTCCAGGTCCTGCCCGATCGTCGACAGCTTTTCGTTGCCGGTGCACAGGACCGCCTGGTCACGATAGGCGTAGCCGTCACGCCGCAGCTCCTCGATAGCGTCGGCCAGGGCGACCTGCTGCTGCTCGGCGCGCTGGACCGTGCGCAACTCGGGCCTATGTCCATTGGCGTCGCGGTCCGCGTCGAGGCCACTATCCGCATCGCCGGCGCGCATCGTGATCGCGAAACTGGAGAAGCTGGCGACAATCTCCGGCACCGAACGATAATTACGCTTCAATCGACCGCGATTGCCACCGGCGAAGTCCTCCTTGCCGAACCGGGTTATGTTGAAGGATGAGGCACCGCGAAACCGGTAGATCGACTGCTTGGCGTCGCCGACCATCCAGAGATTGCGGCCGTCGGGCCGCAGTGCGCTCAGCAGCCGCACGCTGCTGCGGTTCACGTCCTGATACTCATCCACCAGGACATGATCATATTGCGCCTGCAGCGCCGCGCAGATGGCCGCCTCCTTTTCGAGCAGTTGCACCGGCAAGGCGACAAGATCGCCGAAGTCGATGCAATGCGCGTTGCGCTTGAGCTGTTCGTAGGCCGCGTAGACGCGGGCAACCTCGCCGGCGCGTTCCGCCGCCTCGCGCGCATCCGAGTCCTGGGCTTTCGCCTGCATGGCGTCGGCGAGCGCGGCGTAGGTTTCGGCGTCGACCACCTCATCCTTCGCCCGCGATACGGCGGCCAACATGTCGGCAATGATCTGGGTCGGATCGTAAAGATTGCGGTAGTACGCGAGCCTAAGCCGCGGGAACTCCCCCTCGAGGAGTTCGACCGCTTCGGTCCGGTCCATCATCCGCGGGTCCTTCGGCAGGCCGAGCTCCGCATGGAAACGACGGATGATATCGAGGCCGAAGGCATGGAACGTGCCGATCCACATCGCGGCCGCAGCCTCGGGCCGCTTGCGCGCGATCCGCTCGGCCATCTCGCCCGCTGCCTTGTTCGAAAAGGTCAACAGCAGTATGCGCCGTGGATCGACGCCCTCGCCTAGAAGGCCCTCGACGCGCGCGATCAGCGTCTGCGTCTTGCCGGTGCCAGGCCCCGCCTCAAGCAGATAGGCTTCGCCGCGATGCGCCGCAGCGGCCGCTTGCAGCGGATTGAGCGGCCGTTCGACATGCGCCGCAGTCGCGGCGGGAGGCACGGGCGGCAGCAGCAAAGCATCGAACAACTGCTGCGCGACGACCTCGAACGGCGCGCCGAGCTTCGCGGCGATGGCGGACGCGGCGAGCCCTTGGTCGACATGGAGCGCCCGCGCGACGGTGCGCGGAAGCAGCAGTTCGCGCGCGAACAGGTCCATCTGGACTTCGCGGCGTTGCCGGCGTCCATAATCGACAACCCGATCCATTCCGACTGGTGAGGGCTCGGCCGGGCGTGCCGGATCAATCATCGGCGCCGCTTCGCCACCAGGATCGTCGCCCAGCTCGACATGGCCGATCTCATGCGCCACGAGGAAAGCTTGCTCGAACGGAGAGCCCATATTCTCGTGAAGAATCAGATCGTCGGCGGCGACGAAAGTCGCGCGGCCGCCATTGAGGACGGCTGCGCCGGCGGCAGTCCGTTCGACATCAATCCCCCGCCGCTTGGCCTCGGCGACAGCAAAGTCATAGGGCGACCAGGGATCGGCGCCGGATGCAACGAGGCGAGCGTGAAGCTCGGCGGCGACTTGCCTGGCGAGCTCCACACTGTCCATGTCAGTCCGCCTCCGCCAACAGCCGGGCGCGCTTCTCGGCCGGGACGCCGGCATCGATCAGCACTTGCTCGAAGGTGACCTGCTCGCCGGCCACCGGTTTGCTGTCGGCCTTATAGCTGCGCGCGACAATCAGGTGCGCTGGCCCCCAGGACGACTCCAACTGTGCGACAGAGCTGCGCATCGCATCCGCCAATATCGCCAGGAAGCGTCGCGGGATACTGACGAGAGAGACCCGCCGTTCGCGCAGTGCGGTCACGACCTGCCGGGGCACGTCCAGACGCTGCGCGACGGCGCGCCAGTCATCGACCGTCAGCGCCGCGAAAGGGTCGGCTGCTGCCGCCGGCATAACCTTCGCGTGTTGCGACCAGGCAGCGTCGATCAGCGCCCGATCGGTAGCAGAGAGGGGTGCGGCATCTTCATAAGCCTCGCGGCTGAGTTCGCGCGAGAGGTCGATGAGCTCCCCGGCATATTCCGGGTATAGCCGCAGATAGCGTTCCAAGGTCGACCGGCCAGGCTCGCTCTCGACCGCGAACGCGTCGAGCACGGCCTCGCGGGATGGACGTCCGCCGCCGGGGCTCACCGCTCTTCTCCGTCGGCCATGGCAGCTCGCAGGGCGGCGAAGGCCTTGTCGCGGTAGGTTCGGACGGTCTTTTCGGAGCGGCCCAAAGCCTTGGCGATGGTCATGACGTCCGGCTCCTTGGAGTCGATGGGGAAGCCCTGTCTCAACATGTGAATGATCCTGCTTTGTTCTGTCGGTAGAGCTTCAATCGCCGCATCCAGGCGCGACCGGTAAGACGGGTCGTCGAAATCCGACACGGCGAAGGGATCGTGGGTCCCTGCGGCCGCCTCGACCTCCGGTGACAGTTCTCCGCTCTCCTCGTCATATTCGAGGGGCTGGGAACGGTTTTCGTCGCGCCAGGCCTTTTCCTGCGCATCGCGCCGCAGGCTCGCTAGCGCGCCATCGAAGCGCACCTCGAAGTAGTCGACCTTTTCGTCGTAGGCGGCGCGGTCCGCCGAAAAGAGCTCGACGAACCGGCCGAACACCTTGTCGCGCACGACCCCGCGCGTCAGCGATTCCGTCTTTCCATCGGAGCTTTCCGCCCTGGGCAAACTGCGCAGCACCCGTTCGGTCAAGATCCGATAGAGGCGCTCGAACCACACCTCGTTGTTGTCGCGACGGCTCGCGCGAATGAAGTAAACGAGACATTCGCTCGGGACGTAGCCCGGGTCCGAGCGCTTGGTGATTTCCGCCCTGGCGATCAAGCCATCACGCGGCAGGACTGCCAATTCGGCGATGAGGGCTTCTATCTTCGGGTCGCGCTCGTAGAGTTCGCCGCTGAGGCGGCGTTTGCGCAGCGGGGTTACGATCGCTTCGCCCGCGCCACGCGCGTCTGCCTTTTGCCCGGTGTCGAAAGCTCCCTCCAACTGGTTCATCGCGCGGCCCCGCCTCCCGTATCGCCCTTCTTGTTGAGACGCGTCTCGAGCGAGCCGATGCTGTCGAGCACCGCCTCGAAATCCGGTGGATCGCCAAAGATCATGCCCTGCATGGCCCTGTAGTCGACGCGCAGTTGCTCGATCATCGCGTCATGCGGGGCGAGTGCAAACGAGCCAGGCGCAGCGCTCGCGAGATCGAAGTCCGGTCGATTGAAGAACATCCGGGCGTGCGCGACGCAATCCGCACCGAGCGCCGGATCAGCGATGGCGGCGGCGCCGACGCGGGCCGCGGCGAGCTGGTGCAGGTCATAATAGTGACGGGAAACGCGTTGGCCGCCCCCGCGCAGCTCGCCGCGCTTGTCGAACCAGCGCCGCAGCCCATGGAGGATGACAACCTTGTCCCAGAAGGTACGTTCCGGATCGACCGTGCGGACGGCCGGCACGGTCAGGTCGAGCGCCGGCAGATCATCATCGACATAGGGTTTGATCGGCACTTCGCTGTTCGGATCGAGCGCGGATTTCGCGCCCGACTCGATCTTGATCGCTGCCCGCACATAATCCGATCGCGGCGTCGCCGCGGGATACCAGATCAGAAGCGTCTGCCCGTCGGGATCAGCGTCATCGGCTTCCACTCGGGCCGCGCCGGCATCGAGGCCGGCAGCCTGAAGCCGGTCCTGCAGGATCTGCGTCAACTCAGCCCGCAGCGGGCCGTTGATGTAGGCTTGGCAGGCGTCCTTGATCGCATCGAGGCGCGCCCGGCGCTTTTTGCTACTCAGCGCTTCGAGCTCCTCGATGGTCGCCGGCTCGCCGATGTCGTCCCGAAACACCGTGACATCAATGTCTTCGGAGAAGCGATTGATCAAACCAAACCCTTTGGACAGGGAGGTTCCACCTTTGAAGAGGAGGCGGGGTCCGCCCTCTTTCAAGCCATTGAACAAGGCATCCAGCGTCCAGCAGACCCAGAAGTCCTTCTCGATATTCTGAGACGCCGTGCCGAGGCGTAGCGCCGTCGTATCGAAGGCGCTCAACATCGCGTCCGACCCGGCCGCGAGAACCTCGTCGAAAGCCGGATTCATGTCTTCACCGCCCGGGCTGCACCGCGCTTGGCAGTTTGTGCCTTCTGCGGGGAAAGCGGCTTTCGCTTGGGCCGGGCGACGGCAGCATGACGCTGATCATCGGCATCGTCCGCCGTTCTTTGTTGATGACGATCATGATCAGCATCATCACGATCATCATCGACGTGCCGACGACGAACGCCGGCGTCGCTTTCAACGAGCGGCTTGAGAAACACCCACATCCATGTCGGAAGAGCTGTCATACCGGCAGTGAGATCCGCTTTGAGGGGCGGTCCCACCGTGGGATCTTCGAAAAGATTGGCGAGCTTGCGCCTAACCTGATCACTTTCTCCTTCACGAACCATGAGATCGCGCAGCCAGTGAAGCGCTTGGACGACGCGCATCGCTGGTCGTCCGGCCCAGAATAGCTTGCTGGCCGCGGTTGGACGGAAGGTGATCGTTACGTTGCCGAGCTTGATCGCGCGGCGCCGAGCGTCGGTGTGCACCACGATTTTGGCGGGGACGGCGTCAGTTAGGCCCAGATCGTTCGCCGCGGTCATGCCGTCGACAAGCATCCGGGTTTGGTCACGTCGCCCGACGGCGTCGATGACTGAGCGCGGATCAGGCGGATTGGGTTTCTGGGTGAGTTTGTTGAAGCCAGGCTGATCGTAGAGCCCACGATCAATCCGCCTAAGGATTTCGACCTTCGTCAGCCGCTGCAACGCCTTATCGACCGCGTCCCGCGAGGCGAGATCGACGAAGTCACTGGGCGTCCAGACCTTGCGTGGCGCATCCGCACGGATGCGCTCGAGCATGGCTTTCTTCAGATCGGGCGAGTCGGTGTTCATGTCCGAAAATTGTAGTCCTTTTTCGGACGCGAACCAAGTGGATTGTCCGAAATAAATATACAAATTTCGGACAATCTAAATAGGTAGGCCGCCCACCTGAGAATGGCTCCTTCGGCCGTATGCAACTTTGCCGACCGTCCTGGCGAGCCAGCTCGGTAGCTGGGGCGCGACCGCGACGAGTTCGCCGAACGTGGAAGACGGCAACTTGCGCTTCAACGTCATCAAGGCGGCTTCTGCCTTTTCCGGCCCCAGCCAGGCGAGCGCTCGCACCGCCTGTCCGGCGGGCCGATCGGCCAGCGCCAACTGCCAGCGCGGCGCATGCCGCAGCTCGACGACCTGCTGGCCCAGATTCATCGTCCGGCTACGGCCCGATGTCAGATAGACCGACCGGACCGGCACCTGTGTCGTGAGGCCGAGCGCGTTAGCGGCCGCGGCACCGTTCGACACGATGGTTTCGCCGCGCTGGAGCGCGAGGGCTTCGACGGCCTTCTCGACGGAGGGCGCGCGGACGCCGAACCGACTCGAAACCGGGCGCAGATAGACGCCGCGCCCGGCACGCATCAGCCGGCCACGTTCAGCCAGTCGCGACAAGGCTTGATCCACCGCGGCGCGATTGCCGAGATGGAGCAGGCTCTTCGCCGCGATCGGAGCGCCCTCGGGCAAGCCCTCGGCGTGCGCCAGAATCTGTTCGGTCAGTCGTTGCACGGCACTTTTCCTGTCAGAAATATATGCGGTTTTCTGACAGTTTTCAATCTCCCCCAAACCGACTGGAAGGGCCAGCGATTGAGAGGGGGCCTGGAGGGGAAAGCCTTCCCCTGCGGCCGAGCCCAGGGTCTCGGCCGACCGCTTCTGCGGGGAGACCCCGCAACGCCCCCATTAGAGTGAGAGTGTGGACCGGATTTCCGTGACGGGTTGAGGGTCGGGAGAGAGTCTTCCGGCGCCCGTCATGGAGTTTGATCCCATGAACATGCAGGTTCTCGATGCCCGGCGCGACGTGAGTGGCGGCTGGAAGGTGGACGTCAACCGCGGCGAGCGCATCGGTCGGGTTTCCTCGGAGTGGTTCTCGCGACCCGACGACGAGCGCTATCTCTCGCTCGCCGAACTCGGCCGGACCGTCCGCGAGCGCACCGAGCGCAGCCGAACGCGCGTTGTCGAATCCGCGCTTATCCATGTCGAAGCCAGCCGCACCGATCCCGAACGGCTTGCCCTGATCCTACCAGGCGCCGACAAGCCCATCGCTCCGACGCACTGGAGTTTCGGTCAGCTCGCGAGCCAGGTCGGCGCGCCGGCCGCCTATCTGCGGCAGCTCCCCGCCGCGCTCGCCGGCATCAACCTGCAATATGGGCTGACCGCCCACCGCGCCGAGCAGATCAAGACCCTCGAGACCGACGACGGCCGCGTCGAGCTGCGCGCCGTGACCGGCCCCGACTACGGCCGGATCTACGACCACGAGCTGGTCGAAGCCGTGCAGCGCATCGCCGGCAACGGCACCGGCGACACCCGTTGGAAAGTGCCCGGTGTCCTCGACTGGTCGACCGGCGTCTATAATCCGCGCGTCGACATCACCAAGGACACCACGACGCTCTACGCTTCCGATCGCGACGTCTTCCTTTTCCTCGTCGACGATCTGAATCCGATCGAAGCCGGCAAGCTCGCGGATGGATCGCCCGATCTCTATTTCAGGGGCTTCTATGCCTGGAACAGCGAAGTGGGCGCCAAGACCCTTGGTATCGCGTCCTTCTATCTCAGGGCCGTGTGCCAGAATCGCAATTTGTGGGGCGTCGAAGATTTCGAGGAGATCTCCATCCGCCATTCCAAATACGCCGCTTCGCGCTTCGCCCATGAGGCGGCGCCGGCCTTGCTCAGCTTCGCGGACTCCTCACCGCAGCCGTTCATCACCGGCATCAAGGCGGCGCGCGAACGCATCGTCGCGCACAAGGACGAAGAGCGCACCGAATTCCTGCGCCGCCGCGGCTTCTCGAAAGCCGAGACGGGCAAAATCATCGACGCGGTGCTGGCCGAGGAAGGCCGCCCGCCGGAAAGCATCTTCGATTTCGTCCAGGGCATCACCGCCGTCGCGCGCGACAAGCCCCACCAGGACGCGCGGCTCGAGCTCGAAGGCAAGGCCAAGAAGCTGCTCGATCGCGCCGCCTGATCCCCGCAATGCCGGAGATGCGGTTGTCCGTGTCTCCGGCTTTGCGTCCCCTAGCCATACTGTTTCCGGGCTGTCTTGTGGCCCAGATCCAGGTCACCTATTCAGTGGTGCGGCATGGAGCACAATCGCCAAACGAGCGACTGGATACAGAATGGTAGAGCAGGCGCCTGCGGAATATTACATCGATGAAAGCGGCAATACCGGCGACCTGAGCACGGTCAAAATCGACTCCTACTTCGTCGAACAGCGCATGTTCGCCTTGGCTGCATTCGGCTGCACGCTCGACCAGGACTTCACCGATAAATTGGGCGCACTAAAAAAGGCGCACCGCATCCAGTCGTCGGAGCTCAAATCAAAACAGGCTTATGACAAGCCGCGCTTCATCTTTGATCTTCTGGACCTCCTTGAGACGCGCCGCGCCCCAATCTTTATCGAGCTTGTCGACAAGCACTTCTTCGTTGTCGTGAACATCATCGAGCGAATGGTGGTGCCCTATGTGGGGGAATGCGACACTCAACCTGGCGCCCTTTGGATGAAGGGCGTTATGGCGAACTACATGGCGCTATATGCACCTCCCGAGCTGGCTCACGCCTTTGCCGCATGTTGCCAAAGCAGAGACCACGCGGAAATACGCGAACTTTACAAGCAAATAATTCGGTGGGCGCAGGGAAGCGGAGTTCCGCCTACTGACGTGGCGGCGGGGATCATCCGTTTTGCGCGCGACAGCTTGAAGGACTTCCGCAAGCTGCCGAAAGCCAAGGCCGTCGAGCGGGCATTACCGATTCCCGACAAGAATCCCGCCGGGAAGCTGCTCTGGGTTCTGCCGAACCTGACATCGTTCACCAACATCTACGCCCGGATCAATCGCTTCGCGCGAAAGCAGGTTTCCGGCGTGACGCTGTTCCACGACGAGCAATTGCAGTTCGGAGACATTCTTCTGCACAACAAGAAGCTCGCAGAGGACCTGGCGCAGCTTGGCGTGAAATTGCCCCTGCAGACGGCCGACTTCGAATTCTCGCAGGCGGCCGACCTGCAATTCCAGCGATCGCACGATTCTATCGGCATTCAGGTCGCCGACGTCCTCGCCGGTTTCATCGCGCGATATGTACAGGACGCTGTGTGGGGCGGCGCCCCCATGCATCCTGACAAGGTAGCGATTTTCCGCCGCCTCGTCGCAACAGGCGACCGCAGCTTGGGTTCGGGTGTCAACTTCGTCGCGCCCGACAACATGATCCGCTTCCTCGGCATCGAACCGCGCTCGAATTTCTAGGGCGGCATCAAGCCGTCATGGGCGAATACGAAGGACTGGCGCGGGATCATCGCCGGTTCTGGCAGTGACCTTACCGATGGCGTTTGATGGTGTCGCTGCCCTCCTAGAGTGAGAGGGCGGTGCTTCGCTTCGTGACGGGTTTAGGGTCGAGAGAGAGGCTTTCGGCGCCCGTCGCGGAGTAAGTCTCATGGCAACTGCCATTCAGAAGATCACCCTGTCGTCGGCGCAGGACATCCCCTTCAACAAGCTGGTGCTGAGCCAGTCGAACGTCCGCCGCGTCAAGGCTGGCGTCTCGATCGACGAGCTGGCCGAGTCGATCACCCGGCGCGGTCTCATCCAGTCCCTCCACGTCCGGCCGGTGCTCGATGCCGACGGCCAGGAAACCGGCATGTACGAAGTGCCGGCGGGCGGGCGTCGCTTCCGCGCGCTGCAGCTCCTCGTCAAGCAGAAGCGCCTCACCAAGACCTCCAAGGTGCCGTGCGTGGTGTCGGACGCCAATGCCGACATCCTCGTCGACGAGGTGTCGCTGGCCGAGAATATCGAACGCGCCCCGCTGCATCCTCTCGACCAGTTCCGCGCGTTCCAGGCGATGCGCGAGAAGGGCATGACCGAGGAGGCGATTGCGGCTGCATTCTTCGCGTCCGTCCAGGTCGTGAAGCAGCGGCTTCGCCTCGCGGCCGTCTCGCCGTCATTGCTCGATATCTATGCCGAGGACGGCATCACGCTCGAACAGCTCATGGCCTTCACCGTCACCAACGATCATGCGCGTCAGGAGCAGGTCTGGGAGTCGGTTCGCAATAGCTGGCAGAGGGAACCCTACCAGATCCGGCGCATGCTGACCGAGACCGCCGTCCGCGCATCCGACAAGCGGGCCGTATTCGTCGGCATCGATGCCTATGAAACCAACGGCGGCTGCGTGCTGCGCGATCTCTTCCAGGATGACGACGGCGGCTGGCTGCAGGATCCTGCGCTGCTCGATCGCCTGGTCGCCGACAAGCTGAAAGCCTCCGCCGAAGCGATCGCCGGCGAAGGCTGGAAATGGATCGAGGTGGCGATGAGCTTCCCCTATGGCGCCACCCACGGCCTGCGCGAGATCGTGGGCACGCCGCTCGACCTGACGGCTGACGAACAGGCGACCATCGAGGCGCTCAACGCCGAGTGCGCCAAGCTGGAGGCCGAATATGAGAACGCCGACGAGTTGCCGGACGAGATCGATCAGCGCCTTGGCGAAATCGAAACCGCGCTCGCCAGCTTCGACGAGCGGCCGGTCCACTACGAACCCGCCGACATCGCGATCGCCGGGGTCTTCGTCAGCCTGGACGCCGACGGCACGCTGTCGATCGACCGCGGCTATGTCCGACCCGAGGACGAGATCGCCAACCAGGCGGGCGATGGCGAGGGTGAAGAGCAGGATGGCGGCGACGATGACGCTGACTATCCGGCGTCGCCTTCGGTCCAGCGCGCGGTCATCACCATCTGCGGCAAACCTGCCGAGCCCGAGGAGGAGGACGAGGACGACACGATCAAGCCGCTCCCCGATCGACTGATCACGGAGCTGACCGCCGATCGCACCCTCGCGCTCCGCGACAAGCTCGCCACCGATCCCTCGGTCGCCTTCGTCGCCGTCCTGCACAAGTTCTGCCAGGACGTGTTCTACGGCGGCAGCCAGTACGGCTTCGCGATGGAGGTCAGCGTGCGGGGCACGACCTTCCATTCGCAGCCCGAAGGGCTTCGTGACAGCGTCTATGCCAAGGCGATCGAGGCCCGGCACGATAGCTGGCGCAAACGGCTCCCGGCCAAAGTCGCTGATCTCTGGGATGGGCTGGCCGCACTGACTGGCCCCGAACAGGCCGAACTCTTCGCCCATTGCGCTTCGTTCGGCGTCAATGCGCTTTATGAGCGGGCCGATCGCTACGGTGGCCGTGTCTCGGCGCATAGTGTCGAACAGCGCATCGCCGAAGCCGATCGCCTGTCGCTGGCGGTCGGGCTCGACATGGCCGAAGCCGGGTGGCGGCCGACCGTCGCCAACTATCTCGGCCGCGTCACCAAGCCCCGCATCCTCGAAGCGGTGCGTGAAGGCGCCGGCGAGCGCGCCGCCCAACTCATCGCACATCTGAAGAAGGGCGACATGGCGACCGAAGCCGAACGTCTCCTCGCCGAGACGGGCTGGCTGCCCGAACCGCTGCGCAATTCCGGCGCCGATGCCGAAAGCACCGAGGCGGACTCTGGCGAGGGCGACGAGGCGTTGCCGGACTTCCTCGACGGCGATGACGAGGAGACCAACACCGATGATGAGGAGGAACGGCACCTCGCCGCCGCGGAGTGACGGCGGTCCTCATCTGACTTGACGGGCCCGGCGTCCCTTCGGGGGCGTCGGGCTTTTTTCATGCGCGCCGATCGAGAGGGAGAGTTTGGCCCGGACGTGGCGAGCCGGACATGGAGGAGAGAGCGCCTGCCGGCTCTCCCGTTCCCTGCTCTCCGGGAGTGGCCTCATGGCCGACTATTTCACCCATTTCTCATGCCTGCTCGATGTCGGCACGCCCGAGACCGCTGCCCGCGCGCTCGATCTCTACAACCAACTGTCCGAGGACGGAGCATCCGAGGAACCGCCGTCCGATGGCTTCCTCCTGTCCATCCAGCCCGAGCATGGCGGCTCCAAACTCTGGATGCGCGACGATGTCACCGGCGATCCCGAACGGCTGATCCAGTTCGTCATACGCTGCGCCGCCGAATTCCACCTCACCGGCCGATGGGGCTTTCAGTACGCCAACACCTGCTCCCGGCCGCGTCTCGATGGCTTCGGTGGCGGCGCGCATGTCCTCGATCTCGCGACCGGCGAAACTGTGGCGTGGATCTATACCAACGGTTGGCTCGCCGAGGTGATCGATGGCGGCGATGGTGCCTGACATCATCGAGACCATTGTCTGTCGCTTGATGGCGCGGCCGGGCCGCGCCCCTTGAGAGCGAGAGGAAGGCCGGGACGGGTTTGAGCCCGTCCGGTCCGAGAGAGAGCGCCGGCGGGCTTTCCCGCTCCGCTCTCCCGAGGACGTCTCCCATGAATGCTCACACCCTTGCGGCGGCGCTGCCGACCGCCGCCGATCAGCCGACCGACGCTGCCGCCATCCATGCCGCGGCACTTCTCCTCCTTCCTCACATCGAGCGCGGCGAGCGCATCGACGCCGCGGTCTTGCGCACCGCCATGGAGACCGCCTTCGGCGCGTCCGATACTGCCGGCGCCTGGGACTGGAAGGACGCCTATGACGCCTGCGAAGCCGCAACCGTCCTCATGCTCCGCAAATACGGAAAGGCGCTTTTGCGCAAAGCCGGGTCTCCGGCTGCGGCGGTTCCTCTGTTCGGCAAGATCGCGGGACTTCTGCCCACCCACACGCGCCGCTCCGAGGAGGCGCAGGCCTTCCAGCAATTCTCGACGCCGATCCCGCTCGGCCTGGCCGCGATCACTGCGGCCGCCATCACACCCGCCGATCGCGTGCTCGAACCATCGGCCGGCACCGGCCTGCTCGCCATCCTCGCCGAGATCGCCGGCGGCACGCTTGTCCTCAACGAACTCGCCGAAACCCGGGCCGCACTCATCTCCTCCCTCTTTCCGGCCATTCCCGTGACCCGCTTCGACGCAGCCCAGATCGACGATCATCTCGACCCGGCGACCGTCCCAACAATCGTGGTGATGAACCCGCCATTCTCGGTCCTCGCCAATGTCGAGGGGCGTGTCGCCGACGCAGCCTATCGCCATCTCGCATCCGCGCTCGCGCGGCTCGCCGATGGCGGGCGCCTGGTCGCGATCACCGGCGCGAATTTCGGCCCCGACATACCGGCCTGGCGCGACGCCTTCGTCCGCCTGCAGGAGAGGGGCCGCGTCGTGTTCACCGCCGCCGTCCATGGCTCAGTCTATGCCAAGCACGGCACGACCGTCGAAACCCGGCTGACCGTGATCGACAAGATCCCGGCCGACGAGCCATCCGCATTTCCGGCGTCCCCCGGCACCGCTCCCGACATCGCCACGCTGATGACGTGGATCGCCGAGCATGTGCCGCCGCGCCTGGCTGTCGCGCCTGCTGTTCAGGTCATGCCGACCGGCGCCACGCCGCGCACCGTTCGCGGCTATCTCGCGCGCACCGCGGCGACATCGGCGACCCGCGTGGGCCTCGCCGATCCCGAGGGCGTGCCGCTCGCCTATGAGACCGTCGACTGGACCCCGGCCGAGGGCGCCCGCCTCAGCGACGCGATCTACGAGCAATACGGATTGCAGACGATCCGTATTCCCGGCTCTCAGGCCCATCCCACCAAGCTCGTGCAATCCGCCGCCATGGCCTCGGTCGCCCCGCCCAAGCCGAGCTATCGGCCGACGCTGCCAGCGACCATCATGGACTCGCTCTCAGACTCCCAGCTCGAAACCCTGATCTTCGCGGGCGAAGCCCATTCCGATTTTCTCGCAGGTTCCTGGACCATCGACGACACTTTCGATGTCGTGGCGGCCGCCGCCGATGATGCAAACGGCGTCGTCCGCTTCCGCCGCGGCTTCTTCATCGGCGACGGCACCGGCGTCGGAAAGGGGCGCGAGTCGGCCAGCATCGTGCTCGACAACTGGATGCAGGGCCGGCGCAAGGCGGTCTGGATCTCCAAATCCGACAAGCTGATTGAGGATGCGCAGCGCGACTGGTCCGCACTCGGCATGGAGCGCCTGCTGGTCACGCCGCTCTCGCGCTTCCCGCAGGGCAAGCCGATCACGCTGCCGGAGGGCGTCCTATTTACAACCTATGCCACGCTGCGCTCCGACGACCGCGGCGAGAAGGTTTCGCGGGTCAAGCAGATCGTCGAATGGTTGGGCTCCGATTTCGACGGAGTGATCATTTTCGACGAGGCGCACGCGATGCAGAACGCTGGCGGCGGCAAGGGAGAACGCGGCGATGTCACGCCCTCGCAGCAAGGGCGCGCAGGGCTTCGCCTGCAACACGCCTTGCCCGATGCTCGCGTCGTCTATGTCTCGGCGACCGGCGCCACCACGGTCCAGAACCTTGCCTACGCGCAGCGCCTGGGCCTGTGGGGTGGCGACGATTTTCCCTTCTCGACCCGCGCCGAGTTTGTCGAGGCGATCGAGGCCGGCGGCGTCGCGGCGATGGAGGTGCTTGCCCGCGACCTTCGCGCGCTCGGCCTCTACACCGCCCGATCGCTGTCGTTCGACGGCGTCGAATATGAGCTGGTCGAGCACGAGCTGACCGCCGAGCAGCGGCGCATCTACGATGCTTATGCCGGCGCCTTCGCCATCATCCACAACCATCTCGATGCGGCCATGGAGGCGGCCAACATCACCGGCTCGACCGGGACATTGAACCGCCAGGCCAAATCCGCCGCGCGCTCCGCCTTCGAAAGCGCCAAGCAGCGTTTCTTCGGTCATCTGCTGACCTCGATGAAGACGCCGACGTTGATCCGCTCGATCGCGGCGGACCTGGAGGCTGGGCATTCCGCGGTCATCCAGATCGTCTCGACCGGCGAGGCACTGATGGAACGGCGCTTGGCCGAAATTCCGACCGAGGAGTGGAATGACATTCGCGTCGACATCACGCCCCGCGAATATGTCCTCGATTATCTCGCCCATTCCTTCCCGGTGCAGCTCTACGAGCTCTTCACCGACGGCGAGGGCAATATGTCCTCGCGTCCGGTCTTTCGCGACGGCCAGCCGGTCGAGAGCCGCGAGGCGGTCGCCCGCCGCACAGAGCTGATCGAGAAGCTGGCGAGCCTTCCGCCGGTCCCTGGCGCGCTCGACCAGATCGTCCAGCACTTCGGCGCGGACATGGTGGCCGAGGTCACCGGCCGCTCGCGTCGTATCGTGCGCAAGGGACAGCGCCTTGTGGTCGAGACCCGCGCGGCGTCCGCCAATCTCGCCGAGACCCAGGCCTTCATGGACGACATGAAGCGCGTGCTCGTGTTCAGCGATGCCGGCGGTACGGGCCGCAGCTACCATGCGGAGCTGTCGGCGCGGAACACGCGGCTTCGCGTCCACTATCTGCTTGAGCCGGGCTGGAAAGCCGACGCCGCGATCCAGGGCCTCGGCCGCACCCACCGCACCAACCAGGCGCAGCCGCCGCTCTTCCGTCCGATCGCGACCAATGTGAAGGCGGAGAAGCGCTTCCTATCGACCATCGCGCGCCGGCTCGACACGCTCGGCGCGATCACGCGCGGCCAGCGCCAGACCGGCGGCCAGGGCCTGTTCCGGCCCGAGGACAATCTCGAGAGCCACTATGCGCGCGATGCCTTGCGCCAGCTCTATATCCTGATCGTGCGCGGCAAGGTGGAGGGATGCTCACTCCAGCGGTTTGAGGACACGACCGGCCTGAAGCTGATGGACGACAACGGCATCAAGGACGAGCTGCCGCCGATCACGACCTTTCTTAATCGCCTCCTGGCGCTCACCATCGACCTGCAGGACGTCCTGTTCGCCGCCTTCGAACAGCTCCTGACCGCCAAGGTCGAGGGCGCGATCGCCGCCGGCATCTACGACATCGGACTGGAGACGCTGCGCGCGGAGAGCTTCGTCGTCACCGATCGCCAGACCATCTACACCCATCCCGGCACCGGCGCGGAAACCAGCCTGCTGACCATCCAACAGCGCGAGCGCAACCGGCCGATGACCGCCGAGGAGGCGATGGCTTGGCTCGACGATCCGGCCGCCAAGTTGCTGGTCAACGAGCGCTCCCACCGCGCCGCCGTTCAGCTTCCAGCGCCTTCGCTGATGCTCGACGACGGGGAGATCGAACGCCGCGTGCGGCTGATCCGGCCGATGGAGCAGCATCACGCCTCCATCCGCATGATGGACGAAAGCCATTGGATCGCCGCCAGTCGCGCCGAGTTCACCGCCGCCTGGAACGCCGAGATCGCGGAGGTGCCAGCCTATTCCGATTCCACGATCCACATCGTCGCTGGCCTGCTGCTGCCGATCTGGAAGCGGCTGCCCAACGAGTCGAGCCGTGTCTATCGGCTCCAGACCGATGACGGGGAACGGATCATCGGCCGCCGCGTGTCGCCCGCATGGGTCGCCAACGCCACGACAGTCGGAACGACGAACCTGTCCGCCGACCATGCCTATGCCGCGCTCATCGAGGGCAAGACAATCCTCGATCTCGCCGAATGCCTCCAACTCCGCCGCGTGCGCGTCATGGGCGCCGATCGCATCGAACTCTCCGGCTTCACCGACGCGATGCGCGAGCGCCTGCGCGCCTTTGGCCTCTTCAGCGAGATCATCTCGTGGAAGCTCCGCTTCTTCGTGCCCGTCGGCGCGGACGGCGCGACCATCATCGGCAAGCTGATCGACACCTACCCGATCCAGCGCGTCGGCGAGCGGGAGGCAGCGTGATGGCCCGTCTCGACGCATCCGATCTCGCACAACGTCTCGGCCGACAGGCCGAGGCGGTGTGCCGCCGCTATCTCAGCAATGGCCACCGTCAGGGCAACTACTGGCAGGTGGGCGACGCCCGCAACACCAAGGGCCGCTCGATGTACGTCCGGCTCAAGGACTCGCCCAAAGGCCCCGCCGGGAAATGGACTGACGCCGCTACCGGCGAGCATGGAGACCTCCTCGACGTGATTCGCGAGAGCTGCGGCCTCATCGACTTCAAGGATGTCGCTGACGAGGCCCGGGTCTTCCTCAGCATGCCGCCGCCGGAACCGGAGCAGTCCGCGTTCCAGCCCCTGGCGCCTGCACCGCATGGATCGCCCGAAGCCGCTCGGCGTCTCATCCGCATGTCGCAGCCGATTCCAGGCACGATCGTAGCGGCGTATCTGCGGCAACGCGGCATTACGGATCTCCGGAGAACCGGAAATCTGTATTTCCACCCGCGCTGCTATTATCGTCCTGACGAGCACGCGCCGACCAAGACATGGCCCGCCATGATCGCGGCGGTCACCGACCTTGCCGGCAGGATCACCGGGGCGCATCGCACCTGGCTCGACCCCCAGCGCTTGGACAAAGCGCCGCTCGACACCCCGCGTCGGGCGATGGGCGATCTCCTCGGCAACGCGGTCCGCTTTGGCGTCGGTGGCGAGGTCATGGCGGCCGGCGAAGGCATCGAGACGGTCCTTTCGGTCCGACAGGTCGTGCCCAACATGCCGATGCTGGCGGCGCTCTCCGCAGCACATCTCGCCGCCATCCTGTTCCCTGACACGCTGCGGCGGCTCTACATCCTGCGCGATGATGATCCGGCGGGCGATAGTGCGCGTGATAGCCTGATCGAACGGGCGAACGCGGTCGGGATCGAGGCGATCGTCATCTCGCCGCAACTCGGCGACTTCAACGAGGATCTGCGCACCCTCGGATTCGCGACCCTCCGCGGCCAGATACGGGTGCAGCTCGGGCCGCAGGACGTCGCGCGCTTCATGGCGCTGGCGGCATAGTCGGTAAGGAAGCGGCAACGGCCCCGCCGCCGTACTCGCTCAGATGCAGGGGATCGGAGAGGACCGCGCCTCGGCCTTCGAGAGGGCGATCGGCCCACAGGCTGGCCGGCGCGGCAATGGCTGCGGCCGACTATTTTCCGGCGCGGCCCCAAGGGGCCGCTTTCCATCGCGAGGCAAAATAGCCGGCCTCCACCATCCTCCGCTGACGCTCCGGCCCCTCGCTTGCGCTCCGGGTGCAGCGCCGTCCCGCCGGTGGGCTTCGTCGCCATGAAGGCCGCGACGGTCGCGGTCCAACCGACGGAGCATCCGATGCGCGATCACGACGACTACGAACCGCACCACGAATCCTCACCGACCGACCACGTCCTCAACGAATTGCAGCTCCACGGCTACCGGCCTTTCGCCGACGAACCCGATCAGCGGCTTCTGCCGGACGGCAACGAGGTCGCGGGCGCGATCGCCGACATCTTCGACGCCCTGATCGTGACCCTGGAGGATACGCGCCTCGAACCCGACCTCGACGATCTCCTCTGGTCGACCGTGAACGTCTTTCATCGCGCCACCGAACGGATCAACCGCGAGCTCGACGACAACGAGCAGGCCCAAAAGCGCTCCCAGCGCGAACAGGACGGCAGCGAAGTGAAGTCAGTCGACCTCGAGCGCCTGATCGCCGAGGGCAAGACGCTGGTCGAACGTCAGACCGCCTTCGAACTGATGCGCGACCAGGCCGCCGAGCACTACGAACGCCAGGTCGGCAAAGCATGGCTCCCGCGGTCCGGATCGAAGGTCAATCATCGCAACCTCACCTCGGCGATGATCGACAGCCGCGACTTCATCATGGCGAAGAAGCGTGCCGAGCAGGAAGTGCTCCTGCCGCCTGGCCCCAAGATCGCCGTCACCGGCGGGCTCGATTTCGACAATCATCGTCTGATCTGGGCCAAGCTCGACCAGGTCCACGAAAAGCACCCCGACATGGTGCTGATCCACGGCAAGTCGCCGAAGGGTGCCGAGAAGATCGCTTCTCTCTGGGCCAGGAATCGCAATGTCCCACAGATCGGCTTTGCACCCGACTGGACGAAGCACGGCCGGGCAGCACCCTTCAAACGCAATGACGAGATGCTGCAAATCCTGCCGAAGGGCGTGCTGCACTTCCCCGGCACCGGCATCAATGACAACCTCGCCGACAAAGCCAAGAAGCTCGGCATCCCGGTGTGGAAATTCGGCGGCGCGTAAGCGCCGCCGCATCGGGCACCTGCTAAACGGCCAAGCCTATGGCATAACGCAACGAATGCAGCGACTGAAGCCACTCCCGAAACCGGCACGTTCGGACGCCGTTCTCGCTGCGGTTTTCCTGGAGAATGCCACCGTGAAGGCTGCAGCCGCCGAATGGGCGGCGGATCAAGGATTCGACAATCAAGCCCTTCATGCGATTGCAATTGCCATCGAACTCCTCCTCAAATCCTATCTGCTTAACGTCGCGACCGATGATGTTTGGAACCGCGCGAACATCGGGCACGATCTCGCCAAGGCACTCCATTATTCGGCTCAAGCCGGCTTGGTGCCTCCTTCACGCATCGAGTGGATTATCAGCCACCTCCATCCGCATTTTCAGCGTGGCGGGTTTCAGCGCGAGCCGTCGAGGAAATGGCCACCAGGCTTTGCGGATGACGCAGGTGAGGTCGCACGGCAGCTCGCGCAGACAGTACGGCTTCACCAACGTCACGGCCACATCGACTCGGCTCCCAGCCCGGAGAAGACCACTCCCCGCTGAATGGCGCTGGTCCTTGGTCCAGCCGATGGCCTGACGCCATCAACCCGTAAAGGGTCGGACTACGCATAGCGTGCCGCCGCGCCGGCGTTGCCTGCGCGGTGATTGCGGCCATCGGCCGAACACATCGGGCGCCTGTCAGCGGGGGGATGGTCCTCCGCTCGAAACAGGAGCCGGATCGATGTCCTTCCCCGACGCACACGCCTTCGCCTTCAGCCTCGCCACCACGCTGATGGCCGTCATCGTCATCTTCCGCGCGGGCGACGGCACTCTCTCGGTGACACCCGCAAACGAATACGACGGCGACGTCTCGGAGATCGTCCACGAGGTCGATCCCTTCGCGCCATGACGGCGCGCCACCCTTCCAGGCGACGCGGAGACCCCTGCGGTTTCCGCTCCCGACGGAGCACAGCTTTTGCTATGCGCCGTGGTGGTGGTGGAAGGCGCGACCGTCAGAATTTGCTCTTTCGGAGACACCACCATGATTATCCTCGGCATTGTCCTATCCTTCGCAGCCATCGGCATCTTGTGCTGGTTGCTGTTCACGCTCGCGGTGTTCGCACTGCCATTCTTCGCGGGCGTGACCGCCGGCACCTGGGCCTATGACACTGGCGCGGGCTGGCTCGGCGCCATCCTTATCGGCATGCTCGGCGCCGGCCTGACGTTGGGCGTGGGGCAGCTCTTGCTTGGAATTGTCCGCCCGCTCTGGGCACGCCTGCTGATCGCGCTGGCATTTGTCGCACCCGCGGCGATCGCCGGCTTCCACGCCACGCATGGCATCGTGAAACACACCATGCCGTCGGAGACCTGGCAGCTCGTGTTCTCCGTCATCGGTGCGGTCGCGGTCGGCGTCACCGCGTTCGCGCGCGTCGCTGGGATGGCAAGCACCGGCCCGTCCAGCCAGGGCATTGCACCAGCCTGACACCACGACGGAACCGTCGCCGGGACGACCAGTCGGGGGTTTCAGCCCTCAGCGTTGTGCAGTTGGAGAGGGAGCCGCGTCACCGGAACCTGACTGAAGCCCATCGTGCGGCCGCCTCAACAGCGCCCGGATTTCTGCTCGGCGCCTCTGTGCGCGGGAACGGTGCAACACGAAGTCGAGGGCGTCATCTCCACTGGCCGACTTCGAAACGAAAGCTCGACCCTCGCCTGTACAAGGGGAGGACGGGTCGCAGATGATCTTCAGCTTGCGCCGTCTGCTGGTTGCGACCGGGTCGCCATGATCTTCCGTTCCTGATTGTCTCCAGACCGCTCCGAACGGCCTCTCCAATGGCCTGATCTGACCGAAGGACGGCTGCGCCTCGACCGCCTATGCCGCAACGGCGCGTCCCGACTTTCTTCCCCTGCCGGCCAAGGCCGTCATTCCTCGCGAAACAACAAAGTCGTTCCTGCCATCCTCCGCGTTGCTCCGGTCGCAAGCGATGCGGCGTCGGTCGCCTCCGGCCTGTCGATCGCCATCGAGGCCGCAATGGAGCGGTCCCGAAAACGAAACGGAGACTTACAATGGCGACCATCGGCACCTTCAAGAAGACCGGCTCGAACGAGTTCACCGGCGAAATCGTAACCCTCAGCGTCCAAGCCAAGGGCGTGCGCATCGTCCCCGACACCCGCGCCACCGGCGAGAACGCCCCCAGCCACCGGGTTCTGGTCGGCCGCGCGGAAATCGGCGCCGCCTGGTCCAAGCGCTCCAACGAGGGCCGCGACTATCTGGGCCTCAAGCTCGACGATCCGAGCTTCAACGCCCCCATCTACGCCAACCTCTTCGACGACGAGGACGGCGACACCCACTCGCTGATCTGGTCCCGCCCGACCCGCCGCGGCGACTGAGCCCCGAGCAAGGCCCCCGCCCAACAGGCCGGGGCCTTTCCACTGCTAGCGCGAATCACTTCGGCCGCCCGGCGAGGGCACCGCCAGCCCTGAGACGCCGATTACCCTCGCAATGGGCGCAAAGAACGACTATTATAGTCGTAGTTCTGGCAAGCGTGTGTCCGTCGGTGGGAGGTGATCATGCATGATCACCGCCCGACAATCGCGGGCCGCACGCGCGTTGCTGGGGTGGACACAGGAGACGCTCGCTGACAAGGCCCGGACATCGCTAACCGCGCTCAAGCGCCTTGAGTCCGAAAGTGGATTAGAGGTGTACGAGTCGACGCGCGATCAGGTGCGAAGGGCGCTTGAAACAGCCGGTATCGTCCTGCTTTCCACCGACAAGGGCGAAGGAGTGCTGCTGCTCCATGAGCGGGACGACCGGCCGACGAGGCGTTAGCAGCGCCGTGATCGCGTGGCACACACCATCCATCGCACGTTGTCACAGTAATGCCGGGCACGAGTGTTAACGAATGCTTTCCGCGCGAATATAGTCGCCTGATGGAATCCGCGATGCCGCCGTTTCTCGACGCGCCCCCGATCAGCCAGACCCTCACGGCCTATGACCGCGAGCATATGGTTCTCTATCTGCGCCTGCTCGATTCCTCGCGCGACGGAGCTGATTGGCGCGAAGCCGTCCAGATCCTCTTTGGCCTCGATCCGGCACGTGAACCGCACCGGTGCCGCCAGATCCATGACACGCATCTCGCCCGCGCCCAGTGGATGACCGAGCACGGCTATCGAGACCTGGCACGCTCGGCACCGTGATCGCCGCGATGCCTTTTCGGCACCACCCTTTGCCGGTCCTCTGACTTCCACTGAACAACCCAGCCGGGAATCCTGACTCTCCCACAAGTTCAACGACTAGGGAGGATCGTGATGACACCAGATGCTTCCGGCTGGCGCTCCTCGGAACGCTATGCCCATGTCGCCGACATGACCGCGTCCGACGTCGCGTGGGAATGGCTGCGTCGCAATGAATCCTACGATAGAGATTTTCAAGCGCTCAGCGACAACGAAAGCGAGCTGGGCGCGCTGACCGACAGGATCGGGCAGCGGTGGGGGTTGCGATTTCCCGGTAGACCCGATGCAGGCACCACCCGAAGCGCGGGTGATCTGGCTTCCCCAGGAAGACACAAGCGCCATCGTTCTTGGCGCACCTCCCGATATTCCATCCGCAAGCGCTGACCCCCAACCGACGCTCGACGCCGCCATCGGCATCGACGCCGGCAACGAGACCCATCTGGCTCTCGATCTCGGAAACGGCCAGCGCGTCGCGCTTGTTCATCCCTCCGCGACACGACCCGCGAAACCCTTCGGCGCCTTCATCCCGCTCGGGCAGGAAGGCTTCGACCGGCTCGAATCGGTCGCCCGCTTGCTCGCCGCCCTCCATGGTCGCGCCATACCGCCCGACACCCGACTGACACGGCAGCAACGCGCGCGGCTGTGCCGGATGCTGCAAGCCTTCGACGGTCATCGCGCGGGCGCGACCCAGCAAGAAATTGCGCAGGTCATATTTCGGATCGGCGCTCTCGGTCGCGATGAGTGGCAGGCATCCTCCGCCCGTCACGCCGTCAAATCCCTAATTCGAGATGCCCGTGCCATGATCGTGGGCGGCTATCGCACGCTGCTTCGTCATCGCCGGCAATCCTAGCTGGCCGTCATTCGGCTCTTGGTGGGCGAATTTAGGCCCCCCTGAATTCGCCCTGCATCTCGCCGGTCCTGCTTCGCCAACGTGGCCTTCGTTACCCGCCGCTGCCCGGCGGTCCCAACGAACCCACGGAGGCCCTCTCATGCGACCTGATCTCGCCCTTCTCCCGCCGCGCTTCCTGCGCACCAAGGAAGCCGCCGAATTTCTCAGCCTATCGGCCCGCACCCTCGAAAAGCACCGGACCTACGGCACCGGTCCGGCCTATCGCAAGCTCGGCGGCCGCGTCGTCTACGCCGTCGACGATCTCGAGGCCTGGGCCGAGCGCGGGGCCGTCACCTCCACCTCCGATCCGCGCGGCAGCGTGCTTCCGGCCAAGCGCCACACGCCCGCGCCGCCGGCACATGCCGGACGATACGCACGCTGACCGTCCCCGGATTCCCGAATGGCGGCGCGACACCAGTCCCTCTCGGAGCGCGGGCAGCTCGATCTGTTCCGTGCGCTCCCCGGCGAGTTCGCAGCCCGAGACGCGCAGGATCTCATGGCTTATCCGTTTTTCTCCCTCTCCAAGTCCCATCGCGTCACCCCAATCGACTTCGCCGCCGGCGATGTGTCGATCCGGGTGGAAGCCGTGCCCGATCACGGCATGGCGACCATCTGGGATGCCGACATTCTGATCTGGGCTGCGAGCCAGATCGTCGAGGCGCGTGACGCCGGCCTGCGCACCTCACGCCTGATGGCCGCCACCCCCTATGAGATTCTCAAGTTCATCGGCCGTGGCACATCCTTACGCGACTACCAGCGCCTGAAGGCCGCGCTCGACCGCCTGCAATCGACGACGGTCAGCACCTCGATCCGCCAAGCCGCCGAAGGCCGGCGTCACCGCTTCTCATGGATCAACGAGTGGAAGGAGCGCACGAACCGGAACGGCAAGCCGGACGGGATCGAGATGATCGTGCCCGACTGGTTCTATCAGGCCGTTCTCGACGACGCGCTCGTGCTGACGATCGACAGGGCCTATTTCGATCTCACGGGCGGACTTGATCGCTGGCTCTATCGCCTGGTGCGCAAGCACGGCGGGCGACAGCGCAATGGCTGGCGGTTCGACTTTCGCCACCTCCACCAGAAATCCGGCGCGCTGTCGCCGTTCAAACGCTTCGCCTTCGAGTTGCGCGACATCATCCGCCGCCAGCCGCTTCCCGGCTACACGCTGTTTCTGGAGATCGAGGCTGGCGGCCGGACGTTGCTCGCTTTCGAGCGGACGCCGCCCTGTGGAAAAGCTGTGAAAGGCTTCGTGCCATCGGGAACCCGAAAGCGCGTGCCATCAGGAACCGGTCCCTCGTGCCAACGGGAACCGAAACAGGGCCTAACCCATGACAGCAGAACCGAAAATCGCGCCCCTAACTTAGAATCTAACAGAGAATCTAACTTTGAAGAGCGCGCGCGGGAGGTGGAAAACCTCGTGCGGCAGACGGCGAACGCACTCAACGTCGCTGGCAAACGGCGCACAAGCAGCACCGCTCTCACCAACACCGACACAGCGAGAAACAGGTCCTCCGACGCTCCGCGGCTTCCCTTCGGTCCACGCTCGGGAGGCCATCGATGATCGTGGCGCTCCTCAATCAAAAAGGCGGCGTCGGCAAGACGACGCTGGCGCTGCATCTCGCCGGCGAATGGGCCGGTAAGGGAAAGCGAGTCACGCTGGTCGATGCCGATCCGCAGGGCTCTGCGCTCGACTGGTCGCAGCAGCGCGCCCGCGAACACGCGCCGCGCCTGTTCGGCGTCGTCGGCCTGGCGCGCGACACGCTCCATCGTGAGGCTCCCGAACTGGCGCGTGACGTTGATCATGTGGTGATCGACGGGCCGCCGCGCGTCGCCGGGCTGATGCGCTCCGCGCTGCTCGCCGCCGACCTGGTATTGATCCCGGTGCAGCCGTCGCCGCTCGACGGCTGGGCATCGGCCGAGATGCTGGCGCTCCTGTCGGAGGCGCGCATCTATCGGCCGGAGCTTCGCGCCCGCTTCGTCCTCAATCGCTGCGGTGCTCGCACCGTGATCGCCCGCGAGACGGCCGAGACGCTCGCCGATCACGATCCGCCAGTGCTGCGCACGGCGATCGGACAGCGCGTCATCTACGCCGACGCCGCGCAATCGGGCCGGCTCGCCTTCGAGATTGACGACAACGGACCCGCCGCGCGCGAGATCGCGGCGCTCGTCACCGAGATCGAAAGGATCGCGCCATGAGCGAGCGATCCGAACGGCGCGGCTTCGCAGCGCGCCCAACCAATCCTGACGCCTGGATCAAGGCGGCCGATGCCCCCGCGGCGCGCGCGGCGGACGGTGAAGCCTTCACCGCCCGCATGACCATCGACGTCACGCCCGACCTGCGCGGACGGATCAAGATCGCCGCCTTCCGGCGCGGCGTCACCGTCGCCGACATGCTGCGCGATCTGCTCGCGCGCGAATTCCCACCGACCGAAGGAGACCCTTCATGACCGGCGCCGCGGCCCCCCGCATGCGCGGCGGCCTGACGCCGGCCACGCTCCCACAAGACAATCTCACCCATGTCGAACTGACCTGGGTCGAGAAGAAGATCGAGAACTGGATCCGCTTCGGTTCGCACGCCCACGAACAGATCCTCGATCGGCGCCGGCGTGTCCTATCGTTTCGCCCTGACACCGTCTTCGCCTTCGTCCGCTGGGCCTCGAATGACTTCGGCACGATCATCTCGCGCATCGACATCGTGCATACGGTGTCGCGCGGCGATGCGTACCAGACGCTGCCCTTCGTGCGGCCGGGTGGCGACATCCTGCTGAAGGCCGAGAGCTGGCCCAAGGTCGAGCGCGTGCTGCAGGCGATCGACGGGATCGAGCGCATCGGCATCGATCCCGAAGCGGTCTCGCCCGATCATTGGCGTCACGTCCACAATCGGCTGACCGCCGGACACGAGCCGCGCGCCTACACGCTCGACCATCATCGCGCGTTCTTGGCTCGCCGGAGGGCCGAGCCGTGAGCCGCGCTGGGCTTCTCCTCGCGACGACACTCGCCACGCTTGGCGTTGGCTATCCCGGCCTTACGCCGATGCCGATCAAGCTGATCTGGAACGCGTCGGCGAGCGCGCCGATCGGCCTCTATTCGATCGACTTCGACGGGCCGTTCGACGTCACCGATCTTGTCGCAGTCGATGCACCCGAACCGCTCGCGACCTTCCTCGCCGAGCGCGGCTATCTGCCCAAGGGCGTGCCGCTGATGAAGCGCATCCTCGCCGTCTCCGGGCAGACCGTTTGCCGCTCGAACCTCACCATCACGGTGGACGGTGTCGAGGTGGGCGCAGCGCTCGAACGTGATCGCGCCGGCCGCGATCTTCCCGTCTGGCAGGGCTGCCGCCGCGTCCAGACCGGCGAAGTCTTCCTCATGAACTGGCAGGTCCGCGACAGCCTCGACGGCCGCTACTTCGGCCTGGTCTCCACCGACCAGATCATCGGCCACGCCGTCCCGCTGTGGACCGACGAGGACGGCGCCGGCCGCTTCGCGTGGCGCGCACCGACACGTTGACCGCTTCCCGTCGGCGGGAGCGGTGCTCGCCGATGGCATTCCCACCCCCACCGCGAAGGAGACTGACATGCCCCAGATTGGCGAATTCACGCGCGACGAGACCGGCTTCATCGGACATCTCGGGACGCTCTTGCTGCATCAGGACATCATCATCGTCGCGGCGGAACCGTTCGACGCGGAGAACGCGCCGGATTATCGCGTTCACCTCTTCGACGGCATGAGCAACGAAACAGGCCCGGAGATCGGCGCGGGCTGGAAACGCACCGGCGAGAAGGCCGGCGAATATGTCGCGCTGCTGATCGACGATCCGACATTCCCGCATCCGATCCGCGCCAACCTGTTCCGCGACGACGATCCCGGCAACGCCTGGTCGCTGCACTGGTCGCGTCCACGCGATCGTGGCGAGAAGGATTGAGCGATGCTTGCTCGCCGCCAAACGACGAGCCGCTCGAGTGCGTCCGGGCCGCTTTGCGCTGCCCGGCGCATGGCTCTCCTTCTCCTTTCCGGCCTTACCCTCGCGAGCGTCACGCCGTCGGTCACGATGGCGCAGCGCGCTCCGATCGTCCGGCCGTCGCCACGCGATCCCTATGCCGATCACATCGCCGAGGCATCTAAGCGTTTCGGCGTTCCGATCGCATTGATTAGGGCGGTGATGCGTGCCGAAAGCGCCGGCGATCCGCGCGCTTTATCGCCGAAGGGCGCGATGGGCCTGATGCAGATCATGCCACCGACCTGGGCGGGCTTGCGCCTTCGCCACCGTCTCGGCGTCGATCCTTACGATCCGCATGACAACATCATCGCCGGCGCCGGCTATATCCGCGAGCTGTTCGATCGCTACGGATCGCCCGGCTGGATCGCGGCCTACAATGCCGGGCCTGGTCGTTACGAGGACTCGCTGAGGGGTCGTGCGCTGCCCGCGGAAACGCGCGCCTATGTTGCGAGCGTCATGCCGTCCGTCGCCAGCGGTGATGCAGCCGGTCCAATCGTGGTCGCAGCGCTAGATCCGCTCGCCTGGACACGCGCGCCGCTGTTCATTGCACAGCCGGACCGCAGACCAGCGACCGATCCCGTGCCGGGTGAGCGCGCTTCCGATGCTGCGATGACGTCATCATCCGTGCGCGATGTTTCCGCCATCGAGCCGCAGTCGGGCGGGCTATTTGTCCCGCGCTCCGGCGGGAGGAATACGCCATGAGCAGCCCGGTTCCGGATCGCACGATAGCGGGCTCCGGCGTGACATGGCGTGCGTGGAGGCTGGAGGCAGGCAACACGACCGGACGATGGCGAGATAAAAAGCCGCGAGGTGCGGCGTCGGTCGGTTGTGTTGTTTCAATAGGTTATGAGACGATTTCGCGATGTGCGGGGTTTATGCGCACCTCGCGTCAATGCTGGTTTCGCCGCGATTTCATGCCCTTGGCGCGATGTGTGGGGGCTCGGCCATGAGCGGCGACGACGATTTTCGCATCCGGCCTGGCCGTATCCGTTCCACCAGCGCGCAGCGGGCCCGACCCTTCATCGCTCAGGCGCTCGCTGCCGCGCAGAAGGCCGGCGCACGTATCTCGCGCTCCGGCCGGATCAGCTCCGGCAACCGCTCGACCTTCGGGCGCGGCCGGACGGCGAGCGTGCGCGCCAATCGACTGCTGACGGGACGTTCGCGCATCGTCGTCATCAAGACCAGGCTCGTTCGCCATCACGCGCGCGCCGCGCCACTTGCCGCCCATCTCAGCTACCTGCGCCGCGAGGGCGTCACCCGCGACGGGGAGAAGGCCCGGCTGTTCGGGCCGGAGACTGATGACGTCGACGGCCGCGGCTTCGCCGAGCGATGCCAAGACGACCGGCATCATTTCCGCTTCATCGTATCGCCGGAAGACGCGGTCGACATGGCGGACCTCAAATCCTTCGCCCGCGACCTGATGGGCCAGATGGCAAAGGATCTCGGCACGAAGCTCGATTGGGCGGCGGTCGATCACTGGAACACCGACAACCCGCACGTCCATATCATCCTGCGCGGGCGCGCCGACGATGGGCAGGATCTCGTCATCGCGCGTGACTACATCAAGGAAGGGATGCGCGCCCGCGCCGCCGATCTCATCACGCAGGAATTGGGGCCGCGCACCGATCTCGACATCCGCCGCAATCTGGAGCGCCAGGTCGAGGCGGAGCGCTGGACCCAACTCGATCGGCAGCTTGTTCGCGATGGCCGCGAGGGAGGCGTCATCGACATGGCGCCCGATCCGAACATCCGGCCCGACGAGTATCACGCGCTGAAGGTCGGGCGGCTTCGCAAGCTCGAAACGCTTGGTCTCGCTGAACAGGTCGGCCCCGGCCAGTGGATGATCGACGGCAGGGCCGAGACGACGCTGCGCGAGCTCGGCGAGCGCGGTGACATCATCAAGCGGATGCACCGCGCGCTGACCGAACGCGGCATCGAGCGCGGCTCGGCCAGCTATGTGCTGGCGGCAGAGAGTCTCGACACCCCGATCATCGGTCGGCTGGTCGATCGCGGCCTCGACGACGAGCTGAAGGGCACGGCCTATGCTGTGGTCGATGGTGTCGATGGCTGCACCCATCACATCAAGCTCCCCGACCTCGATGCGGCCGGCGACAGCGCGTCGGGCTCGATCGTCGAGCTGCGCAGGTTCGAAGACAACCAAGGGCAGCGGCGCGTGGCGATCGCCATCCGCTCCGATCTCGACATCGACCGCCAGATCTCCGCGTCAGGCGCAACCTGGCTCGACCGGCAGAATATCGCCCGCGAGCCGGCCGCGCTGTCCCAGGGTGGGTTCGGCGCTGAAGTTCGACAGGCGTTGGAGCGCCGCGCTGATCACCTGGTCAGACAGGGTTTCGGGGAGCGTCATGGCCAGCGTGTTACCTTCACTCGAAACCTGATCGACACGCTGCGCCGCCGCGAGCTTGAGGCGCTCGGCGACAAGCTGGCCGCCGAGACCGGCCAGCCGTTCAATCGGGCGGCCAGCGGCGAATATGTCGCCGGCTCCTACCGTCAGCGCTTCACGCTCGCCTCGGGCCGTTTCGCCATGCTCGACGACGGCCTCGGCTTCCAGCTCGTGCCGTGGACGCCCTCGCTGGAAAAGCAGCTCGGCAAGCACGTCTCCGGCGTCGCCCGCGATGACGGCGGCATCGACTGGAGCTTCGGCCGCAAGCGCGGCCTCGGCCTCTGATCCCTCGCAGAAAGATCCATCCCAATGTCCGCTACGAAAATTCTCTGGGGCCAGATTCTCACCGTCTTCGCCATCGTGCTGGTCACGACCTGGGGCGCGACCGAATGGGTGGCCTGGCGGCTCGCCTTCCAGCCTGAGCTGGGGCAGCCGTGGTTCCGGCTATTCGGCTTTCCCTTCTACCTGCCGCCCTCGTTTTTCTGGTGGTGGTATGGCTTCGACGCCTATGCGCCATCGATCTTCGTCGAGGGCGCCTACATCGCGGCATCGGGCGGCTTCATCTCGATCGCGGTCGCGATCGGCATGTCGGTCTGGCGGGCGCGCGAGGCCAAAAAGGTCGAGACCTACGGCTCGGCACGATGGGCCGAACGGCAGGAGGTGCAGGCCGCCGGCTTGCTCGGCGCCGATGGCGTCGTGCTTGGTCGATACGAGCGGGACTACCTCCGCCATGACGGGCCGGAGCATGTGCTGTGCTTCGCGCCGACACGATCCGGCAAGGGCGTCGGCCTGGTGGTGCCCTCGCTGCTGACCTGGCCCGGCTCGGCCATCGTTCATGACATCAAGGGCGAGAACTGGACGCTGACGGCGGGATTCCGCGCCAAGCACGGCCGCGTACTGCTGTTCGATCCGACCAACGCCAGATCGTCGGCCTACAATCCGCTGCTCGAAGTGCGCCGCGGCGAATGGGAGGTCCGCGACGTTCAGAACATCGCCGATATCCTTGTCGACCCCGAAGGCTCATTGGAGAAGCGCAATCACTGGGAAAAGACCAGCCATGCGCTGCTGGTCGGCGCGATCCTCCATGTCCTCTACGCCGAGGAGGACAAAACGCTTGCCGGCGTTGCGGCGTTCCTGTCGGACCCGAAGCGCCCGATCGAGTCGACGCTGGCGGCGATGATGAAGACAGCGCACCTCGGCGAAGCTGGGCCGCATCCCGTCATCGCCAGCGCCGCGCGCGAGCTGCTCAACAAGAGCGACAACGAGCGATCGGGCGTGCTCAGCACCGCCATGTCGTTCCTCGGCCTCTACCGTGATCCCGTCGTCGCCGAGGTGACGCGGCGTTGCGATTGGCGCATCACCGACATCGTGGGCGGCAAACATCCGACGACGCTCTATCTTATCGTGCCACCCTCCGACATCAACCGCACCAAGCCGCTCATACGTCTGATCCTCAATCAGGTCGGCCGCCGCTTGACGGAGGATCTGCAGGCGAAGGCCGGCCGCCATCGGCTGCTGCTGATGCTGGACGAGTTTCCGGCCCTTGGGCGGCTCGACTTCTTCGAGTCCGCGCTGGCCTTCATGGCGGGCTACGGCCTCAAGAGCTTCCTGATTGCCCAGAGTCTCAACCAGATTGAAAAAGCCTACGGCGCGAACAATTCGATCCTCGATAACTGCCATGTGCGCGTCAGCTTCGCCACGAACGACGAGCGCACGGCCAAGCGCGTGTCAGACGCGCTCGGCACCGCCACCGAGATGAAGGCGATGCGGAACTATGCGGGGCATCGGCTGTCACCCTGGCTCGGGCATCTGATGGTCTCCCGATCCGAGACGGCCCGCCAGTTGCTCACCCCCGGCGAGATCATGCAGCTCCCGCCGACCGACGAGATCGTCATGGTCGCGGGCACGCCGCCGATCCGAGCGAAGAAGGCGCGCTATTATGAGGATGCCCGCTTCAAGGAACGCATCCTGCCGCCGCCGGCGCTCGCGCAGCCGAAGCACGGCCGGCCTGACGATTGGACCGCGCTGCCGCTTCCGGCTCGGCCTGCGATCGCCGAGGCAAAGCCCGGGATGGAGACGGGCGACGAAGATCCGACCGGATCCGAGCGTCGCCAACAGCCCGAATTGAGCCGCATGAAGCCCGTCGAGAAGAAGGCGCCGATCGAGAACGAGTTCGAGATCGGCCTTGCCGATGACGCCGAGGATGACGCCACCCGCAATAGCCGGATGAACCGGCTGATGCAGGGTGTGGCGCGTCAGGTGTCGCTCGATCCCGGTGACGGCATGGAGCTTTAGTTAGGTCGCCATGACGAAATCCGCGAAAAAGCAGCGCCTCTCTGTCTATCTCGATCCCGCCGTGATGCGCCGGCTTACCGAGCATGCTGCGCGCCGCGATCATTCACGATCGCTGGTCGCGGAGGCGGCCATCGAATCCTTCCTGTCGCCCGATGCGGCTGAGCGGCAGGAAGCCGCAATCACCAAGCGCCTCGATCAGCTCGATCGCCGCATGACGCGGATGGAACGCGACGTCGGCATCTCCGTCGAGATGCTGGCAGTGTTCGTGCGGTTCTGGGTCGCCACCACGCCGGCGTTGCCGGAACCTGCTGCGCAGGCTGCGCGTGCCAAGGCCGGCGAACGCTATGATCAGTTCGTCACCGCTCTCGGCCGCCGCCTCGCGAAGGGTCCGAAGCTAAGGCAGGAGATTTCCGAGGACGTCGCCGCCGACGGTGAGCCATAGTGTGTCGCGTCAATCTAACCGGATCGGCGTAAGATCATCCTTCGACAAATCTCGCGAGGTTTTCGAGAGTCGAACGAAGCCCGACATCGTGGTCCGCTTTGCTTATTCCGATCGGCACATTCTCGGCGATGATCGAGACATCAGTGCCGCCCGCCACGGGCGACAGGCTCCACGTCATTCGCATCTCGCCGGCGAAAGCCGGATCATCGGACTGAAACGTCACGATCTGGACGACGCGACGATTCGGGACCAGCTCTGCGAAGCGACCTTCGACGACATCAGTGTCGTCGGAGGTCTTGCCTGCATTCGGGTGATCGCCGCGATAGGTCAGCGCCATCCTGTAGGTGCCACCTGGCCGGGCGTCGAACTCGTAGATCTGGCCGGTCATCCCATCCGGCGGAAGCCACTGCGGCCATGCCTTGGGATCAACAAACGCACGATAGATCACGTCCGCGCTGGCGGCGATGAATCGCGTCGCTGAGTCGGTTCTCCCATGGCTGATATTCGCCGTCATTGATCGCTCACCTCGCGTCGTTCGAATTCTGACCCCGCCGTTCTCCTGTATTTGCACGCTACACTACTACGCCGATGAATCTTTGTTGAATCGGCCCAAAATCAGGCCCTTTTAATCATCCCCGTCCGGGGAAGGACTGTCTCGACCCCGATGGAATCGGGGGTCATGTGGCGGCTTCACATCAACATGCGGAAGGTCTGGCGCGCGGCGCGCGAATGCTGCGCACGGCGCTTGGCCCGGCGATCGCCCGCTACCTCGACGACGCCAGCATCGTTGAAGTGATGCTCAACCCTGATGGGCGGCTCTGGATCGACCGCCTATCCGAGGGGCTGTCCGACACGGGCGAGCGGCTGTCAGCGGCGGACGGCGAGCGCATCGTCCGCCTGGTCGCCCACCACGTCGGCGCCGAGGTTCACGCGGGCGCGCCGCGCGTGTCGGCGGAGCTGCCCGAGACGGGAGAGCGGTTCGAGGGCCTGCTGCCGCCTGTCGTCGCCGCGCCGGCCTTCGCGATCCGCAAGCCCGCGGTCGCGGTGTTCACGCTCGACGATTATGTCCACGCCGGGATCATGTCGGCCGGACAGGCTGTGATGCTGCGCCAGGGCGTGGCGTCTCGCGCCAATATCCTCGTCGCCGGTGGCACATCCACCGGCAAGACCACGCTTACCAACGCTCTCCTCGCCGAGGTCGCGAAGACCGCCGATCGTGTCGTCATCATCGAGGATACGCGCGAGCTGCAATGCGCCGCGCCGAATCTCGTGGCGATGCGTACCAAAGACGGCGTCGCCTCGCTGTCCGATCTCGTGCGCTCGTCGCTGCGCCTGCGCCCCGATCGCATTCCGGTCGGCGAGGTGCGCGGAGCCGAGGCGCTGGAGCTGCTCAAGGCTTGGGGCACCGGACACCCCGGCGGCGTCGGCACGATCCACGCCGGCACCGCGATCGGTGCGCTGCGCCGGATGGAGCAGCTCATCCAGGAGGCCGTCGTCACTGTCCCGCGGGCGCTGATCGCCGAGACAATCGACATCGTCGCCGTCCTCTCCGGCCGCGGCTCTCTGCGCCGGCTTTCCGAACTCGCACGCGTCGAGGGCCTCGGCCCGGACGGGGACTATCGCATCGCGCCGGCCGTCATCGAGGGCGACGGCGACCCGGCCCTGCTCACCCCAAGCCCTGAAGGAGAAAGCCTGTGATCGACCGCCTGCGCCCAATGCGCCTGACTCAAGTGCGCCAACGTCTCGGCATGACCGTGTCCATCGCCACGCTGTCGGTAGTGATGGCCGCGCCCGCCCACGCCTCCGGCTCGTCGATGCCGTGGGAGCAACCGCTGCAACAGATCCTGCAATCGATCGAAGGCCCCGTGGCCAAAATCATCGCGGTGATCATCATCATCGTCACCGGCCTGACGCTCGCCTTCGGCGACACGTCCGGCGGCTTCCGTCGGCTGATCCAGATCGTGTTCGGTCTCTCGATCGCCTTCGCCGCGTCGAGCTTCTTCCTGTCGTTCTTCTCGTTCGGCGGCGGGGCGCTGGTCTGATGACGGGCATTGTCGAACAGGGCGGTGAAGTCCCGGGTTACACGGCCCCCGTTCACCGGGCGCTGACCGAGCCGATCCTGCTCGGCGGCGCGCCGCGCGCCATCGCCATCATGAACGGGACGCTCGCTGGCGCCGTCGGCCTGGGGCTGCGTCTCTGGCTGGTCGGCATCGCCATCTGGGCGATCGGCCATGTCGCGGCAGTTTGGGCAGCGAAGCGCGATCCGCTCTTCGTCGACGTAGTGCGCCGCCATCTGCGCGTCCCCGCGCACCTCTCGGTCTGACGGGGAGCGCGCCGATGATGAACCTCGCCGAATACCGCAACCGCAACAGCCGACTCGCCGACTTCCTGCCGTGGGTGGGCCTGGTGGGCGCCGGCATCGTCCTCAACAAGGACGGCAGCTTCCAGCGCACCGCGCAGTTCCGCGGCCCCGATCTCGACAGCGCCGTCCCGGCCGAACTGGTCGCTGTCGCCGGCCGCCTCAACAATGCCTTCCGACGCCTCGGCTCCGGCTGGGCGATCTTCGTCGAGGCGCAGCGCCATGCCTCGAACCTCTATCCCGACAGCCGCTTTCCCGATCCCGCGTCGGCGCTGGTCGATGCCGAGCGCAAGGCGGATTTCGAGGAAGCCGGCGCGCATTTCGAGTCGAGCTATTTCCTGACCTTCACCTATCTGCCGCCGGCCGAGGACGCCGCGCGTGCAGAATCCTGGCTCTACGAGGGGCGGGAAAAGTCGGGCCTCGACCCCAACGAGGTGATGACCGGCTTCGCCGATCGCACCGATCGCATCCTGCGCCTGGTCGAAGCCTTCATGCCGGAATGCCGCTGGCTCGATGACGCGGAGACGCTCACCTATCTCCACGGCTGCGTCTCGACCAAGCGGCATCGGGTCCGCGTCCCCGAAACGCCGATCTATCTCGACGCGCTGCTCGCCGATCAGCCGCTCACTGGCGGGCTCGAGCCGCGCCTTGGTACGTCGCATCTGCGCATCCTCACAGTCACCGGCTTTCCGACGGCGACGACGCCGGGCCTGCTCGACGAGCTGAACCGTCTCGCATTTCCGTATCGCTGGTCAACGCGCGCGATCCTACTCGACAAGACCGACGCGACCAAGCTGCTGACCAAGATTCGGCGGCAGTGGTTCGCCAAGCGCAAGTCGATCGCCGCGATCCTCAAGGAGGTGATGACCAACGAGGCGTCCGTCCTCGTGGACACCGACGCCGCGAACAAGGCGGCTGACGCCGATCTCGCGCTCCAGGAACTCGGCGCCGACTATGCCGGGATGGCGTATGTCACCGCGACGGTGACGGTGTGGGACGAGGATCCGCGCATAGCCGACGAGAAACTGCGCCTGGTCGAGAAGGTCATCCAGGGCCGCGACTTCACCGCCACGGCCGAGACCATCAACGCGGTGGACGCCTGGCTCGGCTCGTTGCCCGGCCACGTCTATGCGAACGTCCGCAAGCCTCCGATTTCCACGCTCAATCTCGCCCACATGATCCCGCTGTCAGCGGTGTGGGCGGGGCCGGAACGGGACGAGCATTTTGCAGCGCCCCCTCTGCTCTTCGGCAAGACCGAAGGCTCGACCCCGTTCCGGCTTTCGCTTCACGTCGGCGACGTCGGCCACACGCTGATCGTCGGCCCGACCGGCGGGGGCAAGCCGGTCCTGCTGGCGCTGATGGCGCTGCTGTTCCGACGCTATGCCGGCGCCCAAGTCTTCGCCTTCGACTTCGGCGGCTCGATCCGCGCGGCGGCGCTCGGCATGGGCGGCGATTGGCATGACCTCGGTGGCGATCTCAGCGACGGCGCGACCGATAGCGTCAGCCTTCAACCGCTCGCTCGCGTTCACGACGTGCCCGAGCGCGCTTGGGCGGGCGACTGGATCGTATCGATCCTGACCCGCGAGGGGGTGCCGATCACGCCCGAGGTGAAGGAGCATATCTGGACGGCGCTGACCTCGCTGGCATCGGCGCCCGTCGAGGAGCGCACGATCACTGGCTTGGTCGTGCTGCTCCAATCGAACGATCTCAAGCAGGCGCTCAGGCCTTATTGCGTCGGCGGTCCCTACGGCCGGCTGCTCGACGCCGAGCGCGAGTATCTTGGCTCGGCCTTCGTTCAAGCGTTCGAGACCGAAGGGCTGATCGGCACCGGCGCGGCGCCCGCGGTTCTCTCCTACCTCTTCCATCGGATCGAAGATCGGCTAGATGGTTCGCCGACTCTTCTCATCATCGACGAGGGCTGGCTGGCGCTGGACGATGACGGCTTCGCCGGCCAGCTCCGCGAATGGCTGAAGACGCTCCGCAAGAAGAACGCCAGCGTCATCTTCGCCACGCAATCGCTCAGCGACATCGACGGCTCGGCGATCGCGCCCGCCATCATCGAAAGCTGTCAGACCCGGCTCCTGTTACCGAACGAGCGCGCGATCGAGCCACAGATCACCGCGATCTATCGCCGCTTCGGCCTCAACGACCGCCAGATCGAGATCATCGCGCGGGCGATGCCGAAGCGCGACTATTACTGCCAGTCGCGGCGCGGCAACCGGCTGTTCGAGCTCGGCCTGTCCGATGTCGCGCTCGCGCTCTGCGCCGCGTCATCGAAGACCGATCAGGCGGCCATCGCCCGAATCGTCGCCGAACACGGCCGCGACGGCTTTCTCGCCGCCTGGCTTGATCACCGTGAAGTCGGCTGGGCCGCCGATCTCATCCCCACGCTCACCAACAAGGAGACGTCCCAATGAAACTGCGCAATTCCCGCGCAGCGCGTTTTGCTGCCGCGCTGCTATCCGCTCCCGTCGCGCTCACGCCCATGCTGGCGACGCCCGCCCACGCCATCATCGTGTTCGATCCCTCGAACTATGCGCAGAACGTGCTGACGGCGGCCCGATCGCTCCAGCAGATCACCAACCAGATCACCTCGCTTCAGAACGAAGCGCAGATGCTGATCAACCAGGCACGCAACCTGGCGAGCCTGCCGTTCTCGTCGCTGCAGCAGCTTCAGCAGTCCGTTCAGCGCACGCAGCAGCTTCTCAACCAGGCGCAGAATATCGCCTACGACGTCCAGCAGATCGATCGGATGTTCCAGCAGAAATACGGGAACGTCTCACTGTCGGCCTCCGACCAGCAACTCGTCATCGATGCGCGCTCGCGCTGGCAGAACACTGTCGGCGGCCTGCAGGACGCGATGCGGGTGCAGGCGGGCGTCGTCGGCAACATCGACACCAACCGCACGCAGATGTCCGCGCTGATCGGCCAGAGCCAGGGCGCGACCGGCGCGCTGCAGGCGACGCAGGCCGGCAACCAGCTCCTCGCGCTTCAGGCGCAGCAACTCGCGGATCTCACCGCCGTCGTGGCGGCCAACGGCCGGGCGCAGGCCTTGCAGTCGGCTGAGCAGGCCGCCGCCGCCGAACAGGGCCGCGAGCAGCGCCGGCGTTTCCTGACGCCGGGCTCGGGCTATCAGCCCGGCAACGCCCGAATGTTCCCGAACAGCGGCAACTGAGGCTAGCGCGATGGACGGCAAGACCCTCGCTCGCGTCGGCGCCATTGTCTTCGTC
>JAEXHR010000228.1 GCA_023449855.1 Pseudomonadota bacterium | reverse complement strand
GTTCTCTGGCATCGGCGCAGGACAAGACGGCCAAGATCGGCGTATTGAACGATCAGTCCGGTCTTTATGCCGACATCACCGGGCAGGGCTCGGTGCTGGCCGCTCAGATGGCGATCGAGGATTCCGGCCTTACCGCCAAGGGCTGGAAGCTCGAGGTCCTGGTCGGCGATCACCAGAACAAGCCCGACATCGGCGTCAATATCTCGCGCCAGTGGTTCGATCGCGACAAGGTCGACGTGATCGTCGACGTGCCGACCTCGTCGGTCGGTCTCGCCGTCAGCAACGTGGTCAAGGAGAAGAACGGCGTGTTCCTGAATTCCGGTTCGGGTACGTCGGATCTCTCCAACGCGCAGTGCTCGCCGAACACGATCCACTGGGCCTACGACACCTATCAACTCGCCAACGGCACCGGCACCGCGCTGACCAAGGCGGGTGGCGACACCTGGTTCTTCCTCACCGCTGACTACGCCTTCGGCACGGCGCTGGAGCGTGACACCACGGCGGCCGTCACCGCCGTCGGCGGCAAGGTGGTGGGTAGCGTGCGTCCGCCGCTCAACACGCCGGACTTCTCGTCCTTCCTACTGCAGGCGCAGACCTCGAAGGCCAAGGTCATCGGCCTCGCCAATGCCGGCGGCGACACCATCAATTCGATCAAGCAGGCGTCCGAATTCGGCATCGTCAAGGGCGGCCAGAAGCTCGCCGGCCTCCTGATGTTCATCTCGGACGTTCACGCGCTCGGCCTGCCGGTCGCCAACGGCCTGAACCTGACCGAGACCTTCTACTGGGATCTCAACGACGGCACCCGCGGCTTCTCCAAGCGCTTCCAGGAGCGGATGAAGAACAAGAGCATGCCGACCACCGTGCATGCCGGCGTCTATTCGTCGCTGATCCATTACTTCAAGACGCTCGACGCCGTGGGCGGCAATTCGCATGACGGCATCAAGATCGTCGAGAAGATGAAGTCCATGCCGACCGACGACATCATTTTCGGGAAGGGAACGATCCAGCCCAACGGGCGCAAACTGCATCCCGCCTATCTGTTCGAGGTCAAGAAGCCCGAAGAATCCAAGGGGCCGTGGGATTACTACAAGCTGGTGGCGACGATCCCCGCGGATCAGGCGTTCACGCCGCTTGAGAAAAGCACCTGTCCACTACTGAAGAAATGATGCTCTCGGCGGGTGCCGGGAGCAGTCTGAAGAGGAATTGAATGTCTGGAATGATTGCAAGACTGCTGCTCGGCACCGCCATTGCCGCCGCGACCGCATCTGCGGCCGCGGCTCAGGACAAGAACGTCAAGATCGGCGTGCTCACCGACCTCTCGGGTATCTATGCCGATCTCGCCGGTCCGGGTTCGACCCTGGCCGCGCAGATGGCCGTCGAGGATTCTGGCCTGAAGGCCAAGGGCTGGACCATCGACGTGATCTCCGGCGACCATCAGCACAAGCCGGATATCGGCGCCAACCTCGCGCGTCAGTGGTTCGACCGCGAGAAGATGGACTTGATCACCGACGTGCCGAATTCGGGCGTCGCGCTGGCCGTGAACAACGTCGTCAAGGAAAAGAACGGCGTCTACATCAATTCGGGCGGCGGCACCTCTGACCTCACCAATGCCCAGTGCACGCCGAACACCATTCACTGGACCTACGATACCTATAACCTCGCTTACGGCACCGGCACCGCGCTGACCAAGGCCGGCGGCGATAGCTGGTTCTTCCTCACTGCCGATTACGCGTTCGGTGCTGCGCTCGAGCGTGACACCACCAACGCGCTGAAGGCCGCGGGCGGCAAGGTCGTCGGCAGCGTCAAGCATCCGCTCAACACGTCGGACTTCTCGTCCTTCGTGTTGCAGGCGCAGTCGTCGGGCGCCAAGGTCATCGGCCTCGCCAATGCCGGCGGCGACACCTCGAACACCATCAAGCAGGCGGCCGAGTTCGGCATCACCAAGAGCCAGAAGATGGCCGCGCTGCTGCTGTTCCTCACCGACGTCAAGGCGATCGGCCTCGATCTCGCCCAGGGCCTCAACTTCACCGAGACCTTCTACTGGGATCTGAACGACGATACCCGGGCCTTCTCGAAGCGCTTCTCGGCGCGTTCGAAGGGTGCGGCTCCGCCGACCATGGTGCATGCGGGCGTCTATTCCGGCACGCTGCATTACCTGAAGGCGCTGGAAGCCCTCGGCGGCAATCCGCATGACGGCGCCAAGGTCGTCGCCAAGATGAAGGAAATGCCGACCGACGATCCGCTGTTCGGCAAGGGCTCGATCCAGCCGAACGGCCGCAAGATCCACCCGGCCTATCTGTTCGAGGTCAAGAAGCCCTCGGAGTCGAAAGCGCCGTGGGATTACTACAAGCTGGTCGCCACCATTCCGGCCGACCAGGCCTTCACGCCACTCGACAAGAGCACCTGCGCGCTCTTGAAGAAATAACGAGAGCTGTGGTCCGGTGGCATCCGCCGCCGGGCCACGACTTCTACTAACAACACTAGAGTTGAAAGCGCCATGTCGATCAATCTCCAGGCCCTGTCCGCCCAATTGCTGGTCGGGCTCATCAACGGCTCCTTCTATGCCTTGCTGAGTCTCGGTCTCGCCGTGATTTTCGGCATGTTGAACATCATCAATTTCGCCCATGGCGCGCTCTATATGATGGGCGCCTTCGTGGCTTACTTCCTGCTCAATCTGGCAGGGATCAGCTACTGGCCGGCGCTATTCCTGGCGCCGATCATCGTCGGCATCTTCGGCATGATCCTGGAGCGGACCATGCTGCAATGGATCGCCAATCTCGATCACCTCTACGGCCTGCTGCTGACCTTCGGCCTCGCGCTGATCATCCAGGGCGTGTTCCAGAACTATTTCGGCTCGTCCGGCCTGCCTTACGCGATCCCGGATGCGCTGAAGGGCGGTGTCAATCTCGGCTTCATGTTCCTGCCGATCTATCGCGGCTGGGTCGTCATCTTCTCGCTGGTCGTCTGTATCGCCACCTGGTTCCTGATCGAGCGCACGCGCCTCGGCGCCTATCTGCGCGCCGCGACCGAAAACCCGACGCTGGTGCGCGCCTTCGGCATCAACGTGCCCCTGATGATCACGCTGACCTACGGTCTCGGCGTCGGTCTCGCCGCGCTGGCCGGCGTCCTTTCGGCGCCGATCAACCAGGTTCGCCCGTTGATGGGCGCCGACCTCATCATCGTCGTGTTCGCAGTCGTCGTCATCGGCGGCATGGGCTCGATCATGGGATCGATCATCACCGGTTTCACCCTCGGCATCATCGAGGGGCTGACCAAGTATTTCTACCCTGAGGCCTCCAACACCGTCGTCTTCGTACTGATGGTGCTGGTGCTCCTCGTGAAACCCTCGGGCCTGACCGGACGGACCACCTGATATGACCACCATCACCGATAATTCGATCCCCGTGCAGAGCCGTGGCGTGAAGGACGAGATGATCGCCTTCGTGATCATGACCGTCCTCCTGGCCGCGGTGCCGTTCTCCGGCCTGTATCCGTTCTTCGTGATGCAGGCGCTGTGCTTCGCGCTGTTCGCCTGCGCCTTCAACCTGTTGATCGGCTATGGCGGCCTGCTGTCCTTCGGTCACGCGATGTTCATGGGCACCGCGGGCTATGTCACCGCGCATATGGCCAAGGTGGGCACCATCGGCTTCAAGGTTCCGCTGATCGGCGAGTTCATGATCAATATGGGCCCGCTGTCGCCGGAGATCTCGATCGTCTTCGGCTTGGTCGCAGCCTTCGTTCTGGCCGTCGTCACCGGCCTGATCGCGATCCGCCGTCAGGGCATCTACTTCGCCATGATCACGCTGGCGCTGTCGCAGCTCATCTTCTTCCTCTATCTGCAGACGCCGTTCACCCATGGTGAAGACGGCATCCAGGGCATTCCGCAGGGCATGCTGTTCGGCCTGTTCGACCTGTCGAAGCCGACCATCCTGTATTATGTGATCCTGGTCGGCTTCCTGCTCGGCTTCCTGATCATCTTCCGCACCATCAACTCGCCGTTCGGCGAGGTGCTGAAGGCGATCCGCGAGAACGAGCCGCGCGCCATCTCGCTCGGCTACAAGACCGACCAGTACAAGCTGCTCGCCTTCATCCTGTCGGGCACGCTGGCCGGCTTCGCCGGTTCGCTGAAGGTGTTCGTGGCGCAGAACGCCTCGCTCACCGACGTGCACTGGACCATGTCGGGCGAAGTCGTGCTGATCACGCTGGTGGGCGGTCTTGCGACCCTGTACGGCCCGGTGGTCGGCGCCTTCGTGATCATCGCCATGCAGCAATATCTCGCCGGCTTCGGCCAGTGGGTGACGGTGATTCAGGGCGTGATCTTCGTGGTCTGCGTGCTCACCTTCCGCCGCGGCGTCGTCGGCGAAATCGCGCATCTGTTCAAGCGCTCGCTGTAAGGGCAGGGCGCTTCATATCGACAAGCTCAACGCCGCCGCGAGGCGGCGTTTTGCATTGTGCGCATCAACGGACCTGGACGAGAGACGATCCGCATGAAGAGAGCAATCTTCGCCTGTCTCGGTGGCGTGATGCTGATGCTCGGATTGATCGGCATCGTGACGCCGCTGCTGCCAACGGTGCCCTTTTTGATCGTCGCCGCATGGTGCTTCGGAAAATCGTCTCCGCGCCTCGAGGTATGGATGCTCAATCACCCGCGCTTCGGGCCAAGCCTGCGGCGCTGGCGCGAGCAGGGCGCGATCCCGCGCCGCGCCAAATGGATGGCAGTGACGGGAATGACGATCGGATATGCTGTGTTCTGGACCCAGGCTCAGCCAGGCTGGATACTTGCAACAGTCGTCGCCGTACTGATGCTCGGCTCCGCCGCCTATGTCGTATCCCGGCCGGAGCCGACGTGACCGACAAGGTGTGTTCATTTGGGAGGGGTACCCGGTCGGCCTTCAATTCGCTCCTGCCGCTTCCGAAAGGAACGTGGTAGGGTGTCATCATGACCCGGACCGAAGCCTTGAAGAAATTGCGCGGATTTGCCGGCGCTCTGAAGGAGCGCGGTGCGACGTCGCTGTATTTGTTCGGCTCCACATCTCGCAATGAGGCGAGCCGCACCAGCGATCTGGATTTGTTTCTGGATTACGATCCCCGCAGCAAGTTTGACGCTTTCGATCTGGTCGCCGCCAAGCGGATGTTGCAGGACGGGTTAGGGGTCGATGTCGATCTCACCACGCGGAGTGGCTTGCATCCGTTAATCCGCGAGAAGGTCGAAGCCGAGGCCGTTCGGGTGTTCTGATGCCGCGCAGCCCGCTGCTCCGCATTCACGACATGCTGGAAAGCATCAAGGGCATCGAGCAGGCCATTCGCGGGAAAAGCTATCGTGACTACCAGCGTTCCTGGGTGCTGCGCTCTGCATTGGAGCGCGGGCTCGAAGTCATTTCCGAGGCAAGTCGTCACCTCGGTCGTGAGCTGAAGGCCCGGCACAGGGAGGTCCGCTGGAAAGACATCGCGGGCATCGGCAACATTCTCCGTCACGAGTATCAGCGTGTCGACGACCGCATTATCTGGAATGCAGTGAAGAACGAGCTTCCTCCGCTGAAGGAGGCTCTGCTGGCCCTCAGGAGCACGCTTGCGGACGAGTAGGCCGAGAAGATCAGCCAGCTTTCACGATCGCCGCGGAGCATCGACCGGAGCTGTGTCTTCTGAATATTCTCTCCATGCCTGCTTCAGAATCTGCACCGACGACGTCAGGAAGATGCCAGCCATCACCGCGGCGACCGCGAGATCGGGCCATGCGCTTGTCGAGCCCCAGACGCCCAGCGCGGCGAACATCACGATGACATTGCCGATGGCGTCATTGCGCGAGCAGAGCCACACCGAGCGCACATTGGCGTCGCCGTCCTTGTAGCGCATCAGCAGAAGCACCGACGCAAGGTTGGCGACAAGCGCCATGAAGCCGATGCTGCCCATCACTTCGGCGCTGGGCAGGCCGAGGACAAGCGTCTGATAGACCGTCGAGCCGAACACCCAGAGCGCCATCGCGCTGAGCGAGAGCCCTTTGAACAGCGCGGCCATCGATCGCGTGCGGATGCTCGCGCCGATCACTGCGAGGCTGAGCCCGTAGGTGATCGTATCGCCGAGAAAGTCGAGCGCGTCGGCCTTGAGCGCCTGCGAGCCCGCGAGTTGCCCGCCGATCATCTCCACCAGAAACATCACCCCGTTGATGGCGATGACGGTCCATAGCACGCGCTTGTATCTGGCATCGACGCCGTCGAAGACCGGCACGCCGCCAGAGCAGCCGCAAGCCTCGCTCGCGCAGGCATCCTGCGTCGCGGGTTTCGATGCCGTCGTCGGGATCGTCACCGGCGTGGCGAAATCGATCGGCGGCGGTGCGCAGCAGCTATCGGTGGTGCAGCTCTTGTCGGTCATCGCTTTCCTTCCAGATGTTGGAAGTGTACAACCTCTAGCGACTGGAGGTTCAAGCCCCAAATGGACTACGCCATCGGAGAAGCCTCGCGTCTGACCGGCATCAAGGTGCCGACCATCCGCTATTAC
>JAEXHR010000207.1 GCA_023449855.1 Pseudomonadota bacterium | reverse complement strand
GACCATGAACGTGCTCAATGCCGTCGCCCAATTCGAGCGGGATTTGCTGATCGAGCGGACGCAATCCGGTCTCAAGCGCGCCAAGTCGGAAGGCAAGACCCTCGGACGACCCTTCACGCTCAGCAATGAACAGAAGCAGGGTGTCCGCAACGATCTCGCGACGGGCATGAGTGTTTCGGCGATAGCAAGGAAATTCGCGACCAGCCGGCAGACCATTATGCGGGTTCGCGACGAGGATTCACGATCCGTTCGACCTTAGCGTGTCTGGGGGAACAAATCTTGTTCTGCCCCCCTTTACAAATCGGATGGTCTCGAAGAGGGCGCCCGCAAGTGCGGTTACGGTCCATCCGCCTAACGAATGCCCGATCGCGGCGATTCGTCGTATATCGACCTTTCCGGCAAGTTTGGGATCGGTTGTCAGGACATCGATGACACGGCTCAAGTCATGTGGCCGTTCCCACAACTTTGCGGCCTGATCCGCATCCTTGTTAAAGGTCGTCGTCCCAGGATGGTCCGGAGCGGCCACAATATAGCCTTGCTGGGCAAGCTCGGGCGCAAGCCAGTTCAAGTTGCGCCAGCTCCCTCCATAACCATGCGAGAGAACCACCAGAGGATGGGCGCCGGCGTCGGGGAGTGCTTCTTTTACGGCAGAAGTACCTTGAAAAACGCGGTTCTCGCCAATGGTTACGGCATTTGCCCCATCTTCAGTGGGGTACCAGATCGCAACATGGAGCGACCGGGCAGTGTCTTGGTCCAGCTTGGCCTCTCGAAAGCCGACACTCTCGGCAGAATAAGCAAGCGTTGTGATGGACAGCCATAATCCGGCAGTCAAAAAGGAAAACTTCAGCATGAAAGCCTCTCGGTTGATCGAACATGGCTCACATGCTGCAAATCAGGTCACCGGAGACCTCGAACGCGATTCAGGACGTGCATATGATCGCTGTTGCCGGGGCAATTATGCCGGGCCTTGCCGGCCGGTCCAGATCGCGACGCCACCGATGATGGCGTGCTTGCGCGCGAGTTCCTTCCCGTGACGCACGGCGGATTCACCGAGGTCGTTTGCCTTCTCTGGAAGAGTTATCCCGCAGACGCGATAAAGGCCGATCGCGCGGCGGGGATATATGCCGATGCCGCGCAGGTCGCGCCGATCGAGCATGTGGGCAGGCATCTCCGCGTCAAGGGGCCGTTGACCTTGCCGGAGTTCGGCGATGGACGTGTTCCGCTCATCCAGGCGGGCGCACTACGAGAAGAATGTCAGCACGTCATCGATCAGGCTGGCATGGCCGATCACCGACAGCGTGCTGCCGTCGCCGAGCACATTTGTCCAGATGCCGACATCATGAACGGAGAGATTGGCGATGTTCTTTTCTTCGATGAGAACCTGGCCGCTTGCATAATCGAAGTCGTACTGACCCATGGCCTTGGCGAAATGTTCCATCAGGGCATACATCTTGGCCAGGTCGAGGTTGGTCTTCATGAAGAAGCCGACCTTATTGTCGAGCGTCGGCACGCTGGTCGCGGTGACGTTGCCGAGTTCAGTCGTCGTCTTGGTATCTGTCTTGGTGCTCGTCTTCTGGTCGATAGCCGCAGTCCGGCTGGCGTCCGTCTTCTTGAGGAACTCGTCCATAGCCTGCTTTGCATCGGTGCTATTGCTGCTGAGTTCGGCTGCCTGCTCCTGAGCGCGGGGGGAGGCAGCCTGAGCTTTCAAGGCCTCGTTGATGGTGATCTTCTGGCCAAAATCGAACTTGACGGCCAGTGGAGCTTCCTGGGGAACGCTCTTGATGGCAAAAACCTGCTGGGTAAAGGTGACGTCCTTGGCGAGGGAATCGTCCTTCGTCTTGACCTCGATCGGCACATCCGCCTTTTGCTGTGCCGCATGCTGCTCCTGCGTCGTCGAAACGACGACCTTCCGCTCCCCTTCCGACTGCAAATTCAGTTTCACGTCGTTGATGGGATCGAGATCGACCGAGGGCAGCTTCTGCGAAGAAGATGTGTCATGAGCGGTTTCGGAGTGCAGGACCGAAAGCTCGCCGGCCAGGATGATGCTGGCAACGATGGCGGCACTGGCCGGTGCATCGACGGTTTCGAAGGCGCGCGCGAAAGCCGATTGCGCCCGCGCGATCGATGCGGTGGATTTTTCGGTCGGACGCACCGCGCCGCCATCGGTCTGGGGCAGCGGGCTTTTTTCCGACAGCGCTTTCGCATGGGCTTCGCTATTGCCAAGCTTGAACAACAGGAAGACCGCCGAGATGGACATGATGATGCGCGCGGCCGGATGCAGCACGACCTTGGAATTGCGCTCGGCACGAATCGAAAGATGACCCCGCACGCTGTTTTCGAAGCCGGCGATCAGCGCTTCGATGTTGGCGGCCGACAGCTTCAGTCCCAGCGTATCGCAGATCAGGTGGCAGACACCGTCGATACGCGCCACATGCATGAAGACATCCTGGCTGGCGGTATCGAAGAACACCATCCACGGCTCGCCGATATCGCTGACGCCGCGGTCGATTCCGATCATGACGCCATTTTCCGCCAGCAGCCGGTGGGCGCGGTAGAAATCGGCAATTTCCTGCTGGGACCAGTCCTGGGCCTTGGCTTCGGTTTTCTTCAACTGGCTCGGAAAGGGAATGATCCGCATCTGCTACAGGCTTCCTCAGAGATCGAACGATCGGCAGGGCGCAACACGGAGAAAATGCGCCTGCAAGGCAGGGCGGCATGAGCCGCATCGGACAAATTAATATTCGACTTCCACGGCGAATGCAATGCGCCGCCGCCTGGAGCATCCTGCCGTCAGGCGGCTTCGCCTGACGGCAGGATAAGGCGCTTTAATCGATATTGGCGTGGCGGCCATGGCCGCGCATGCCGACGGCGCTGAAGCGTGGCGGTTGGTAATGGGCCTCGGCCGTGAACGGTGCCAGGAATTTCTCTTCCGAACACAGGTCGTCGCGCACGAAGAAGGCGTTGACGCCGAAGATATCGCAGCCCACCAGGCTGTAGCCGTTTTCGCGGCCAATCCGCTCCAGCGCCTTGAGGCTGGCCCCGAAACGGGTGGTGCCGACCCATTGCCCGTCCGCACGATAGGGAACCTCGTAATCGACGCTCGGAGGATAATGGCCGTTATATTCGACACAGAGCAGGCGCGGCTTCAGCGTCATCAGCCGGCGCAGCACATGCGAGGTGTTGTAGTCGATATCGACCGAAATATAGTCGGGTGCGAAATCGATCCGGCTCATCAGGACCTCGTCGAGGTTTTCCAGCGTGATCATGCGATCGACGAGAACGAGGCGCCCGCTCTCCAGCGGTTCGCGGGCGATATTGCGGATGCAATCGAGCTCCCTGTCGCCGGCCTCCACCCAGATGCCGCTCCAGCCGAGGTCGATCAGCAGACGGGTGGTGTTCTCGATGCCGTCGCCGGCGGCGATCTCGACGAATGTCTTCGTATCGGTGCCGATGCGGGCCAGGATCTCGGCGATGATCCCGTCCTCGTTGTTCTGGCTGTAGACCTGGCCGGGCGCGCAGGAAATGGCGCGCCTGTCCTTCGGCCCACCCATGCCGGCGATGATGTCGACATACATTTCGGACATCGTCCGGCGCAGCGCCTGGAGGTTGGCATTGGTCTGCGAGAAACCGCCGGCGAGATCACGCAACAGGGCTTCGGCCTGCGCGTCGTCGACGGGCGCACGGTCCGGTTCCGATGCAAGCTTGCGGAGGAGATCGGAAATGAGGGAATTGCTCATGGGGCGCGATACCGTTCGTTCCAGGGGTTCTATCCCGGGTCCACCGACCCGGATCGTCTGGTCCGACCCTTAAACGAAGAGCAAAAGACCGAACAGTGCCGAAAGACACGAAAATGCGGCAGTTTTTTCGGACAATGCTCAACTATAAAGCCGGATTTCTTGGTTTATCCGGCGCGAAACTGCCCCTTTGCCTGCTTGAATCGCATGACTTCATCCGTTACAGGCATGGCGCAAAGGCTCTTGGCATCAGGCGAAGGGCGATGTCCGGCTTGCGAAAGATGAGGAGCGTCACATGACCAAGAGAGCGCTGATCACGGGGATTACGGGGCAGGACGGTGCCTATCTGGCCCAGCTTCTGTTGTCCAAGGGCTATGAAGTGTTCGGCATGGCGCGCCGCTCCAGCTCCTCCGACATCAACACCAGCCGCCTGAAGTGGCTCAAGATCGACCGGGACGTGCGCATCGTCGACGGCAACCTGCTGGATCTCTCCGGCCTCATCCGGCTCGTGCAGGACATCAAGCCGGACGAAGTCTACAACCTCGCCGCCCAGTCCTTCGTCGCTTCCTCCTGGCAGCAGCCGATCCTGACCAGCCAGGTGACGGCGCTCGGCGTCACCAACGTGCTCGAGGCCCTGCGCCTCGTCCGTCCGGAGGCGCGTTTCTACCAGGCGTCCTCCTCGGAAATGTACGGTCTCGTGCAGAACCCGATCCAGTCGGAAACGACGCCTTTCTATCCGCGCTCGCCCTATGCCGTCGCCAAGCTCTATGGCCACTGGATCACGGTCAACTACCGCGAAAGCTTTGGCCTGCACGCCTCCAGCGGCATCCTGTTCAACCATGAATCGCCGCTGCGCGGCATCGAATTCGTTACCCGCAAGGTGACGAACGGCGTGGCGCGCATCAAGCTCGGCCTCGAGCGCGAGCTGCGGCTCGGCAACATCACCGCCCAGCGCGACTGGGGCCATGCCAAGGATTATGTCCGGGCGATGTGGCTGATGCTGCAGCAGGGCAAGCCGGACGATTACGTCGTCGCCACCGGCCGCACCAGCACGGTGCGCACCATGTGCGAAATCGCCTTCTCCCATGCCGGCCTCAACATCGACGAGCATCTCGTCATCGATCCGGCCTTCTTCCGCCCGGCCGAAGTCGAGCTGCTGCTCGGCGATCCCTCCAAGGCCAAGGCCAAGCTCGGCTGGGAGCCGACCACCTCGATGGAAGAGATGATCCGCGAGATGGTCGACGCCGACCTCGAGCGCCTGAAGTAAGCAAACACCGGATCGGCCCTGCGCTATCGGCGGGGTCTCGTCCTGACCAGAGATGGTGGATGGCATGGCGAAACGTCGGCTCTTGGTGACGGGATCGAACGGCTTCGTG
>JAEXHR010000187.1 GCA_023449855.1 Pseudomonadota bacterium | reverse complement strand
TTGCGGTTGGCCCTCAATCACCAGTCCGCTAAACTCAATTGGGCCGCCTTGTTCCTTAACAGATGGTTGCGGTTGGCCCTCAATCACCAGTCCGCTAAACTGCCACTTCCATGCGCTTCAACGGGCTATCCGTTGCGGTTGGCCCTCAATCACCAGTCCGCTAAACTCGGTGTGGAATTAAGGCCCTGGAAACAGGGCCTTTTTTCTTGTCGGGCGGGTGTCGTCAGCGGCGCGCTTCGCTCAGAACAGCGCGAATTGATTCGGATTTTGCGGGCTCTGTTCGCGTTTTCTTCCGCGATAGGTGCGGATGTTTTCGTATTGCTTGTCGGTGATCCCCAGGATGTGGATCTTGCCGGAGGACGGCATCGCCTGCTCGATCTTGCGCTCATAGGCGTCGGCCTGTTCCTTGCCCGCACAGAAGCGGAAGTATACCGAGAACTGGCTCATCTCAAAGCCGAGATCAAGCAGATGCTGGCGGAATTTGGTGGCCGCCTTGCGCTCCTTCTTGGTGCCCACCGGAAGATCGAATAACACCACGAGCCACATGATCCGATAGCCTGATAAAGCTGGAGGAGCGCCGTTGCCGTTCGCCGCCATGGTCAGAAGCCGAGCGGCAGGCCGGGCTTGGGCAGGACGAGACGGTCGGTCTCGCCGGAGTAGGCTTTGGCCAGCGAGTTCGTGAGCCGTTCGAGGCAAGTCATCAGCGGGCTGACGCCATCCGCTGTCGGCAGATCGATGACCATCAGGCGGGCGAGGGTGGCCTTGGTCTCGCTGGTCACCTCCACGATCTTGTCGCCGCGCAGCCGATGTACCTCGCGGTCGATGACGGGGCGGAACGGCTCCATGAGATCGTCCACCAGCACCATGGCGTTGCCGCGGTTGGAATGCATGAGCCCGAGGCTCGGATGCAGGCCCGCCGCCATCACCGCGCGGGCGGTGGCGGCGCGCAGCACGGCATAGCCGTAGTTGAGAAGGCCGTTGAGGCCGTCGCCATCCTGGTCGCGGCGGAAAGCCGAGCCGAACAGCAGCGGCCAGTAGCGCCGCGCGGCTTCCGCCTCCACATTGCCGGGATCGCCGGCGCGGACTTTTCGCGACAGCAGCAGAAAACCGCCGGACTCTGCACCTACCGCGGCCAGCGTCGCGCCTTGCGCGAGAATCTTCGCCTGCACGATCTGCTGCCATAGCCGCTTCTTCAGCGGCGCGCCGGCATTGGCCTGGTCGTCCATGCGGCCGGATTGGGCGTGGTGGCCGTCCACCGGCCAGACCACGGCCATCGGCCGGTGCTGCGGGCCGCACAGCACCACGGGCACGCCGCGCGTCGCCAGGGTCACCAAGAGGTTGTTGGAATAGGTCAGGCCATGGGCATTGGCGACGACGGCAGCGAGGTCGTCGAGCGGCACGCGGCCGAGTTCGTTCTCCTTGTCGGACACGGTCATGAACCCGCGATCGATCGCGAGATGCCGTCCGTCCGATGCGATCTCCACCACGCGCCCGATCATCGCGGCCCCATGCCCTTGATGCGACCGGGGCACTATGAGGTTGTCGAAATGATCGGGGCAACCTTGGCGTTAATACATGGTTAACCCTGGCGGATGCGCCAGACCCGGCCGAGCGGATCGACACGCACGGGGACGGCGCCGAGTTTCTTGAGCGTATTGTAGGACGCCATCAGCCAGCGGAACGGATCGATCTCGTTGTCGGCGGCGTGGCGCTTGTCGAGATTACCGGTTTCGTTATGGTCGGCGAGCTTGAAGCGCCCAGCCGCGGCATCGAGACGGTGCACCACCATGATGCGCGTGCGGCCGTCATGGTCGAGGCGGATCAGGTCGCCTTTGTGAACGCGCATCACCAGTTTCGCGTCCGGATTGGCTGCCTGCCATTGCGGCTGATGCGGAATCTTCGCACCGGCATTGCGCTTGTTGGCGTCGAAGCGGCGGACCGCCTCGCCATCCCATCTGCCTTCCGCGGTTTCGAACACTTCGATGCAGAAATTCTCGCCGGCGCTATAGGCTTTATAGGGCACGCCAGTCTGCCGATCGGCGACCGGGACCAGATAGTCCGGCTTTTCCTTTTTGAGAATGCGGACGTGGCGGAGCCCATGTTTGATCTGCGGATGTGCGCCTGCTTCTTGCAACTGGCGAAGCGCCACGTCGAGTGCGATGCCATTTTTCTTCCCTGCGTCCACATGCGCGCGCACGATGCCGCGTAGTTTGCGATCGCGGATGCGGTCGATCTCGTTGTCGTTCAGGCCTTCGATGGCTTTGCGATAGACAAGATTGGCGCCGTCCTTATCGCCGTCTTCGATCTTCTCGGGCGCCTTGAGCACGCCGTAAGCGCTGTCCTCATGCAGCTGTCCCTCGATGCCGTGATCGGGCTTGTGCGAGACAACCATCTTGTCGAGCGCGGATTTGAGATCGTCGCGCATGGTCGCCCAGGGCGGTTCGATCACGAATTTCTCGCGCTCCTCGTCATAGGCATTGGCCATCTTCCATAGCAGCGAACGATCCGTCAGCGCGGCGACGAGGCCATCGATGGCGTGATGACGATGATCGGCACGGTTCTTGACGCCGGAAAATTCCATATCGTCCGTGGCGGCAAGGAATTCCTCCGACCGATTTTCGACGCCGCCGAAATTGTGGTCTGGCAGCAGCGCATTGAGCCCCCATTTGCCGCGCAGCATGCTGGTGAGGCGGCCGGGCACCACCCAGATCGCATTGGGGTCGGCGATGGCGCCTAGATACTGTTTTGCCAGCCGCGCCAGCCAGCCGGTCTCGTTGAGTTGCCGTGCTAGGAAGCCGCCGCGCTTGTCGAATTCCTCGCGGGCACTGCTATCGAAGCGCCAGCGCTTGTTGCGCGGCAGGCCGCTGGCGCGTGCGGAGATATCGTCCCAGTCATAGCGGTGGCCCTGCAATGTCGGGCTCGATCCGAAGGCTTCGGCCGGCGTCATCTTGCGCTTGTGCCGGTTGGCGAAGCGCATGCAGATGATCTTGTTCGCAGCACTGTCGTCCAGCGTCATCGCGACCGGAAGGATGTGATCGATATCCACTTCGTCGGACAACAGCCGCTCGATGCTGATCTGCTCGCCGGTATAGACGCATTTGCGATCGAGGGGATCGCGGGCGAGTTCTTCCCACAGCCGCATCTTCAGCAAATTGCGGGGATTGGGAGGCCGGCCGAATTTGGCAAGCTCTTCGGCGCGAGCCTTGTTCTTGTCCTGGTTCTTGCGCTGCTCGCGTTGCTTCTCGCTTTTCTGCTTTTCGGAGAGTTTGAGCGCACGCGTGAATTCGATGGAGATCTCCGTGGGCGGACCATAGGCCTTGATCAGGTCGTTGGTCAGGCGTCGGAGCTGCCCGAGTCCGATATGCACGGTCGGGTTCGGAAACTGGCCGTACTGCTTTTCCTTCTTGTCGCGGGCATCGCCGCTGCCGACCACGTCGTCCTGCAGCCACTTGCCGTAATAGGGCAGCGCATCGAACTGCTCGCCGGTCGGCAGCCTGGCGTGGTCGTAGCCGGCGCGTCTGGCGGCGATGTGATAACCCGCGCCGGAGCCGCCGTCCTCGTCGAACTCATCCTGCATGATCGGCAGGATTTTTCCGATCGCACGCAGGCCGAGCTTGCAATGGCTGTCCGGCAGCGTGGTGTTGGCGACGCGCGCGGCGGCTGCGCCGTCGAGGCCGCATTCGGCTTCAAGCCATGCGATCAGCGCGTCCTCGTCCTCGGTCTCCTCGAGCTTGCGCACGATGGCGATCTGGCGATCCAGCGGATAGGAGCGCCACTTCTCGCCGAACGCTTTCTTGTTCGACAGCCGTGCCGCCGTCTGGTCGCCATCGAGCCGGTCGCGGCGCTCGGATTCCAGATTGAACTTCGCTTCCACCGGCAGCTTGAACATGCTGCGCATGCGGTCGAAGCTGAGATCGTTCTTGCCGATCAGCGCCAGCACGACGAGACCGCTCTGCTCCTTGGTGAGCTTGCGCGAGCCTTTGCCGGTTTCGCGGATTTCCAGATTGCGTGCTTCCTGCAAGATGCGGAAGCGCTGGGCGAGGGGATGCGACCACGGTGCGCGGTAGCCGTCCGGGTCTTCCTTCATCGGCCGCGTGGCGGGATCGAGCGTGCATTTGCCGACGATGGCGGGCTTCAGCGGCCGCTGGAAGAAGATGATCTCGAATATCTCGTCGCGCGCAGTTGGGGTCATCGCCGCATGATGCGAGGACTGCCTGTCCCAGATCGCGGCGAATTCCTGCTTCAGCATGTCGCGCGTCGGATAGAAATCGTAGGACGCCTTGGTGCCGTTGATGGTGGCGCGCGCACGCACGCCGTCGGGCGCTTTTTGCGGCGGCAAGACGTCGTCGCCATAGAGCCGCTTGCGGATCTTGGCCCAGATCTTCTTGCGCGCATTGCCGGTGAGGTGATCCTTGCCGAGCCTGACGAGTTCGGCGCGGATTGCGGTCTGCCGCTCTTCGTATGAGGAGGAGAGATGCTTGTCTGCGAGGAATTCGCCGAGCGTCTTCGCGCCGTCGTCTTTCATCGCCTGGGTCAGCTTTGACGCTGCCTGCTTGATGGCGCCATCCTCGCTTTCCTTGCCGTCGGTCTTGCGATTGGACTGAAAGCCGCGGCGCTGGTTGAGATGAAACAGCGCGCGCCCGACGTGATGCGCGGACAGGGCATCCTTGAGCGCGGTCTTGCGCAGCGCATAGGGATCGAGGCGTTCGAGTGCTTTTCGTTCGGGCGCGTCGGCCGGCATCAGGCCGTGCGCGATGAGCGCAGCCATCAATTCCTTGCGCCGCTCGACAAACCGGTCGCGCCGCTTGCGCGCCCCACGCGCCATGCGGCGATCGACTGCGTTGGAGGCTTTGCTCTGTGGATCGCGGCCGTCAGGGAAGATGCGGACGCCGCCCGGGCCGAGGGCGGTGGGTTCAAGGCGTTCGCCGCGTTCGTCGAGATAGGTGACGAACCAGCCGAGCGAGTTTGAGCCCAGATCGAGTCCCAGCCGATAGGGCCTGATATTCTTTTGAAGCACACCGCATCCCCCTTGACGGCCTCAATTGAATACCTCACAATCTCAACGTGCAATAGCCGTTATCGTATGGTTTCGTCGGTTTTAGCGGACTGGTGATTGAGGGCCTCCCGTTAACAAGCTTAAGCACAAAATGGGGCACCCTGCGGGGTGCCCCTTCCATTTTCGGTGCTAGACGTCCGTCAATCGAGCAGAGCTGCGATCGCTGCCGCCAGTTCGGTTTCGTCGCCATCGAAGCTGCGGATCATTGCGTCCAGCATGCGCTTCGGGCCTATCCGGCTCAGATTCAGTGGATGTCCGGCGCTGTGCGCGAGCAATGTCAGGAAGGCGAGTTGCGTTCGGCCGTTGCCTTCACGAAATGCATGAATGGCATTCAGCTCTGCAACGAGATGAGCAGCACGGCGCGCAAACGCTTCTGGCGATAGGCTCCGAAAATACGAGGCGGCCCGCAATCCATCGAACAGTTTTGTGAGTTCGGCATCGATGTATTCGGGATAGCAAAACATGTTGCCATCCTTCGCGATCCGAACGGTGCGCACGTTCCCGGCCCAGTCATAGATGTCCTGAAACAGATGCGCGTGGATTGCGAGATAGTGCGCTGTGTCGAAGTAGCCGATCGGCAGCGGTTCGGAGGCGCGCTGGCTCGCAATTTCTTTTTCGAAAGCGTCGAGCTGCCTTTGATCGCGCAGGTCGAGTTTGTTGATGAGGATCGTCGTTCCCGGATAGCAATAGGGATCGACGACCGCGTCATACATCGCAGCAGCTATGTGCGGCGATGGGCGCGAATGATCGCTTCGCGACGTTCTTCGTCGGTGAGGCCATCACGATCGGCTTGACGCGCGCGGTTCATCATCTTCTTCGACAGCCGAATCCCTTCGACCGCGCTGATTTTGGCAAAGCCTTCACGGCCTATGACGAAGCCGGCCGGAGACTTCGCGCGATCGTCATGCTTCTTGGTCATGAGTGGATTATGCCATGTTTTCAAGAAGGTGAACAGGTCGGACTTGTTCGCGGCGCGAGGCGTCATGCTGGCCCCGCGTCATCCCGCCACACCCATCCTCCCCAAATTACAAAACCTTAATCCCCCTGCCAGCGGGCGGTAATGTTGGCTCGTTCATCTTCGGATCACACAAGGCGCCTTGCCCCCCGCGCCGTGCTCTGGAGATTTCTTCGATGTCCGATCGCCCCACCGATTTTTCCGGCCTGCCGTCCTACAAGGCGCCGCGCCGCTCGCTGCTGTCCGTGCGCAAATTTGCGCTGATGGCGTCCGTCGTCGCCGGTCTCGGCGTCGCCGCTTACGGCATCTCGCCGTCGAGCAACGGCATCAATTTCACCACCGCTGCCCATGCGCAGGTCGACAAGCAGGTCAAGGCGCAGGCCGCCCAGCCGGTCGGCTTCGCCGATATCGTCGAGCGCGTGAAGCCCTCGGTGATCTCGGTCAAGGTCAACATCAAGGAGAAGGTCGCGGCGAAGGACGACGACAACAGCGACTCGCCGTTCCAGCCGGGCTCGCCCATGGAGCGGTTCTTCAAGCGCTTCGGCGAGAACGGCATGCCCCCTGGCATGCGTCCGGGTCCGCGCGGCGGCCGTGGTCCGATCAGCGGCCAGGGCTCGGGCTTCTTCATCTCGGCTGACGGCTATGCCGTGACCAACAATCACGTGGTCGATGGCGCCGACAAGGTCGAGGTCTCCACCGATGACGGCAAGACCTATTCGGCCAAGGTGATCGGCACCGATCCGCGCACCGATCTCGCCCTGATCAAGGTCGAGGGCCGCACCGACTTCCCGTTCGCCAAGCTGGCCGATGGCAAGCCGCGCATCGGCGACTGGGTGCTGGCGGTCGGCAATCCGTTCGGCCTCGGTGGCACAGTGACGGCTGGCATCGTCTCGGCCTCGGGCCGCGACATCGGCAACGGTCCCTATGACGATTTCATCCAGATCGATGCGCCCGTGAACAAGGGCAATTCGGGCGGTCCTGCCTTCGACGTGTCGGGCGAGGTGATGGGCGTCAACACCGCGATCTATTCGCCCTCGGGCGGCAGCGTCGGTATCGCCTTCTCGATCCCCGCTTCGACGGTGAAGACGGTGGTCGCGCAGCTGAAGGACAAGGGCACGGTCTCGCGCGGCTGGATCGGCGTGCAGATCCAGCCGGTCACCCAGGATATCGCCGACAGTCTCGGCCTGAAGAAGGCGGAAGGCGCGCTGGTCGCTGAGCCGCAGGCGGATGGTCCGGCGGCCAAGGCCGGCATCAAGTCGGGTGACGTCATCACCGCGGTGAACGGCACGCCGGTCAAGGATGCACGCGAACTCGCCCGCACCATCGGCGGCTTCGCACCTGGCAATACGGTGAAGCTCAACGTGCTGCAGAAGGGTGAGGACAAGGTGTTGTCCATGACCCTCGGCCAGTTGCCGAACACGATCGAGGCGAAGGCTGCGATCGACGGCGGCGATAGCGGCAACTCGGCGCGTGGCGCCGATGTGCCGAAGCTCGGCCTCACGGTCTCGCCGGCGAGCAGCGTGGCCGGCGCCGGCAAGGAAGGCGTCGTCGTCACCGGCGTCGATCCGAAGAGCGCGGCAGCGGAGCGTGGCTTCAAGGAAGGCGACGTCATTCTCGAAGTCGCCGGCAAGAACGTGGCTACGCCGGGCGAAGTGCGCGAGGCCATCGTCGCCGCGCACAATGACAAGAAGAACAGCGTGCTGATCCGGGTTCGCTCGGGCGGCTCATCCAAGTTCGTTGCGGTTCCGCTCGCCAAGGGCTGAACCGTGCGGCGTCCGACCGATCTTCGATGGATCGGAAGCCGTGTTTCTCTGAGTTAAGCATGATCCGATCCGGATCATGCTGTCGAGACGGAAGGTATCGCCGGCATAGTCGCCCCCGCTGACGGTGCTTTCCAGGGAGCGAGTGAACAGCTCGCTCCCGCTGTTTCCTTCCCTCGGATGTGCCCCTTTTCCCAGGGAAGGCATATGGGCGGTGAAGTTCCCCCAGCTTCACCGCCCATCCCCCTTCAACGGCAGGGGACGATCCGCCGCCTTGCATGAGAGCGCAGTGCACGCCATGGTGACAGAAGTTCAACCGATCCGCAGCGAAGCCGCCCCGTCCAGAGCCGTTCCCGAAATGCGTCTGCTCATCATCGAAGACGACCGCGAATCCGCCGACTATCTCGTCAAGGCGTTTCGCGAGGTCGGTCATGTGGCCGATCACGCGGCCGATGGCGAGGAGGGCTTTGCGCTGGCCGATAGCGGCGATTACGACGTGCTCGTCGTCGATCGCATGCTGCCGAAGCGCGACGGCCTGTCGGTGATCGGCGGCTTGCGCGAGAAGGGCAACCGCACGCCGGCCTTGATCCTGTCCGCGCTGGGCCAGGTCGATGACCGCATCAAGGGGCTGCGCGCCGGCGGCGACGACTATCTGCCAAAACCCTATTCATTTGCCGAACTGCTCGCGCGTGTGGAAGCGCTGTCGCGTCGCCAGGGCGGTCCGGCCGAAGAGATGACCTATCGCGTCGGCGATCTCGAACTCGACCGGCTGTCGCATGGCGTCACCCGTGGCGGCCAGGAACTGATCCTGCAGCCGCGCGAATTTCGTCTGCTCGAATATCTGATGAAACATGCGGGGCAGGTGGTGACCCGCACCATGCTGCTCGAGAATGTGTGGGACTATCATTTCGATCCGCAGACCAATGTGATCGACGTCCACATCTCGCGCCTGCGCTCGAAGATCGACAAGGGCTTCGATCGCCCGCTGCTGCACACCATCCGCGGCGCCGGCTATATGGTGCGCGACGGGGTGAAGTGAGCTCGTCGTTGTAGCCCGGATGAAGCGAAGCGCAATCCGGGGATGTCGAGATTGCTGAAATGCCGGAGCCCGGGTTACGCTGCGCTTCACCCGGGCTACAGGTCCGTATCCTCAGAGACAATCCGTGACCGCCCTCGGCAAACTGTTTCGCACCACCGCATTCCGGCTGACGCTTGCCTATCTGCTGCTGTTCGCGTTTTTCGCGGCAGCGCTGCTCGGCTATTTCGCCTGGAATACGAACCGGCTGATCAACGACCAGATCACTACCACGGTGAATGGCGAGATGAGCGAGCTCAGCGAACTCTATGCCAAGCGGGGCCTGAGGGGCATCGTCTTCGCCATCGAGAACCGGGCGCTGCGGCCGGGCGCCAATCTCTATCTCATCACCACGCCTCAGGGACAGGCCGTCGCCGGCAATGTGTCGTCGCTCGCGCCCGGGGCGCTTGAGAAATCGGGATGGTCCGAGACGCCGTATCGCCGGCTCGACGATCCCGACTCGTCGAACCACCGTGCACTGGTGAAAGTGGAGCAGCTCTCCAGCGGCTTCCGTCTGCTGATCGGCCACGATCTCGAGGAGCGGCGACGGCTGTTCGACATCGTCGGCGATGCCGCCAAATGGTCGGTGCTGATCGTTTTCGTGCTCGGCCTTGGCGGCGGCATTTTCGTGTCGCGCCGTGTGCTCCGCAAGATCGACGCGATCACCGGCACCACCCAGCGCATCATGGCCGGCGATCTCACCGGCCGGCTGCCGGTGGGCCGCAGCGGCGACGAACTCGACCGTCTCGCCGAAAATCTCAACATGATGCTGGAACGCATCGAGGCGCTGATGAACGGCCTCAAGGAAGTCTCCGACAATATCGCTCACGATCTGAAGACGCCGCTGACGCGGCTGCGCAACCGCGCCGAGGAAGCGTTGGCGCGCTCCCGCAACGAGGTGGACTATCGGGCTGCGCTGGAAAGCACGATCGAGGAATCCGACGGCCTGATCCGCACCTTCAACGCGCTGCTGATGATCGCGCGCGCCGAATCCGGACAGGCGCGCGGCAACATGACCGTGTTCGACGCGGCCGAGGTGGCCGCGGGCATTCACGAACTCTATGAACCGCTCGCAGAAGACGCCGATCTCGTTCTCAAGGTCGAAACCTCGCTGGCGCCACTGCATGGCAATCGCGAATTGATCAGCCAGGCCCTCGCCAATCTCGTGGAAAACGCCATCAAATATGGCAAGCCTGCGACGTCCGACACCGCCGCGACGCCGGAGATCCTGATCCAGGCGCGCCGCGAAGGCGAGCAAGTGCTGCTCAGTGTCTCCGACCACGGCCCGGGCATTCCGGAAGCCGACCGTAAACATGCGGTGGAGCGCTTCGTGCGGCTGGAGGCGAGCCGGACGCTGCCGGGCTCGGGTCTCGGTCTCAGCCTTGCAGCGGCGGTTGCCACGCTGCATGGCGGCGAATTGCGACTCGGCGACAACAATCCCGGCCTGCGTGTGACACTGGTATTACCGGCCGCAACCGGAGAGGCCCTTGCGGGGCAAAGCGCGAATGTGCAACAGAAGTCGGCATGACTTCAGCCACTGCAGGCGAGGGCCAGCCGATGCTGGCCGCGCAGTTCGTGAGCGGACCGGAACTGTTCGATCCTCTTGAGGCCGAACGCCGTTTCGCAGGTTGGCTCACGGATATCGCGCCCGATCAGGCCAGCGCATTGCAGGCCATCGTCGATCAGTATCCTCATGCCCGCGCGATTCTGTTCGGGATTGCGGAAGCATCTCCCTATCTGTTCGATCTGATCCGCGTCGATGCGGCGCGCGTCTTGCGCGTGCTGAGTGGCGATCCCGACAAGGCGCTGCCGGATCTCATCGCGCGCGCCGTCGTGCTGGTGGGCGAGGCATCCAGTGAAGCCGAGGTCATGATTGCGTTGCGGCGGATGAAGTCCGAGGCGGCGCTGATGATCGCGCTGTGCGACATCGGCGGCGTGTGGCCGGTGATGCGCGTGACGCGTGCGCTCACCGATCTCGCAATCGTCTCGGTGCAGACGGCCATCCGTTATCTGCTGACCCAGGAAGCCGGGCGCGGACGCATCCTGCCACCGAACCCGGCGGCTCCCGAAGAGGGCAGCGGCCTGATCGTCTTCGCCATGGGCAAGATGGGCGCGGGCGAGCTGAACTACTCCAGCGACATCGATCTGATCGTGTTCTTCGATCTCGAGGCGCATTCGCTGCCCGAGGATATCGAGCCGAATACGTTCTTCGTGCGTGTCGCGCAGGGCATGTCGCGGTTGCTTCAGCAGCGCACCGGCGACGGCTATGTGTTCCGCGTCGATCTCCGGCTGCGCCCGGATCCGGCCTCGACGCCGGTGGCCGTTTCGACGGCATCAGCGCTGTATTACTACGAGCGCGAAGGGCGCACCTGGGAGCGCGCGGCGATGATCAAGGCGCTGCCTTGCGCCGGCGATCCCAAGGCCGGCGAGCGTATGCTGGCCGAGATCGCGCCATTCGTCTGGCGCAAGCACCTCGATTTCGCGGCGCTGGCTGATGTCCACGACATGAAGCGCCAGATGCAGACCTATCGCGGCGAGAACGAGATTTCGGTCGAGGGCCATAACGTCAAGGTCGGGCGCGGCGGCATCCGCGAGATCGAGTTTTTCGCGCAGACCCAGCAATTGATCGCCGGCGGCCGTCATCCGGAACTGCGCGTGCGGCCGACGCTGGAAGCGCTGGGCATTCTCGCCGCCCGCAACTGGATCACCGACGAGGTCCGCGACGAGCTGACGATCGCCTATGAATTCCTGCGCCGGGTCGAGCACCGGCTGCAGATGATCGCCGACGAGCAGACCCATGCGCTGCCGGAGGATGCAGAGGCCGTCGAACGCTTCGCGCGCTTCTTCGGCTATGCCAGCCGCGAGGCTTTTGCGCACGATCTCCTGAAGCATCTCAACTGCGTGCAGGGGCATTACAGCCGGTTGTTCGAGGGCGATGCCACCGACGACACGCATCTGCCTGCGGTCGACTACAAGGCCGGGGCCTCCGATCAGCGCCTGCTCGAACATCTCGCCAAGCTTGGCTTCCGCAAGCCGGCGATGGTGGCGCAGACCGTGCAGCACTGGATGCTCGACGACGACTATCGCGCGCTGCGGGTCGAGAGCACGCGGCAGGCCTTTCTCGATTTCGTTCCGCTGCTGATCGTCGGGCTGGCCGATGCCGAGGAGCCCGACAGCGCGGTGATCGCTTTCGACCGCTTCCTGCAGGCCCTGCAGCGCGGCGGGCGGTTGATCTCGCTGCTGAGCCAGAACCGCGATCTGGTCGCTCTGGTTGCGCTCGTGCTCGGCGCCGCGCCGCGGCTTGCGGATATGCTCGCCCGCCAGCCGCAGCTCGTCGACGGTCTGATCGATCCGCGTTTCTTCGGCGCCATGCCGGATCGTCGCGAACTGTCCCTGCGTCTCGCCGCCACGCTCGAAGATGCCAACTCCTATGAAGAGTTTCTCGATCGCTTGCGCCTGTTCGGGCAGGAGAGCCTGTTCCTGATCGGCACGCGCATTCTGTCCGGCACGGTGACGGCGCCGCAGGCGAGCACGGCTTTTGCCGATGTCGCCGAAGGCATCGCACAGACCCTGCATGGCCTCGTGCTGGATCAGTTCGTCGAACAGCATGGCCGCGTCAAGGATCAGGAAACGGCGATCATCGCCATGGGGCGGCTCGGCAGCCGTGAGATGACGGCGTCGTCCGATCTCGATCTGATCCTGATCTACGACTTCGACCACGACGCGCCGGATTCCGACGGCCCGCGCTCGCTGCACGGCGCGCAGTATTTTGCGCGGCTGACCCAGCGGCTGATCAGCGCCTTCACGACGCGCACCAATTACGGCGTGCTGTATGAAGTAGATATGCGGCTGCGGCCGTCGGGACGCTCCGGACCACTGGCATCGCGTATCGATTCATTCTCCGAATATCAGCAGAGCGAAGCCTGGACCTGGGAGCATATGGCGCTGACGCGCGCGCGCGTCATCTCGGCATCGCCTGCCTTCCGCGACAGGGTCGAAGCGGCCATCCGCGACGTGCTCACCCGCCCGCGCGAGCATGGGATCATCGCCAATGACGTCGCCGAGATGCGGCAGGCGATCGCCGAGGAGAAGGGCGAGGATGATATCTGGGATATCAAATATGCCGCGGGCGGCATGGTCGATATCGAATTCATCGCGCAGTATCTGCAGCTCGTCCATGCGGCGGAGAAGCCTGCCATCCTGAGCGTGAACACGCAGCAGGTGCTCGAAAACGCCGCCAAGCTCGGCGTGCTGCAGACCGAGCATTTCGACGTCCTGCGCCGCGCTGCCCGGCTGTTCAACGATCTCACGCAGATCCTGCGGCTATGCGTCAGCGATGGTTTCAAACCGGAGACCGCCGGCGCCGATCTGCTGCGCCTGCTGGCGCGTGTCAGCAACGAACCGGACTTCTCTTCGCTCGAAGCACGCGTCCGCGACACCCAGCAGGACGTGCGTCAGGTGTTCCGCCAGATCGTCGAAGGGCAGGGCTGAGGCGCGCATTTTGTCGCACCTCAATGGGTTGCGTGAGGTCGCCATCGGGTGATCGCACGCGAATGGCTGGATCGATTCCAGATCGGCGCCATTGTGCGTCCCGTATCGTCTCCTCTACGCAATGCGCTGTCGTTGCGTCATGCAGCCCAAGGGCGGCATGCGCTGGTTCATAGTGCTTGCTCAGGAGTTGATATGCAGGTTCGAGGCCTCCATGCCGCCATCGTCGTTCTGGCTTTGACGAAAATATTCGTCCCGTCGGAGGCGCGGGCCGACGCTGTCGCTCTTGTTGAAACGTCGCTTCCGGGCGAGGGGCAGCGCCCGCAAGGGATCGTGCTCGGACCCGATGGGAATATGTGGGTCACCGAAGTCATCAAGCATCAGATCTTTCGCGTGACGCCGGAGGGAACTGCGACGGCATTCCGCGTGCCCGGTGAGAAAGTCGGCGTTCTACAGGGCATCACGGCTGGGCCTGATGGCAATCTCTGGTTCACGTCGCGCGAAGAGAATGCCATCCGTCGCATCTCGCCGAAGGGCGAGTTCAACGGCATGTTCGTGATTCCCTCGCAGGCGACGACGCCGACCAAGTTCAACACGGGATCGTGGCCACGCGGAATCACGGTGGGTCCCGACGGTCAGATCTGGTTCGCGGAAATGGCGGCGAACAAGATCGGGCGCATCTCGCTGACCGGTGAATTCAAGGAGTTCGAGATTCCCACACCCGATGCGCAGGCCTATGGCGTGGTGGCTGGGCCCGACGGCAATTTGTGGTTCACCGAAAGCAATGCGGGAAAGATCGGTCGCCTCGATATCAAGACGGGCAAGATCACGGAATTTGCGCTGAGCAATCCACAGTCGCGGCCGCGTGACATCACCGTCGGACCGGATGGTCATCTCTGGTTTTCGATGAATGGATCCGATCACATCGGGCGTATCTCGATGAACGGCGAGATCAAGGAATTTCCGTTGCCGGCCGAGACAAAGCCGATCGGCATTGCTACTGGCGGCGATGGCAATGTGTGGTTCACGGCCTTCAAACCTCACAAGATCGGGCGCATCACGCCGGCAGGTGTTGTCTCTTTCTTCGATCTGAAGACAGAGAATGCGCAGCCATTCGGCATGACGAGAGGTCCGAACGGCACGATCTGGTTTACGTCGCAGGCCAACCAGGTGGGGCACGTCAACGGCTCTGCTCAGAGCAAGTAACGGCAATCGTCGTGAGATGACTACAATCGCGTGGCGAGTTGTGTGCAACTCGCC
>JAEXHR010000087.1 GCA_023449855.1 Pseudomonadota bacterium | reverse complement strand
TCGTACTGGTGTCATCGACCATGCAGACATCGGTAGGGACCACAGACTGATTGATCGGAACCGTCATGACCAGCAACGCACCATCCTCGCAAATTTCTCAGGCTCACTTGCTGCCTGTCTTCGCGCGCGCGGATGTTGCCTTCGAGCGCGGTGAAGGTTCCTGGCTGATTTCGACCACCGGCGAGCGCTATCTCGATTTTACCAGCGGCGTTGCGGTAAATTCGCTCGGCCATGCCCACCCGCATATGGTCGCCGCGTTGCAGGAACAGGCCACCAAGCTGTGGCACATGTCGAACCTGTTCAAGAGCCCGGATGGCGAGCGCCTTGCCGCGCGGCTGTGCGAGAACTCATTTGCGGATTTCGTCTTCTTCGCCAATTCCGGCGCCGAGGCGATGGAATGCGCGCTGAAGGTCACGCGTCACTATCATTTCGCCAAGGGGAACCCTGAGCGCACGCGCATCATCACGTTTGAGGGCGCGTTCCACGGCCGTACGCTCGGCACGCTGGCCGCCACCGGCGCCGCCAAATATCTCGAAGGCTACGGCAAGCCGCTGGAAGGTTTCGACCAGGTGCCGCTCGGCGATCTCGATGCGGTGAAGGCTGCGATCGGTCCGGAGACCGCCGGCATCGTCATCGAGCCGCTGCAGGGCGAGGGCGGCGTGCGCGCGGCTTCGAATGCGTTCTTCAAGTCGCTGCGCGAACTGTGCGACCAGCACGGCATCTTGCTCATCTTCGACGAAGTGCAGACCGGCATGGGCCGCACCGGCACGCTGTTCGCTTATGAACGTCTCGGCGTTCAGCCCGATGTGATGTCGCTCGCCAAGGCGCTCGGCGGCGGCTTCCCCATCGGGGCCTGCCTCGTCACCGCGAAGGCCGCCGAAGGCATGGCACCCGGCTCGCATGGCTCGACCTTCGGCGGCAATCCGCTCGCCGTGGCGGCTGCGAATTCCGTGCTCGATGTGATGCTGAAGCCCGGCTTCTTCGATGAGGTGCAGAAGAAGACGTTGCTGTTGAAACAGAAACTCGCTGGCGTGGTTGATCGCTATCCGACCGTGCTTGCTGAAGTGCGCGGCGAGGGCATGCTGATCGGCCTCAAGGCTGTCGTTCCGGCGCCTGATCTCGTTGGCGCGCTGCGCGATGCCAAGCTGCTGACGGTTGGTGCCGGCGACAATGTTGTGCGCTTTCTGCCGCCGCTGATCGTGACCGAGTCCGATATCGATGAAGCCGTGCAGCGTCTGGAACAGGCCTGCACCGTGCTGGCAAAGGGAGCCGTGTGATGAGCACGACTCCGCGTCACTTCCTCGATCTCACGGCAGTCCCCGCCAGTGAGCTTCGCAACATTCTCAATGCAGCCGGCGCCATGAAGGCGAAGCTGAAGAGCAATGGTTTCGATCCCGATCGCCCGCTGAAGAACAAGACGCTGGCGATGATCTTCGAAAAGCCCTCGACACGCACCCGCGTGTCGTTCGAGGTAGGCATGCGTCAGCTCGGCGGCGAGGTGGTGATGCTCACCGGCGCCGAGATGCAGCTCGGCCGTGGCGAGACGATTGCCGACACGGCGCGCGTGCTATCGCGCTTTGTCGACATCATCATGATCCGCATCCTCAATCATGACTCGCTGATGGAACTGGCGAACAACGCCACCGTGCCGGTCATCAACGGCCTGACGCGCTTCTCGCATCCGTGCCAGGTGATGGCTGACGTCATGACCTATGAGGAGCATCGCGGCTCCATCAAGGGCCGCACCGTGGCCTGGGTCGGTGACGACAACAATGTGCTGATGTCCTGGGCGCATGCCGCCGAACGTTTCGACTTCAAGCTCAACATCGCGACGCCGCCGCAGCTTTCGCCGAAGAAGCCGTTCAAGGACTGGGCCAAGGCGTCCGGTGCCAGGATCACCTTCTCCAATGATCCCGATGCCATGGTGAAGGGTGTCGATTGCGTAGTGACAGACACCTGGGTGTCGATGGGCGACAAGGAAGGCGAGACGCGCCACAACCTGCTGCGGCCGTATCAGGTCAATGAGCGGCTGATGGGGCTGGCGCACAAGGATGCGCTGTTCATGCACTGTCTGCCCGCCCATCGCGGCGAGGAGGTCACCGACGAGGTGATCGACGGTCCGCAATCGGTGGTGTTCGACGAAGCCGAGAACCGTCTGCATGCGCAGAAGGGGGTTTTGGCGTGGTGCCTGGGCGCGGTGGCTTAAAGTCGTCATTGCGAGGAGCGTAGCGACGAAGCAATCCAGTTCTTGGCTTTCTGGATTGCTTCGCTTCGCTCGCAATGACGAAGTGAGGCGGCGTTAAGCCGCCACCTTCTTCGGCGCAAAACGTCCGTAGAACGTCTCGCCCTTCGCCGCCATCTCTTCCAGCAGTTTCGGCGGCGCGAAGCGGGAGCCGTACTTCTTCTCAAGCTTGTGGCAGAGCTCGACGAACTTCTTGGTTCCCATGAAGTCGATATAGCTCAGCGTTCCGCCGGTGAACGGCGCGAAGCCGAAGCCCAGAATAGACCCGACATCCGCTTCGCGCGGATCGACGATCACATTGTCTTCGACCGTACGAGCGGCTTCCACCGCCTGCACCACCAGGAAACGTTGTTTCAGTTCTTCCACGTCCAGCGTGTCGGGATCGACCGGCTTCGGCAGCAGCGGCGCGATGCCCTTCCACAGCGCTTTAGAGCCCTTGCCTTTCGGCGGATACTCGTAGAAGCCCTTGCCATTCTTGCGGCCGAAGCGCTCCTGCTTCTCGACCATCTCGACGATCAGCTTCTTCTGCGCCTGGTCGACGGCCTGCGAGCCCAGGTCGGCTTCGGTGGCCTTCATGATCTTCAGCACCAGATCGAGCGCGATCTCGTCCGACAGCGATAGCGGGCCGACCGGCATGCCGGCCATTTTGGCGGTGTTCTCGATCATCGCCGGCGGCACGCCTTCGAGCAGCATTTCGAGGCCTTCGGCCGTGAAACGCAACACGCAGCGATTGGCGAAGAAGCCGCGCGAATCATTCACGACGATCGGCGTCTTGCCGATGACGCGGATGTAGTCGAGCGCGGTGGCCAGCGCGACATCGCCGGTGTTCTTGCCGACGATGGTCTCCACCAGCATCATCTTCTCGACCGGCGAGAAGAAGTGGATACCGATGAACTTCGACTGGTCGGTGAATTCCTCGGCCAGCGAGTTGATCGGCAGCGTCGAGGTGTTGGAGGCGATGATGGCGCCTTCCTTCAGTAGCGGCTGCACCTTCTTGTAGATCTCGGCCTTGACCGCGCGATCCTCGAACACAGCCTCGATGACGAGGTCGCATTCCCGGATCACTTCGAAATCCGCGGTTGCCGTGATCTTCGACATCAGCGCGTCGCGATCGGCTTCCTTGGCACGGCCCTTGGCAATCAGCCCGTCGATGACCGACTGGCAATGCGCACGGCCCTTGTCGGCGGCGGCCTGATCGCGGTCGATCAGCACCACATCGATGCCGCCCTTGGCGGAGACATAACCGACCGACGCGCCCATGAAGCCGGCGCCGATGATGGCAAGCTTCTTGACCTTGGTCGGCGGCACGTTTGTGGGACGACGCGCGCCCTTGTTGAGTTCCTGCATGGACAGGAACAGGCTGCGGATCATCGCGGCCGCTTCCTTGGTCTGCAGGACATGGGCGAAGTAACGCGATTCCACGCGCAGCGCGGCATCCATCGGCAATTGCAGGCCTTCATAGACGCACTGCATGATCGCGCGTGCGGCCGGATAGTTGTCGAAGGTCTCGCGGCGATAGATGGCGTTACCAGCCGGGAACATCATCATGCCCTGCTTGGAATAGACGGGGCCGCCGGGTAGCTTGAAGCCCTTCTCGTCCCATGGTGCTACGGCCTTGCCGCCTGCCTTGATCCATTCCTTCGCGGTCTTGATCAGATCGGCGGCGGGCACCACGGCGCCGACAATGTTCATCGCCTTGGCCTTGGCGAGATTGACCTGATCGCCCTTCAGCAGCATCTGCATCGTATCCTGCGGCTGCAGCATGCGCGCCAGGCGCTGGGTGCCGCCGCCGCCCGGGAACAGGCCGACCTTGATTTCGGGCAGGCCGAGCTTGGTCTTCGGATTTTCGGCCGCGACGCGATAGTGGCAGGCGAGGGTGAGCTCAAACGCGCCGCCGAGTGCGAGGCCGTTGATGGCCGCGACCCACGGCTTGCCCGCGGTCTCGATCTTGCGCAGCGTCAGCGACAGTTTGCGGCTCTCGTCAAACAGCATCTGCTGGGCGGCTTCCTCGCCCTTGGCTTTCTTGGTCTCGGCGAAGATCTTGTTCATGCCTTCCAGCATGGAGAGATCGGCACCGGCCGAGAATGCGTCCTTGCCGGAGGTGACGACGACGCCCTTCACGGCGGCATCCGTTGTGGTCTGGTCGACGATGGCGCCGAGCTCTTCTATGGTGGTGGTGTCGAGCACGTTCATCGAACGGCCGGGAATGTCCCAGGTGACGAGAGCAATGCCGTCTGCGTCGGTTTCAAGCTTGAAATTCTTGAAGGTCATGTTGGCCGCTCCTTACACGCGTTCGATGATGGTGGCGGTACCCATGCCGCCGCCGATGCAGAGGGTGACGAGGGCCGTCGACTTGTTGGTGCGCTCGAGTTCGTCAAGCACGGTGCCGAGGATCATGGCGCCGGTCGCGCCGAGCGGGTGGCCCATGGCAATGGCGCCACCGCAGACATTGATCTTCTCATTGTCGATATCGAAAGCCTGGATGAAGCGCAGCACCACCGAGGCGAAGGCCTCGTTGAGTTCGAACAGGTCGATGTCCGACAGCTTCATGCCGGAACGCTCCAGCACCTTCTTCGTCACATCCACCGGGCCGGTGAGCATCATCGCGGGCTCGGAGCCGATATTGGCGAAAGCGCGGATCTTTGCGCGTGGCTTCAAACCATTCTTCTTGCCGGCCTCTGCGCTGCCGAGCAGTACGGCCGCGGCGCCATCGACGATGCCGGAGGAATTGCCGGCGTGATGGACATAGTTCACGCCCTCGATTTCCGGATGCGACTGGATCGCGACGCCGTCGAAGCCGCCCATGGCTGCCACGGTGGCGAAAGAGGGCTGCAGCGCGGCCAGTGACTGCATCGTGGTGGACGGGCGCATATGCTCGTCCTTGGCCAGGATGGTCAGGCCGTTGATGTCCTTGACCGGAACGATGGAGTTCTTGAAGCGGCCTTCGTCCCACGCCTTGGCGGCGCGCTGCTGGCTCTGCACCGAGTAAGCATCGACGTCATCGCGCGAGAAACCGTATTTGGTCGCGATCAGGTCTGCCGATACGCCCTGCGGCATGAAATAAGCGGGGACGGCGATCGACGGGTCGACCGGCCATGCTCCGCCGGAGGCACCGATGCCGACGCGGCTCATGCTCTCGGCACCGCCGCCGATGGTGAGTTCATGCTGGCCAGCCATCACCTGCGCCGCGGCAAAGTTCACGGCATCGAGGCCGGAGGCACAGAAGCGGTTGATCTGGATACCGGGGACGTCATTGCCATAGCCGGCCGAGAGCGCGGCCATGCGGGCGATGTCGCCGCCAGCTTCGCCGACGGGGTCGACGACGCCGAGCACGACGTCATCGACACTGCCGGGCTTGAGATTGTTGCGCTCCTTGAGCGCCTTCAGCGGCGTGGTGGCGAGCGCGAGCGCCGTCACCTCGTGCAGCGAACCATCGGACTTGCCGCGGCCGCGCGGCGTGCGAACGTGATCGTAGATATAGGCCTCGGGCATTGGTTCTCTCCCGTTTTAAAATTCGATTTATCGATCGTCATTGCGAGGTCAGGGAAAGCCTTCGGCTTTCCCCTTGGCGCAGCGACGAAGCAATCCAGAAAGCCAAGTGAAGAAAGACTGGATTGCTTCGCTACGCTCGCAATGACGGAGTTAGAACGCTTCCGCCGGAAGCTCCATCGTCGTGGCTGCGCCCGTCTGGATGCGGGCGAGATGGACCGTGGTTTCCGGCAGCATCCGCTCCATGAAGAAGCGGCCGGTGACCAGCTTGGTGGTCAGGTAAGGCGTCGCGCCTTCAGCCGCGATCTTGTCCTGCGCGACCTTCGCCATCTTGGCCCACATGTAAGCGAAGGCGGTGAGGCCAAACAGCTGCATGTAGTCGGTCGCGCCGGCGCCGGCATTGTCGGGCTTGGCCATGGCATTGTTCATCAGCCACATGGTGGCCTGCTGCAGATGGCCGAGCGCATTCGACAGCGGCCCGACATAGGGCTTCATCGCTTCATCCGCGCCATGCTCCTTCGCAAAGGCTGCGACCTCGCCGAAGAATGCCATCGCCGCACGGCCGCCATCGCGCGGCAGCTTGCGGCCGACGAGATCGAGCGCCTGGATGCCATTGGCGCCTTCGTAGATCATGGCGATGCGCGCATCGCGCACGAACTGTTCCATGCCCCATTCGGCGATATAGCCGTGGCCGCCGAACATCTGCTGAGCCGACACCGCATTGGCGAAACCGCCATCGGTGAGCACGCCTTTCAGCACCGGGGTCATCAGGCCCATGTGATCGTCGGCGGCCTGGCGCTCCTTCGGGTCTTCGGAGCGATGGGCGACATCGCTCTTCAGCGCGGTCCACACCACCATGGCGCGGGCGGCTTCGTTGAAGGCGCGGATGGTGAGCAGCGTGCGACGCACGTCGGGATGCACCATGATCGAATCCGCCGGCTTGTCCGGCGACTTCGGTCCGGTGAGCGAGCGGCCCTGCAGGCGGTCCTTCGCGTAAGCGACGGCGTTCTGATAGGCGACTTCCGACTGCGCGAGGCCCTGCACGGCGACGCCGAGACGGGCTTCGTTCATCATCACGAACATGCCCTGCATGCCCTTGTTCTCTTCGCCGATCAGCCAGCCGGTGGCATTGTCGTAGTTCATCACGCAGGTGGAATTGCCGTGGATGCCCATCTTGTGCTCGATGGAGCCGCAGACGACGCCGTTGCGCGCGCCGAGCGAGCCATCGTCATTGACCAGCACTTTTGGCACGACGAAGAGCGACACGCCCTTGATGCCGGCAGGTGCGCCCTCGATGCGGGCCAGTACGAGATGGATGATGTTGTCGGCCATGTCGTGTTCGCCGGCCGAGATGAAGATCTTGGTGCCGGTGATCTTGTAGCTGCCGTCGCCCTGCGGCACGGCCTTGGTGCGCAGCAGGCCGAGATCCGTGCCGCAATGCGGCTCGGTGAGGTTCATCGTGCCGGTCCATTCGCCGGCGATCATCTTCGGCAGGTACTTGCTCTTCTGCTGGTCATTGCCATGCACGATCAGCGCGGCAGTCGCGCCCATGGTGAGGCCGCCATACATCGAGAACGCCATATTGGCGGAGATCTGGAATTCCGCGACGGTCTGCGACAGCGTCACTGGGAGACCCTGGCCGCCGAACTCCACCGGCGCCGAGAGGCCGAGCCAGCCACCTTCGGTGACCTGCTTGAACGCGTCCTTGAAGCCTTTCGGCGTGGTGACGCTGCCATCGTCGTTACGCTTGCAGCCTTCGAGATCGCCGACGCGATTCAGCGGCTGCAGCACGTTTTCACTGAGCTTGGCCGCTTCACTGATGATTGCTTCGCGCACATCTGCCGATGCATCGGCAAAGCCGGGCAGGTTGTTGTAGCGATCGAACTGGAAGACGTCGTTGAGCAGAAAGCCGACGTCTTCGAGCGGCGCTTTGTAACTGGGCATGGATTCCTCCCGGTTGGAATTCGTTGATCAGTTGCGGCAGCTTGCCGTCAGTCTACAGCAAGGCCGTTTGAATGTGATTTGAAACTTCAGGCGCCTTATTGCCGCGCCAGCATTTCACCCATGAGACGGTGCAGCAGATTGATGGCCTTGAGCGGCCGGACCATCACCTTGAAATGCGTGATGCGCCCCTCGGCATCGAAGGTGATCATGTCGATACCATTGATCTTGATGCCCTCGATTTCGTTTTCGAATTCGAGCACGGCGGAGGTGTCGTTGCGCCATTCGCCGATATAGGTGAAGCCGGGTCCGCCCAGCACCTTCTCGGCAGCGGTGAGATATTTGAACACGATCTCACGGCCGCGCTGCGGCGAATGCACCACCGGGCTTTCGAACACCGCATCGGGATGCAGCAATTCCCATAGCGACGCCTGGTCATGCGACTTCATGAAGCCGTACCACGTTTCGAGGCCGGTCATGCCCATCGGAGGTTCTCCGCGTTTCCATACACCCTTGCATGGAAGCCTACTCCCGGTGCATGGATTTCGTCAATACACTTGTGTATGGTTGTGGCATGGACGAGCAAGCGACAAAGGACAGGCTCACGCGCACGGCGTGGCTCGATCACGGCCTCCGCATTCTGGCGCGGCAGGGCGCGGCGGCGCTCAAGGTCGGCGATCTCGCCGCCGGGCTGAACGTCTCGCGTGGCAGTTTCTATTGGCACTTCAAGGACATCGGTGAATTTCGCCTGCAGATTCTGGAGCGCTGGCAGGAGCGGACCACCGATCAGGTGCTGGAGCAGACCGACGCCTCGACCACAGGCGCTGCACGCCTGACGCATCTGATGAAGCTGGCCTTCAACGAGGATCGTAGCCTCGATCGCTCGATCCGGGCGATGGCTTCGACCGACAAAGCCGTCGCCAAAATGGTGGCGTCCGTCGATGCAAGGCGCATCGCCTATATGGCCAATGTGCTGACCGAAGCCGGGGTCGGAAGCCGCCGCGCATTGTCCCGCGCCGAGTTCCTGTATTGGGCCTATATCGGCCAGTCCGCCGTGATGGACCCGCGCCACGACTCGATGACGGAGGGCGACATCGACGATCTGAGCACGCTCTTCACGCGCTGAGCCACCTGCTCCGCAAACGCCCCATTCTACCTATCAAACGGCGCAAGTGTATCGTTCGATTAACATTTAAGGCGCGCTCACGGGCATCCTTAACCCGTTATTTACCCTAACCCTGAAAAGTCCGGAGAGAGGCAGACCATCCCGCTCCCGTTTTGATTTTCTTCATTTTGGGACGCGTGGCGGAAGCTGCGGGCGCTGGTTGGCGTCAGGCTCGTAACCGGACCAAAGCATGAATTCGCGCGTATCGTGGAGTGTTGAGGGGATGGACCCATCGGTGCGCGAGCGCGCCGAAGCCGCCGCGCGCCGTGCCGGCATGTCCCTCACCGATTGGCTGAACACCACCATCGGCGAATCTCCGGTTGCTCCTGCGATGCATGGTTATGCCGATCACGCGTCGCCCACAGCAGCCCCGCAGCCGCCGCGTTACCAGGCGCGTCCCGGTCATTCGCCACGCCCGCCGGTGCGCCCGCGCCCGGCGATGCCGCAGCGCGAGGTCGCCGAAGTCGCCGACATTCACCAGCGTCTCGACGCGATCGCCCGTCAGATCGAAGAGTTTTCGCGCCCGCAGCAGCGCAGCAACAATGAGCCTGCGGTTGCGCGGCAGCTCAACGACGCCATTTCGCGCCTCGATGCGCGCCTGTCGCAGATCAACGAACAGCCGCGCCGTCCGGCGCCTTCCCCTCAGTACTACGATCCGCGCCCGGATCCCGATATGGTCGAGCGCGCCGCCAATCAGGTCTACAGCTCGGCGCCGCAGGCCGATCCGCTGTCGCTCGATTATGCCATCGCCGAAATCACCGCGCGGCAGGGCGAACTGGATGGGCCGCCGCGCATGGCCCCGCGCTACGCGCCGCCAATCGCCCCGCATGTCACGCCGCCGCGGATGCCGGACATGTCCGGGCTCGAGCGTCAGCTTTCGCAGATCACCAGCAAGATCGACGCGCTGCAGCGACCGGATGCAAGCATCGAGCAGTCCATCGCGACGTTCCGCAGCGAACTCGCCGAGATCCGCAATGCGGTGACCGACGCACTGCCGCGTCGTGCCATCGAATCGATCGAAAGTGAAATCCGCGCGCTGTCGCGCCGCATCGATGAGAACAAGCAGAGCGGCATCGACGCCGATGTGCTGTCCAATCTCGAAACCGCGCTCGGTGACATTCACAAGACGCTGAAGACGCTGACGCCGGCCGAGCAGCTCGCCGGCTTCGACGATGCGATCCGCAATCTCGGCGGCAAGATCGACCAGATCGTGCGCTCCAGCGACAATCCCGGCACGCTGGAACAGCTCGAGGGCGCCGTCACCGCGCTCCGCGCCATCGTTTCCAACGTCGCGTCGAACGAAACCGTCGGCCGTCTCAGCGACGACCTGCAGCGCCTGTCGGCCAAGGTCGATCAGCTCGCACAGAGCAATGACAGCAGCATGTTCGCGGCGCTCGAACAGCGCATCGTGACGTTGACCGCGACGCTGGAAAATCGCGACCGTCCGCAGGCGGCGAGTTCGGATCATCTGGAAAGCGCGCTAGCCGCACTCGCGCAGCGGCTGGATCATTTGCCGGTCGGCAACGACCAGTCGTCGGCCTTCACGCATCTCGAACAGCGCGTTTCCTATCTGCTGGAGCGGATGGAGAGCATCAGCGATCCGCGCGCCAACAATCTCGGCCGTGTCGAGGACGGGCTGCAGGATATCCTGCGCCATCTCGAACGTCAGCAGACCATGTTCGCGGCGGCGTTGAACGAAACCCGAAACTCTTCCGCGGATGTCGGCGTCGTCGATTCCCTGAAGCGCGAATTGTCCGACATGCGCTTCAGCCAGTCGGAAACCGATCGCCATCTCCAGGATTCCATGGAGGTCGTGCATTCGACCCTCGGCCATGTGGTGGATCGTCTCGCCAAGATCGAAGGCGATTTGCGCAGTGTGAGCGCCCGCCCGGCGCCGCAGTCTGCACCAGTTGCGGCGCCCATGCCGGCAGCGGTGCAGCCCGCTCCCGTGCAGCCCGCCCCGATGCAGCCGGCCATGGCCGCGCCGCCGCGCCCGCAGATGCCCAATCCGGTGAGGCCGCAGGCTGCCGGGCCGTCCCAGATCGAAGTGCGCCCGCCGCAGGCGCATTTCGACGCCGCGCCGCGCGATTTCGCTGCGACAGCCATCTCGCATGAGCCGGCGCCCAGCTTCCAGGTGCCGAAGGCCATCAGCGACATTCTCGATCCGAAGCCGGCGCCGAAGCCAGTCGCGCCGCCCGTCACCGCAGAGCGTCCATCGTCGCCGCGTCCGACGGTCGATCCGCAATTGCCGCCGGACCATCCGCTCGAGCCCGGCACGCGCCCGCAGGGCCGCGGCGCGTCGCCGTCGGAGCGGATCGCTGCGTCGGAAGATGCGATCAGCGAGATCGCCGGCGTTGCGCCCGAGCAAGCCAGCGCATCCAGCTTCATCGCGGCTGCGCGCCGCGCTGCGCAGGCCGCTGCCACGACGGGTGAGAAGCCGAAGGGGGCGAAAGCTGCCAAGACCGCTCCGGAGGCCGAAGGCGACAAGGCCCCGTCGACATTCGGATCGAAGATCCGCTCGCTGCTGGTTGGCGCCAGTGTGGTCGTGATCGTGCTCGGCTCGTTCAAGATGGCGATGACGCTGCTGGATAGCGACGGTTCGCAGCCGCCGATGGCCGAGGCCAGTCATTCGCAGCCGCTGTATCTCGACGCACCGAAAGCCAATGAGCTCCAGCCGCAAGCGCCTGCGTCCTCCATCGGAGCGCCGACACAGGCTCCGTCGATCGGCAAGCAGTCGTTGATTGCGCCGCAGCCCGCGCCGGAAACCACTCCCGCTGCGCAGTCTGTACCAGTGCCGCAGGCGGCGCCCGTTCCCTATATTTCTCCTGACGTGACCGGCAGCATTGCCGCACCGCAGCCGAGCACGGTCACGGCTCCGCCAGTGCTGCCGCCAAGCGGCCAGAGGCTCGGTACGGTGTCGATTCCGGCCGGTGAAAAACTCCCGGATGGCATCGGCAGCGCCGCGCTGCGCAATGCCGCGATCAAGGGCGACGCCACCGCCGCCTTTGAGGTCGGCGTGCGCTATGCCGAAGGCCGCGGCGTGCCGCAGAGCTATGAGGAAGCTGCCAAATGGTACGACCGTGCGGCGCAGGCTGGCGTCGTGCCCGGCATGTTCCGTTTGGGCACGCTGTATGAAAAAGGTCTCGGCCTGAAGAAGGACTGGGAAGTCGCCCGTCGCTACTACATGCAGGCCGCCGAACGCGGCAATGCCAAGGCGATGCACAATTTGGCCGTGCTCGATGCCGATGGCGGCACCCGCGGCGCGAACTACAAGAGCGCGTCGCTCTGGTTCCGCAAGGCCGCCGATCGCGGCGTCGCCGACAGCCAGTTCAATCTCGGCATCCTCTATGCCCGCGGCATCGGGGTAGATCAGAATCTCGCCGAAAGCTTCAAGTGGTTCAGCCTCGCCGCCGCCCAGGGCGATGTCGATGCCGGCAAGAAGCGCGACGATGTGGCGAAGCGCCTCGATCCGCAGTCGCTGGCAGCAGCGAAGCTTGCGATCCAGACCTTCGTGCCGGAAGGCCAGCCGGAAGATGCGATCAACGTGGCCACACCTGCCGGTGGCTGGGACGGTGCGCCGGCGCAGACAGCCAAATCTGCGAACACGAAGCGGGCTGCACGCTGATTTTTGTAGCCTCGTAGCCCGGATGGAGC
>JAEXHR010000157.1 GCA_023449855.1 Pseudomonadota bacterium | reverse complement strand
CGGAAGTGGAATGGGCGCCGCCGCAGCGCGGCGGCTTGCAGCCGATGGTTTTCACGTCGCGATCCTGTCCTCGTCGGGCAAAGGCGAAACGCTCGCGCAGGACCTGGGCGGCCTCGGCATCACCGGCTCGAACCAGTCGAATGACGACCTCAAGCGTCTTGTCGATGGCGCGATGGACAAGTGGGGGCGCATCGATGCGCTGGTGAACAGCGCCGGCCATGGCCCGCGCGCGCCGGTGCTCGAACTCACCGACGAGCAGTGGCACACCGGCATGGACGTCTATCTGATGAATGTGATCCGGCCGACCCGGCTGGTCGCGCCGATCATGCAGGCGCAGAAGGCCGGCAGCATCATCAATATCTCCACGGCCTGGGCGTTCGAGCCCTCGGCGATGTTTCCGACCTCGGCGGTGTTTCGCGCAGGCCTCGCGTCCTACACAAAACTGTTCGCCGATGCTTTTGCGGCTTCGAATGTGCGCATGAACAATGTGCTGCCGGGCTGGATCGATAGCCTGCCCGCGACCGAGGAGCGCCGCGCGAGCGTGCCGATGCAGCGTTACGGCAAGAGCGAGGAGATCGCCGCCACAGTCGCCTTCCTCGCCTCGGAAGGCGCCGGCTACATCACCGGCCAGAACATCCGCGTCGATGGCGGCATGACGCGATCGGTGTGATCGGCCCACCAGCGCGAACAGGCGTTCACCCGTAGGGCGGATTAGCCGAAGGCGTAATCCGCCGGCCGAGTTCATGGTGGAGACGCTGCGGCGGATTACGCTGCGCTAATCCGCCCTACGGCTGGGCTCACGCCATCGTCGCCCCGATCTTCAGCAGCATCGCCTTGGCGATCTCCTGCTCGCCCATGATCACGACATTGGCGCCGTGATATTTGAGATGCGCGACTTCCTCGTCGGAATGCGCGCGGGCGATGATCGGCAGCGTCGGATTGAGCGCGCGCGCCTTGGCGACGATCTGGCCGCCTTCGAACGCATCGGGGATCGCGACCAAGAGCCCGCTGGCGTGACCAATATTCGCCGCCTGCAGCATGTCCGGCGCCGCGGCATTGCCGGTGATCACGTCCACATGGTTTTCACGCAGGCGCTCGACGACGCCCGGCGTATCCTCGATCACGAGGAACGGCATCTTGGCCGCACGCAGCGCGGTGCTCACCACGCTTCCGACACGGCCGTGACCCACCAGAATGACGTGATTGACGAGTTCGGACACCGGCGGCGGATCGCGGGACACGACCTTCGGATCGGGCGGCCCTTCAGGCTTCGGCGCGGCCTCTTCATTCTCCACCATGCGATCGAGAATGGCGAAGAACACCGGATTGATCATGATCGAGATGATCGCGCCGGCCAGCACGAGATCGCGGCCGCGATCGGGTAGCAGCCCGAGGCTGACGCCGAGGCCAACGAGGATGAAGGAGAATTCGCCGATCTGCGCGAGCGAGGCCGAGATCGTCAGCGCCGTGGATTGCGGATAGCCGAACAGGCGAACGATGCCGAAGGCCGCGACCGATTTGCCCACCAGGATGATGAACACCGTGGCCAGCAGCGGCAGCGGGTCGCGCAGGATGATGGAGGGGTCGACCAGCATGCCGACGGAGACGAAGAACAGCACGGCGAACGCGTCGCGCAGCGGCAGCGTCTCGTTGGCGGCGCGCTGGCTCAGCTCGGATTCGCTGAGGATCATGCCGGCGAAGAACGCGCCGAGTGCGAAGGAGACGTCGAACACGATGGCCGCACCGAAGGCGACACCGAGCGAGATAGCGAACACGGCGAGGCGGAACAGCTCGCGCGAACCGGTATGCGCGACGTAGTGCAGCATCGCCGGAATGACGCGGCGGCCAACCACCAGCATGAAGATGACGAAGCCGGCGACCTTGCCGAGCGTCACCAGCACCGGCATCGCCAGCGCCGACAGGTCGCCGCCGCCCTGCCCCAGCAGCAGCGGCGCGATGGCCGGCAGCAGCACCAGCGTCAGCACCATCGCAAGATCTTCGACAATCAGCCAGCCGACCGCGATGCGCCCGCGCTCGCTATCGATCAGGCGGCGCTCCTGCAGCGCACGCAGCAGCACGACGGTCGATGCAACCGAGAGCGCGAGGCCGAATACAAGGCCGCCGCCGAGGCCCCAGCCCAGCGCCTCGCCAAGGCCGATGCCGAGCAGCGTCGCCACCGCGATCTGCACGACGGCGCCGGGAATGGCGATGTTTTTGACGGAGAGCAGATCCTTCAACGAGAAGTGCAGGCCGACGCCGAACATCAGGAGAATGATGCCGATCTCGGCAAGTTCATTGGCGAGCTTCTGATCCGCCACATAGCCCGGCGTGAACGGGCCCATCAGCACACCGGCAAGGAGATAACCAACCAGAGGCGAGACACGTATTCGCTGTGCAACTACACCGAGAATGAATGCCAGCACGAGGCCGACGACGACGGTCGAAATCAGAGGGGTGTTGTGCTCCATGCCGCTTTTTGCCGCATGGAAGCCTGGGATGCCAGACTCATGTGAGGCTACTCATGGTCGCAGCCTGAAACGAATTCGTTATCGCGGGGAGCGGTTGCGATAATGCGATGTGGTTCTTATTTGTCGATGTCAGATCACTGACCTCGCGATGATCGCGTAGCCCGGATGGAGCGTAGCCCAATCCGGGATTCAGTGCATCAGCAGTTCGCCGGTCCCCGGATTTCGCTACGCTCCATCC
>JAEXHR010000057.1 GCA_023449855.1 Pseudomonadota bacterium | reverse complement strand
GCCTCGGGATTGCTGCTGCGCTCCGCTCCTCGCAATGACGGCTGAAAGATTCGCGATCATGGGCAGTCCACCGTCACCTTGTTGGCGAACATCGCGCCGAAATTGCTGTTCTCGCCATTCATGAAGGTGTCTTCATTCATGGTCTGCGCCTTCGACGCACCATCGGACGGACGCTCGATCCCCATCGTGCAGGACGCCGGCGCGCCGACAAGCTTGATCGGATCCTTCTTCTCCAGACTGAAGTCGATGAAGAAGGACGGATCGAACACTTCCAGCGCCAGCTTCCTGGTCTTGAACGGCGTCTTGAACGGCAGCGTGAAATGCAGGGTCAGACCGAGATCGGTCTTTTCCAGATAGTAGTCGACGGGATCGTTGAAGCGCTCCTTCTTGCCATCCGCCTTGGCGAAGGTGAAGAAGGCGTATTCCTTCAGCGACTCCACATTGGTCTGCGCCAGCGGCGCCAGTTCCTCGCGCGTATAGGTACCCGGCGTCTTGCTCGGGATACCCTGCAGCGCATAGGTGGAGAACATGTCGTCGAAGGTCCATGCATGGCGCACGCCGGTGATGGTGCCGTCCGGCGCATAGAGCAGTTCACTGCGCGCCGCGACAAAGACGTGCGGATGCGCGGAGGCGGCGGCGATGCCACTGAACGACATGACTACGAGAGCGAGCAAGCCGAGAAGACGCTGGATCACGTTCTGCACCTCACGCCGCATCCAGCAGACCGCGCCGCCGCAGCAGCGCATCCGCTTCCGGCGGACGACCGCGGAACGCGACATAGGCCGCTTCCGGATCCACCGAGCCGCCCGACGAATAGATGTCGTCATGCAGCCGCTTGGCCGTGGCGGGATCGAAGATATTGCCGGCTTCCTCGAACGCGCCGAACGCATCGGCGTCCATCACTTCCGACCACATGTAGCTGTAATAGCCCGACGCATAGTGATCGCCGGAGAAGATATGCGCGAATTGCGTCGGCCGGTGACGCAGCGCGATCTCCTCGGGCATGCCGATCTTTTCCAGTTCCTTCTTCTCGAAGGCTGCGACATCCGCGGAAGCCGATGCGGGCTGGGTGTGGAATTCGAGATCAATCAGCGCCGAAGACACGAACTCCACCGTGGCAAAACCCTGGTTGAATTTGCGGGCGGCAATGAAGCGCTTGAGCAGATCGTCCGGCAGCGGCTCGCCGGTCTGGTAGTGCCTGGCGAATTGCTGCAGCACTTCCGGCCGCTCCTGCCAGTGCTCGTAGAGCTGCGACGGCAGTTCGACGAAATCGGTGAACACCGAGGTCCCCGACAGCGACGGATAGGTGACGTTGGACAGCATGCCATGCAGGCCATGGCCGAATTCATGGAACAGCGTGCGCGCATCGTCCGGTGACAGCAGCGACGGCTGGCCGTTCGTGCCCTTGGCGAAATTGCAGATGTTGAGCACCAGCGGCGCGGTATCGCCATCGAGCTTCTGCTGGTCGCGCAGCGAGGTCATCCAGGCGCCGGAACGCTTCGAGGAACGCGCGAAGTAATCGCCATAGAACAGCGCCTTGTGCTCGCCTTTCGCGTCCTTGACCTCCCAGACCCGCACGTCGGGATGCCAGACCGGCACATCCTTGCGCTCATGGAAGGTGACGCCGAACAGCTTGGTCGCGACATCGAACTGGGCCGCGATCATGTTGTCGAGCGTCAGATATGGCTTGATCGCCGCATCGTCGAAATTGGCGCGGCGCTGCCGCAGCTTTTCGGCGTAATGGCGCCAGTCCCAGGCGGCGAGCTTGAAATTGCCGCCCTCTTCCGCAATCAGCTCCTGCAACGCATCGCGATCGGCCAGCGCACGGGCGCGGGCCGGCTTCCACACGCGTTCCAGCAGATTGCGCACCGCCTCCGGCGTCTTCGCCATGGAATCTTCCAAGCGATAGGCCGCGAAGGTCGGATAACCCAGCAGCTTGGCGCGCTCCTCGCGTAGCGTCAGGATTTCGGTGATCGTCGCGTTGTTGTCATTCGCGTTGCCGTTATTGCCGCGCTGGATGAAGGCCTTGTAGGCCTTTTCGCGCAGGTCGCGGCGCGTCGAGCTCTGCAGGAACGGCTCCATGGACGAGCGCGACGTGGTCACGATCGCCTTGCCGACCATGCCACGCTCTTCCGCAGCAGCCTTGGCCGCAGCGACAAAGCTGTCGCTCAGCCCGTCGCGGTCGTCGTCGCCGAGCTCCATGAACCATTCCTGCTCGTCGCCGAGCAAATGGTGACCGAAGCTGGTGCCGAGATGGGCGAGGCGTTCGTTGATGTCAGCCATCCGCGCCTTGGCCGCATCATCGAGGCCGGCGCCGGCGCGGTGAAAGCCGGTATAGGTGCGCTCCAGCAGGCGCGCCTGTTCGGGCTTGAGATGAAGCTCGGCGCGCTTGTCGCGCAGCGCGGCGATACGGCCGAACAGCACCGCATTCATCATGATCGGCGACCAGTGCCGCGCCATCCGCAGCGACACTTCCTTGTCGATCTCCAGGATCGCCGGATTGGAATGCGCCGAAACGAGGTCGTAGAACACCGCCGCGACTTTCGACAGCAGCTTGCCGGAGCGCTCCAGTGCGGTGATCGTGTTGGCGAAATCCGGCGCTGAGGGGTCGTTGACGATGGCTGCGATCTCGCCGGCATGGTCGGCAAAGGCCTGTTCGAAGGCCGGCATGAAATGGTCCGGCGTGATCTCGTCGAAGGGCGGGGTTTCAAACGGGGTCTGCCAGGCCTTAAGCAAAGGATTGGGCCTCAGAAGGGAGTTATCGAGACCTTTCGACGCAACCGGCGAAACCTGCGTGTCCGACATCATAAATCCTGCTTTTCATCCCAAATCGTGTTCCGAGTTATACCATGCATGGGGCTTTTTTGGGCCCTTTACCGCTTGCCGCAGCGGGCGTTTTCGTTAGATTGCGGCCCGTAAACAGGACCTTACCACCTATGACCACCTCCACCGGATCCCGCCGCATCGTCTGGCCCAATGTCATCACCGTCATCTCGGCGGCGATCCTGATTGGCGCTGAAGTTTTTGGCGCGGCATTCGCCGGTGGCTGGGCGCTGTCGATCCTGTTCGGCCTGGACACCATGGGGGAGCATATCCTGCAGGCCGTGCTGTTCCTCAGCGGCGTCGCCGTCATGGCCGCCTTCATGCGCACCGCCCATCGCATCGAGCCCTTCACCCGGAAGGGCTGAGTGCTTTCTTTAACCTCTCCCCGCATCTTGCGCGGGGAGAGGTCGCCGCGCCTTCGCGGCGGGTGAGGGGCATGGCACGCGGTTAGCCCCGATCTCACAACACTCGAATTCCACCGACCCTCGAGATGGATCCTGAGGCACCGATCCTGCCTCGCCCCTCACCCGTCGCGGACTTCGTC
>JAEXHR010000378.1 GCA_023449855.1 Pseudomonadota bacterium | reverse complement strand
TGTTCGTCGTCAGATAATTTGAGACCGCTCAGGCATTTCGAGAAGGGAGGATCTGGCTCATCTAGGGTTAAAGTTTAAGCGGCTTGCAATCGATGCTGCAAGCGGCGGTTTGCAATGGTTTCACGTTTGATGCGCGCACGCTCAGTCAGGATGGTTTCGGCTCGGCCGAAGTAAACATCCGCAGGCGTGAGGTTGTCGATGCTCTCATGATAGCGGTGATGGTTGTAGTGTTCGACGAAGCCGCTGACCTGACGTTCGAGGTCCCTCGGTAAATGGTAATTCTCGAGCAGGATGCGGTTCTTCAAGGTCTGATGCCAGCGCTCGATCTTGCCTTGGGTCTGGGGATGATACGGCGCACCGCGCACATGCTGCATATCCTTGCCCTTGAGCCAGGTGGCCAGATCTTCCGCGACGTAACTTGATCCGTTGTCGCTCAGAAGCCGTGGCCGCTGCTTTATATTGACGTGGTCCAGGCCTGAGGCGGCAAGCGCCTGATCGAGCGTGGCCGTGACGTCGGAGGCGCACATGGTGGGACCAAGCCTCCAGGCCACAATGTAACGAGAGAAGTCGTCGAGCACCGTCGATAGATAGTACCAGCCCCAGCCAGTGATCTTGAGGTAGGTGAAGTCGGTCTGCCAAAGCTGGTTGATCGCCGTGGTCTTGTCCTTGAACTCATTAGCCGCCTTGATCACCACATAGGCGGGGCTGGTGATCAGGTCGTGCGCCTTCAGCAGCCGATAGACCGAAGCCTCGGAGACAAAGTATTTTCTCTCGTCGGTGAAGCGCACCGCCAGCTCTCGCGGCGACAGCTCGGGGTGTTCCAGTGCCAGATCGACGATCTGACCGCGGACATCGTCCGGGATGCGATTCCAGACCCGGTCCGGCTTGGAGCGGTGATCGGCCAGCGCCTCGATGCCACCCTCGCGATAGCGATCGTACCATCTATAAAAGGTGGCTCGCGGGATGCCGAGCTTTTCCAACGTGCGCCTGGCAGGCAGATGCGATTGCTCGACCAGCGCGATTATTTCGGATTTCTCGGATGCTGGATACCTCATGCCTCGTTTTCCCCAGCCCCGTTCATGCTTTTTTTGAGCAGGCGGTTCTCCAGGGTCAGGTCGGCCACCACCTCCTTCAATTCGGAGGCTTCGCGGCGAAGGTCTTTCACCTCACCGGACGTGGCGGAACGGGCCGTGTCACCCGCCAGGCGGCGTTTGCCGGCCTCCAGAAACTCCTTCGACCAACCGTAATACATCGAGGCGGCAATGCCTTCGCGGCGGCACAGCTCGGAGATGTTCTCCTCGCCGCGCAGTCCTTCCAGCACGATACGGATCTTCTCTTCCGCCGAATACTGCCGACGCGTCTGCCGCCGGATATCTTTTAGCACTTGTTCTGCGGGCGCTTTGCCCAGTTCGGATTTCTGCTTCATCTTCGCTCCTGACGGCTACGATGAACCAGAAATCCTCCTTTCGTGAAGTCCCTCATTTGGTCTCAGAGGCGATGACGCCGAACAATAGGCGCCCGTGTCGAGGGAAATCCGGTTCTCGGTTACGATGGGGCGCGATCCTTCGATGATCGTATGCCCATGTACGATCGTGTGCGAGAGTGGGCCGATATGATCAAGGAACTCATCTCGGATCCACAGACAATTCTTCGTCTTTTGCTCAAATAGCGAGGTCTTGGGATCAATTCCGGCGTGCACGAAGGCGTACCGCCCGACTGTTTCAATGATCGAGGCATTCTTGATTAACTCGATGTGACGAGGAAATTCCCGTCCGATCGAAGCGACCTCATCAGGAAAGAACTCGTCATGAGGACCGAAATATGATGCGAGCGTGGTCGCTCCTCCGTTGTAGCACCAGTTCTGAAGTACGCGCGTGTTGCTCGGATCTGTGACGGATTTCAGGAACATCTCGTCGTGATTGCCGAGAATGAACCTGCTGTTGGGCCAGCGGTCGATTGTATCGAGAACGATATCAATTGCGCCGCGGCTGTCAGGTCCTCTGTCTACGATATCGCCGAGAAAGATAACGCGTGGTTCTTGGCCAGTAATCCTGGCATGGTTTTCGACAAACTGGATCATGCAGGCAAGAAGATCTGATCGACCGTGTACATCGCCGATCGCATAAAACCGTGAGGACATGTTCACGCTTCCCTCGTTGTGACAAAAGGGAAGGCGGCCTTATGCAGATCTTCTCAATTTGACGAGACGGGATAGATCACAAAATTCCAAACAACAGATCGATGCAACGAATTGCATTTAAACGATATGTGTCTCATCCGCCATGGAGTAGGGGGCGTCCAATACATATCAGCAGGACAATTACGGCCACTCTTGGCGCAAAGCGGACATAGCGGGGGTGCTATAAAGGGTGTCTTCGCTGTTTTTTACCAAACCCTGTGTGTCTGCTGATTTAACGTCGCCCCCCAGCACGTCGCGGATGTGTTGTCTTCACGATGGCGTTCGCAGCAGAAGCACGACGATTGATCTGCCTGTAGAAGTGAGCAGCAGAGTGCAGGTCTTCAAACTTCGAGCTCCGCACAGGTTCTGCGGGCTGACATAAAGGTTCGAAAACGAGGACATACGTGAAGAAGCTGATTTTGGTTCTCGATCACGCTAGCTTTGCATGCGGTACTGCGCGAGCGGCCTACGATCGGCGATCTCTTCGCTTTCGCCCGCCCAGCGTCGCTGTCACTCCGCCACGGGTGAGATCGCGCTGATAGGGCAGCATTCCTGACCGGGCTGTACTAAAAGGAATGAAGGTCATCCTAAATCCGCTAGCCGCTTCGCCTCACGACTTTCGATCGAGAATGATCGGCTCATCCCGACCTCGGAACAGATAGCGGATAGTCTCGTCGCACGCTCCGCACCGGAAGGAACGCACTTCGCCCCTGCCTTCAGGATCGCGCTTGATTGCAAGGAGGTCGCGCCGCTGGCTGCAAGATGGGCACGGAACAAGGCTCGTCGTCGACACAGTGCACTCTTATAATTGTTATGGCGGATCTGGACTTTCGTCTACATTGGCCAGTGTGGTGCGTCTGTCCGCTACCAGACCCACTGCAGAGCCACGCTATAGTTGCTAGCGCATGTGATCGAATAGCTTCACCAAATCAGGTGAGGCGGGGGCTACCGCCGCATAGAGCCGAGGCGCATGAGGGTGTGCCAGATCAAGCGGCGCGATTAGACGAAACATTTTCGGCGTTTCGGTCCGTCCGCTGACCCGCTTAGTTTAGCGCTGCGCACACGTTGCTCATCAGCGTGCGTCTCGACTTGGCGTCTTGTCTCCGAGCCGTCCCGCCGGAGCTACACTTGCGTTGCCGTTATCTGACGACGGAGGTGCGGCGTTTGGATTGATCATAACGCCGGTGCTGGTACTGCCCATCGACTTGGTTGCCGCCGCGCCGGCCGGTGTCTGTCCATATGACGGCGAACTCGACGAAGTGCTTGTCGCGGATGGCGAAGGCACAGCTTTCCTGTCGTTGGAGCCATTTTCGCGCGTACTGGGCTTGGAGGGGGCGGCATCCGACGCGCCGGCGTTGCCACTCGGTCCCGAGTTTCCTGTTGAGCCACCGCTGGCTGCTCCTCCAGCGCCGGAGCCGCTACTGCCTCCAGAGCCGCCGCCCTGACACCAGGCTGGCGCTGACATAGCAATGATTGATGCGGTTAGGGCTACAACGAGTTTGGCGCGCATGATGGCCTCCTTGAACGCGACAAGGCAACTTTGGCGGATAGGTTCCGCGAGTTGGTCACTTGAGGGGGAGCGTCGGCAGAAGAATTAGAAGCGTAGAAAATCGTTTTGCGGACGGAGGAACGTCATCTGACCTTTTAGCGTTTCGCCACCGGAAAAATGGGAGGTTCCGACGTGATCCTACGCAAAACGCAGTCTCTGATCGTCGATGATTTGAAGCCTGAGCCGAGGTCAGAAAGAGAAATGGGCCAGGAATCTGAAGACGACGGCGACATTTGCACGCCGAAAGCCGAGCCGCCGACCGAGGATGACAGGCCGCTCGAGTAGCAAGAGCTTCTAACGGAGTGGAACTCCATTTCGGAAACTTCGTTCAAGGCCGACGAGCCGGCTTTTAAAAGATGGATTTTTCAGGATGATCACCACAACGCTGCAGCCGGCGGACTTCAGTTCGCCGGCGGTCTTGATCTCGGGCGTCGTGGATCACCAGATGTATCAAGCCTTCCGTGGTCAACTCGATGCGGCCAAGGATCGGGATCTCGTCGTGGTCGAATTATCAACCCTTGGCGGCGATCCGGAAGTCGCGCGCATGATGGGCGAGGATATTCGTTTCAATTCGGAGATGTCGCCGAACCGCAGGTTTGTCTTCCTTGGCAAGGCCGCGATCTATTCTGCGGGCGTGACCTTCATGAGCTTCTTCGCACGGGAAAACCGATATGTGACGCGCGGTAGCCGTCTGATGATCCACGAACGCAAATTGTCGAAGACGCTCGCCATCGACGGTCCGCTGACCACCTGTCTGGCCAGCGTCAAGGCTACGCTGAATGAGATCGAATGCTCGATTGCCATTCAAAATGAGGGATTTGAGAACCTCGTGCGCGGGTCGCAAATATCGATCGACGAGGTGATCAGCAACGCGCCCAGCAACTGGTATCTCGAAGCTCAAGAAGCGCAGAAGCGGGGGCTGATCGAAGCCGTTCTGTGAGGTCGGCGGAACCTTGCTGGCGAGACCTGGTTCAACGCCAACATAACAAGGAAGCCGACAATGAAGAAATTTCTCTCGGTTCTCGCCGTCGCGACGATCGCATCTGGGCTGACCGCGAGTGTGGCGGATGCCAAGCCACGCAAATCGACGTCGAAAATGATGAGCGGCAAGGCTGGCGGAACGAATAGTGCCAACTCGATGAGCGGCAAGAACAGCCCAGCAAGCTCCGCCAAGGGATCTGCCAGCTCGGCAGGTGGCGGGACGAAATAGATAACCGACGCCCAATACGCCGACGCAAAAAGTAAAAGGGCCGGCTTTTGCCGGCCCTTTGTCATTCAGAGCGTACTTCTTAGAACGCGGTAGCGCCCCAGTTGAAGCGGTAGTTCAGGCCCGCCTTGATGGTGTGTTCGTCATTGCGGAACGCGCCGACGATCGCGGTGGTCGGGGTCAGGAAGGTCGTGGTGCCAAAATCGTAGTACTGGTACTCGATCTTGCCCGACCAGTTCTGGGTGAACAGATATTCGAGACCACCGCCGACGGTGTAGCCGTTGCGGCCAGCGTCACCGGTGAAGCCGTTGGTGAAGCGGGAGTCAGCCCAACCGTAACCGCCCTTTACGTAAAGCAGGGTCGGGCCCCAGGCGTAACCCAAGCGACCGGTTACCGACCCCAAGCCACGGTTCGCAAAGCTGCTGCTGGTGTCGAGGAACGAGTAGTTGGCTTCCAGACCGAAAACCCAGTTGCCGTTAAACTGCGTGTCCCAACCGATCTGGCCGCCGCCAAGGAAGCGCCCATCGCTGCCGCCGCCGACGAGGTTGTCGGAGTTGCCGCGGAAGCCGCCACCGACATGACCGCCGAGATAGAAGCCGGTCCAGTTGTACACCAGTGCCGGAGCGGCCATCGGAGCTTTAGTGTATGGCCGGGCGGCAAGATCGGCGGCTGATGCCGAGGTGGCGCCCAGAACCGCGAGTGCGGCTGAAGCAAGAAGGTACTTTTTCATGATGGTCTCCCGTTGAATCAAGGGCAGACCTTAGGGGCTTCGCAGCCCTAGTACCGTCACTTCTTCGCCACACATGTGTACAATCACGCGAATGAAAAAATATTGCAATCCGTTGGGAACGAAGCGCGAAGTTGGTGCCAACGGCGACGCGGAGTGTCAAACTATGTTTCGTCGCGTCGATAGCGGTCCGCGACCACCTCATCGCCGCGTCGAACAGCCGCGCGGTTCCGGTTGCGATATTGGGATACGCCGTAAATCAGCGCGATCAGCAAAACGACCGCACCCAACCCGTAAAATATCTCTTGTCCCATGGCTGACCTAGTTGCCTTCGCCGCCAAGGGCGGTCCTGTTACCGGCTTCGTTGCTTGGCGCTGTTACGCGGACCTGGTGTCCCTGCCTGATTGCGAGGGACGCCGCCGCTACGGCCGCTTCGAACGCCGCCTCTTTTGTGTCGTATGAACCTTCCAACGCCTCATCGTGGCGGATGCTCCAATCCGAACCATTCTCGACCACGTCGTAAGCAGCCAATCCCATGTGTTCCTCCTTTAACTTTTGAATGGAATGCGCGCGCATACGCCGAGTTCCCACTATCCAGCCATTCAGCCACGGCTTTGTAAAAACGAGAAAACCCCCAGCACTGCGAGCCCCCCGACAAGGATCCACACGATCAAGCCGATCGACAGAGCTTTAGCAGGGGTAGGCGTTCGATCCGTTGCCGGCGTCTCGTGCTCGGCAACAGCTGTTTCTTTCTCTGAAGACATCGCTTGATCCTGATGATGGTGTGGGTCGAAAGCAAAAGCCCCGGCTTCCCGGGGCCATCGCCTTAGTTTCCGCCAGCGCCACCGCCGCTGCCAGAGGTGCGTCCGGTATCGGTGTTAGTCGGCGCATTTGCGCCAGAGTAGGTGCCAGAGGCAGCGTTAGAGCCACTGAGCGAACTTGCATTGTCGCCGCGCTGAGAGCCCGTGGCAGCTGGCGCCATGCCGACCGTACCTGATGGGCGATCGACCGCCGTGCCGCGCTCATCGACGCCTGGCTGATACACACCGCTTCCTGTCGAATTCATTTGCGGCGCGCTGGAGTTTGCACCGCTTTGAGCAAGTGCCGGCGCTGCGCCAAGCATTGCGATAGCCGACAGTACAAAAATCTTCTTCATCGGTTTTCCTCTTGTTGTTGTCCCAGCGAGGAATGCTGAACGCTGCGCTACGTTCCTACCAGACCTGCGCAACGTTGCCGCAGCCGGGATGTTGATCGGCGCCGCGGACTAAGCTTCACGAGCCACCTCCGACCGAGATTGACGAAAAGCGCGAGAGCGCCGCGTTCAACCGGTCACGATCGGTAAAGATGGGACTTGGTAGTCGCCGTCGAGTTGCCGCGCGTGCAGGAGCAGCATCGCGAACGGTTGGCTGATTCAGGAGAGCTATACCGCCACCATTTTTGCCACCGTTCCGGAGCAGGAACGAAAACTAAACATGGCGCTTGTTCCCCCATGCAACACGAGCCCTCGCATCCGGTAAATCTCTCGATCCTCATGGAAGAGGCAATACAGATTGCCTGGGAATACTTGGAGCGTGCAGGAAAAATCGAACACGCTGAGCTCTGCAGTCATATCCTGTCTCGGTCTGTCGAAACCATGATCCGCCAAGGTGTACGAAGCCGTCTGCTCCTCTCAAATCGAGCAATCACGATGTGCGAGCGCGTGCTGCAAGCTCAAGCTATGCGGGACGCAAGTTGAGGCTCAAATGTCAATGGTGATGGGCAGCATTAAAGCAGCTGCCCTCCGTCAACGGGCGGTCGGCTGGTTATATGAAAGGTGGCTGGCTTATCGCCAGGCTAAGACATGTGGCGCTTCATCTTTGAATGGATCGGTCCAACGCCGCCAGCGAGCTTAGAGGAGGGCGACGGCGTGGTGCTGGGCGTCCTCACATTGGCTCTGCTCGTCATGAGCCTGCCCTTTCTGTTTGGATTCCTGCTGGCCTAGCCGCGCCTTGCACTGCTTGCAAAGCGCAGCACGCACCGGCCTCCATCCATACGCCGCGTCGTCGCGGATCAGCCACGACCACGGATTATATCGTTACAGTCGGACTGGAGATCGATCGCGGAACGTTACTCCGCTGACTCGGTTGCTCGTCCTTCATAAGGAGATCGACATGACGAAGACGCTTGCGGACATCGCGAAGGACATGGCCGGGATCGACATCGCGATCCTTTCGACGCACACCGAAGGCGGCGAGATCGCCAACCGCCCGATGAGCAACAATGGCGATGTTGCCTATGACGGTACGTCGTATTACTTCGCGCTCCAAACGACCCGAGTAATATCCGACATCGAGCAGGACCCGAAGGTCGGTCTTGGCTTCTCTTCGGAAGCGGGAATCTTTTCCGAAGGCATTTATGTTGCAGTCGAAGGGTTGGCGGATCTCATCCGGGACAAGACTGCATTTCAGCGGCATTGGAATCCGGATCTGGATAAATGGTTCGAGCAGGGAGTTGATACTCCCGGTTTGGTCCTGATCAGGATCAAGGCCAAGCGTGTGACTTGCTGGAAAGGTCGGGAAGAGTTCGAAGTAACAGTATAGGTCCAGGCGCCACGACTCGCATCAGGATAAAACGCTGCGTGTCCACGCCGGAACGGTTGGGCGCGTGGCCGGTTCTATTCGGCTGGGACACAGCTATGAAAGAACACAGTGAGCGACGTTGCGAAGGAACTGGTCGAAGGCCTCGTTGACCTGGCATCTTTGCAGGTCAAACTCGGCAATATTCTCGCTGATGCCGTGGCTGGGATTTCTGCATCGGCAGAACCCGCAGCGAAGATTTCGTCCGAAAGCATCCGAGAAATCTCTCAGGCGGAAATCGTCGCCGCGGCCCAGGCAATCCGGGCCGGCATGTTCGACGAGTATGATGGTGGTTTCCAGTCATTGCTGCGTACGAATTTCCCGGCACATCGGGTCGAGGAATTGGCGCGTGCGGCGCTTGAAGCGGCTGCTGCATGCCGCGACGACGGGTAATGACGCGGTTTGCCGCGAGAAACGTTCAGTCCTCCACAAATTCGATTCCCGCCATGCCCCACTTGCACCAGACCACTTTTGCTGGCCGGGGAGACTCTGTTGGGATGAGGCGGACCTTCACCAATGGCGAAATGAAATTGTCGCCAGTGGTTACGCGAACACCATTCGCGCTCACGTCGAAGACAGGAAGCTGCAAAACCCTTCCTGACGACAGATGCACCCATGCGAACGTCCTTCGTCGCATCCGATGCTCGGACCGCTTTTCTTTTCGCAAGCTCATGGCACCGCGTTAAAGCGCTTATGCGAAGGAGGGGCTAACGCCACCATCGCGTGCGGCGATCAGGGGATAAATGTGCCTTGCTGGGATCATGGAGCCGTACTGGAAAACTCCGGTTGAGCACCAGTTGTTCGGTCCGATATCCGACATATCGCTAGCGTCATCGAGGCCGCGCAGAGCGACGAGAGACTTCCCGAGGAGTGTGCCTCATCGTCGGCTCAAAAGCTCAAGCCGACCGTTCACGTGAGACGATCATTGCCGCATGTGGTCCAATCGTCGCGTCACCTCGTTGGCCGGGAACAGTCGGCTGGAGGCGCGCGTGCCGATGGGCTAGGCTCTTCTTATAGAGTGAGTAGGGCAGTGGGATGGGCGAGGACATTTCGGCGGCGGAACGCAGGCTAAAAGAACGGGAGGCCGAGCTTGCCGAGGCCCAGCGGATCGCAAAGGTCGGCGGCGTCGTTGTAGATCTGGTCGGCGGCATGCATAACCGGCGGTCTCCGGAATATCTGGCGATCCACGGTCTCCCGCCAGAGGCCGTCAATGAAACCCACGGCGACTGGGCATTGCGGCTTCACCCAGAAGATCGCGACCGCGCCGAGCGGCAATTTTTCGACATTCTGGAGAGCCAGGCGGATCGATATTCATCGGAATACCGGATCATTCGGCCCAGCGATGGCGAGGTGCGATGGATAGCCGCTGAGGGCCGTATAGAGCGCGATGCGCGTGGGCGCGCAGTGCGCATGGTCGGAGCGCATATTGACATCACCGAGCGGGCGGTCGCCCGCGAGATGCTGCGGGAGAGCGAAGAGCGCTTCAGGCTGATTGCCGACAGCGCGCCTGTCCCGATCTGGGTCACCCGGTTGGATCGAACAAGAAGCTTTGCAAACCGAGCTTATGTCGAGTTTGTGGGGGTACCATACGAGCAAGCGCTGGCGTTCGACTGGCGCGCGATCTTGCACCCGGATGACGCCGCGCGAGTGGTGAAGGAAAGCATTGCAGGCGAGGCCTCGCTGAAGCCGTTCGTGCTAGAGGCGCGGTACCGAAATGCCGATGGACATTATCGTTGGGTCAAGTCGGAATCGCAGCCGCGCTGGGATCCCACCGGCAAACACATCGGCTTCATCGGCGTTGCGCATGACATCACGGCTGCCAAGCAAGCCGAGATTGATCTCCGAGCTATAAACGATCGGCTGGAAAGTCTGGTCGCTCAGCGCACTGGGCAGCTCCGTAACCGGGAGTCCCAGCTTCGCGCCATCCTGGAGACGACAAACCAGCATCAGGGGTTACTCGATCTGGATGGCAAGGTGCTCTACGCCAACGCGACCGCGCTCGCCGCTGGCAATGCGCGGCTTGTTGACGTTGTTGGCCAGCCGTTCTGGCACACGCTCTGGTTTCGCGAGACACCGCTGGGCGCGAAAATGGTTGAACAGGCCTTTCGCGAGGCTGCCGGTGGATCGTCGTCGCGGACTGAGCTGGAGCTGAATCTTCCGGTTGGCCGGCGGCATCTCGATCTTGAGCTGCGGCCCGTGACCGACGAGGCCGGTCGCGTGACTGCCGTGCTCGCAGAAGGCGTCGATACCACCGAGCGGCGTGTGAACGAGGAAGCGCTTCGACAGGCCCAGAAGATGGAGGCCGTTGGACAACTGACAGGCGGCGTGGCGCATGACTTCAATAATCTTCTGACGATTATTCGCTCAGCGACGGATTTCCTTCGCCGCCGAGATCTTCCGGATGAGCGCCGCCGCCGATATGTCGATGCGATTTCGGACACCGTTGATCGGGCATCGCGTCTCACCGCGCAATTGCTGGCGTTCGCGCGGCGACAGCCGCTGGCCCCTGTGACTTTCGATGTCGTTAACCAGATCGAGAGTGTCGCAAGCCTCGTTCGTCCGCTGGTGGGGGCACGAATTCAGATCGAAGTTCGGAGGCCCTCGGAGACCCTGTTTGCGCTGGCGGATGTCGGCCAGTTCGAAACCGCGATGGTCAACCTTGCCGTCAATGCTCGCGACGCCATGAATGGTGAGGGAAGGCTCATCATCTCGGCGGAGCATGTCGTTGAAATTCCAACCGTGCGCGCGCAGGAAGCGCGGCTTGGCGATTTTGTCGCTGTTTCGATCGCGGATAACGGCGTGGGGATACCCGAACAACATCTGCAGACGATTTTCGAGCCGTTCTTCACGACGAAGGACGTCGGGAAAGGCACGGGTCTCGGCCTGAGCCAGGTCTTTGGATTCGCCAAGCAATCAGGCGGAGACGTGTTGGTGAGCAGTATCGCCGGACAGGGGGCGACATTTACGATCTACCTACCGCGTTCCGATACGTCGTCAGTCACAACTGCGATTTCTGCCGGGAGTGGAGATACTGTTCGTGGGGTCGGACACCGCGTGTTGGTCGTCGAGGATAATCCAGAGGTCGGGACATTTTCGACAGAGCTGTTGCAGGATCTGGGTTATGCGACGGAATGGGTCACGTCAGCGGCCGAAGCGCTCACAATTCTGGAAAGTGATGAACTCGCCTTCGATCTCGTTTTCTCAGACGTCATCATGCCGGGCATGAACGGGGTCGAACTGGCGACGATCATTCGCGATCGGTATCCCGGGCTCCCGGTGGTACTGACCAGCGGCTATAGCAGCGTGCTCGCCGAGAATGCTCATCAAGGGTTTGAGCTCATCCAGAAGCCGTATTCGGTGGAGCTGCTCTCGCGAGTGTTGCGGCGCTCGATCGGGGAAGCGCGGGGCGGTGCGCCCGGTAGTCCCCGGTTGCCGGAATGACTTCGCCTGGCGTTTCGAGGGACAAGCTGGCCAGATTGCAACTGGTCGGATTATTGCGCTTCGATTTGGCGCTCCGTCCAGCGGGGCGCGCGATAGTCGTCGAGATGCTGGACGTTGCAATCGACTGCGGCCTCCTTCGCCAGAAGATGGTACATCCGCGCGACCGTCCGTTGCTTGTCGCGGATGCGGCCACGAGGCAAATTCCTCGCTGTCCGGATTGCTTCGACCGCGTGCGATAGGAAATAGTCATAGGCGTCGGACATTGGGCGCCTTCAGGTGCGGGAAATGATGAAACTGGCGAGCAGTCCGCCGAGCGTTGCGGCCGCGGCTGTGACGACCATGCCCCAAGCGATGTCGGGTATCACAAGGGTCCATTGCCACTGCTTGAGGATCGCCATGTTGGTCAGCGCAAACGTTGAATAGCAAAAGAGGCCGAGAAGAGCGCCAAACGCCAGATTGGACGACCAGTTGCTGGGGCTGTGACCATTCACGAATACGACGATTCCCGCCAAGTAAAGCGCGTAGAACAGGAGTGCTGCGGGCAATCGAGGCGTATCGAGCATCATGTCGCCGATGTGCGACTGGTACATCTTTTTGCCCACGGTACCGAGAAACGCGAAGTCGAGGGGAAGCAGTATGGCGAGCGTGCTCAAATAAACGATGACGTATTGCATTGGTCCTCCGTGGCGGCTCAACCGCAAAACGCTCGACCCGTTCCATTCCCCCTTTGGGATGGGAACGCTGCTCGTGGGAATGCGTTGCCGGGGCGCCCGCCGGGCTGGCGGAACAACCCGAGGAGGATGCAATGGGACTGTTCAGCAAAGACATCAAGACAATGGAAGACATGTTCGTCCATGGTCTGCAGGACGTTTACTACGCCGAGAACCAGATCACGAAGGCACTGCCGAAGATGATCGATCAGGCCACGAACAGGGATCTCGCCACCGGTTTAAAGGCGCATCTCGAGGAGACCGAAAAACAGATCGGCCGCCTGGAGCAGGTGTTCAAGAAACTCGGGAAGGAGCCGAGCGCTACCGACTGTCCTGCTATCGACGGCATCATCAAGGAGGCCAACGAGACCGCCGGCGAGATCGCCGACAAGGCCGTCCTGGATGCCGCGATCGTCGCCAATTCGCAGGCCGTCGAGCACTATGAGATCGCGCGGTACGGTACGCTGATCGCATGGGCCGAAGAACTTGGCCACGACGATGTGGTGCGTTTGCTGACCACCAATCTGAACGAGGAAAAGGCCGCGAATACCAAGCTGAACACGATCGCGCTCCGGAAGGGCGTGAACAAGAAAGCGGTCGCTTAAACCTTGCAATATAGGGTCGCTGCGGTAGTCCGCAGCGCCCCCCTTTGGTGCCCCCATGACGATGCAGCATCCCGTCACGCCCGACGGACGGTACTTCGTGGTGCGGGGGCGGCTGTGGCGTCTCGCGGATCCCCGGATATCCGAGAAGAATAAGACAGCGCTGGTCTCTCAGCTCATGACAGCCCGTCGGGCGGTCAAGGAGGCGAGGGGCCGGGGTGATAAAACGGGAGAGGCCGCCGCCCGTGAGGCCGTGGACGACGCGAAGCGTTCACTCGGGGAACGGGGGCCGGTCTGGTGGGACGACGGAGCTCCAGACCTGAATCGGCATATGGCCAAAAACACCCCTTACGCTGAGTGGTTTGCAGGGTTGCGACATCGCCGAAAGTCGAAATCATGAAGATCGCGACGTTCAACATCAACAACGTCAACAAGCGCCTTCCGAACCTGATCGCCTGGTTGAAGTCGTCGAAGCCTGACATCGTCTGCCTGCAGGAGCTTAAGGCGGATCAGGCTGACTTTCCCGAGCTCGCCCTGCGCAAGGCCGGCTACTCGGCGGCATGGGTCGGACAGCGGAATTGGAATGGCGTCGCAATTCTGTCCCGACGTTCGGAGATCGTCGTTACCCGCCGAAAGCTGCCCGGTGACGTGAAGGACGTGCAGAGCCGCTATCTTGAGGCTGTCATCGACGGGATCATCGTTGTTTGCCTCTATGCTCCTAATGGAAATCCGCGCCCCGGACCGAAATTCGACTATAAGCTCGCCTGGCTGAGACGGTTGAACCGTCATGCGGTGACGCTTCGCAAAACTGGTGCGCCCGTTGTGCTCGCCGGCGACTTCAACGTTGTTCCGACGGTGGATGACATCTACCCGACGAAGTCGTGGGACAAGGACGCGCTCGTTCATCCCGAGGCGCGTAGACTGTTCGTGGCGCTGCTCGCAAAGGGATGGACGGATGCGCTTCGGGAGATGCATCCCGACAAGGCGCCATACACCTTCTGGACGTATTGGCGCGGCCGCTTCGAGCGGGACGCGGGATTACGCATCGATCATTTGCTCCTGGATCCGCTGATGGCGGATCGTCTAGAGAAGGCCGGGGTGGATCGCAAAATCCGGGGGAAAGCCGACGCCAGCGATCACGCGCCGGCCTGGATTATCGTCACGTGAGGCAGCGGCTCAGTATCGCTGCCAGCCGTCGATGATCCGCACCGACGCCGCATCCTCCTCGCCATCATAGTAGCGATCCAAGGCTTCTCTGTACGGGCCGCGGCCATGTGCACGATCGAACAGCGTCATGGATGACCTGAATTTCGCGTCGTCGGGCGAGCCGAAGATCTGATGCGCGGACCGTCCGGTCACGCTGAGCACGGCATTTGTGGATTCCATAAGCCGTAGTGCGAGCAATGGGTGGGAGAGATACGCCACCGCCTCGTCCATCGATCTGATCGCATAGCGTTGCGCCATCGCGCTATGTCCGAGGCCTTCGGCTTGCGGGAAAATGAACCAGATCCAGTGGCTCCGCTTTGCGCCTTCCTTCAGTTCAGCGAGGGCAGTGGCGTAGACGGGCTGCTGCGCGACAACGAAGCGTTGCAGATCGAAGCGATCGGTGGTCTGGCGCTCCAAATGATGGCTCCTCAAGATATTTTCAAGCAGGCTTCTAGCCAGCCTTTCGCTTGCTGGGAGATTTGGCGGCGGCCTTCTTCGGCGTGGCCGCCTTTTTCCCGCCGATCGGCAGCAACATTTCTTTTTGGCCCGCGGCGCGCTTCACGGTCCGCTTGGGCTTTGCGGGGGCGGATTCGGATGAACTTCCCTTCAAGCTCTGCTTGAGGGCGGTCATCAGATCGACCACGTTGGTCCCCGGTCGAGGTTTGCCATGTGGTTTGACCGCAGCTCCTGCTCGCTTCTGATTTATGAGCTCGACGAGCGCGGATTCATAGCGGTCATCAAATTTGCTGGGGTCGAAATCGGCGGTCTTCTGCTGGACGATATGCTGTGCGATGTCGAGCATGTCCTTCGTCACCTTGACGTCCTGAATGTCGTCGAAATATTCGTCCTCGCTTCGGACTTCATACGGGTAGCGCAGAAGCGTGCCCATCAGGCCGTTCTTGAGCGGCTCCAATGCGATAATGTGTTCACGGCTTGTCAGCACCAGGCGTCCGATCGCCACCATATCCATGCTGCGGATCGTTTCGCGAATGACGGCATAGGCGTCGTGACCAACCTTGCCGTCCGGAACGAGGTAATACGGCCGGATGGCATAGCGCTGGTCGATGTCGTCCTTCGGCACGAATTCGTCGATTTCGATCGTCCTCGTCGAGTCCAGCGCGATATTCTCGAGCTCTTCCTTTTCGACCTCGACATAGGTGTCGGTATCGACTTTGTAGCCCCTGACGATGTCCTCGCTGGCTACTTCCTCGCCGGTGTCTGCATCGACCTTAAGATACTTGATCCGATGACCGGTGTTGCGGTTGAGCTGGTTCAAGCTGACTTTTTCGGAATCGGAGGTTGCCGGGTAAAGCGCAACCGGGCAGGTGACGAGTGAAAGGCGAAGAAAGCCCTTCCAATTGGCGCGCGGGGCCATCAGCGAACTCCAAAGGAACTGACGCAACAGAACCGGGATTCAATCGTCGGCCCAAGCGTTGGTTCCGAAGCGTCTCGACGCGACAAGCCTATCTTCCCAGATAACCCCCGGCCGCAGTGGCGCAGCACAGCGGTATCGACCTGGAACGTGGCCACAATTGCGGGGTTTTAGATCCACGTCGCGACAACAGTGAGATTCCGACTTGAAGCATCTGATCGATGCCGCCGATCTGCCGGTAAATCCTCCCGGTGAGTTCGTCCGGGTCCGTGGCGCACGGGAGCACAATCTCAAGAACATATCCCTCGACATTCCCCGAAACGCCTTGGTGGTCTTCACTGGCGTATCGGGATCGGGAAAATCGTCGCTTGCGTTCGGAACATTATATGCGGAAGCCCAGCGCCGGTACCTGGAGTCGGTGTCACCGTACGCCCGGCGGCTGTTCAATCAGATGTCTGTTCCGGAGGTCGATGACATCGAAGGTTTGCCGCCCGCCGTAGCGCTGCAACAGCAGCGGGGAGCGCCAACAACCCGTTCATCGGTTGGAAGCGTCACAACGCTCTCAAATCTTCTCCGGATGCTCTATTCCCGCGCAGGCGATTATCCTCGTGGTCAACCTTTGCTGTATGCCGAAGCGTTTTCGCCGAACACGCCGGAAGGAGCCTGCCCGCACTGCCACGGCATCGGTCGAACTCACGATGTCACGGAACGTTCGATGGTTCCGGATGCAAATCTGACGATCCGTGAACGCGCGGTGGCAGCCTGGCCGACCGCCTGGCAGGGGCAAAACTTGCGCGACATCCTGGTCACGCTGGGACATGACGTCGATATGCCTTGGCGCAAGCTGCCGAAAAAGACGCGGGACTGGATTCTGTTCACCGACGAACAGCCGACGGTTCCTGTCTATGCCGGGTATGATGCCGCCGAAGTCAAGCGGGCACTCAGGCGGAAGGAAGAACCGAGTTACCAGGGCACGTTCACGGGCGCCCGCAAATATGTCCTTCAGACCTTTGCGACAACCCAGAGCGCGATGATGAAGCGCCGTGTCTCCCGCTTTCTCCTCAGCAGCGATTGTCCGGTCTGTCATGGCAAACGGCTTAAGCCCGAGCCACTCTCGGTCTCATTCGCGGGGTACGATATCGCCGAGATCGCGCAGCTTCCCTTGAAAATGCTCGATAAGCTGTTGCGCCCGTTTATCACGGATCAGGCGACCCGACTTTCCGCGCATCCGGAGAAGGCTGTCGTCATCCATCGCATTGTCGAAGACCTGGTCGCCCGACTCGCAGTTCTGCTCGACCTCGGCCTTGGCTACCTCACCCTTGATCGCAATACGCCGACGCTTTCGCCCGGCGAATTGCAACGTCTCCGGCTTGCGACGCAGGTCAGGTCCAACCTGTTCGGAGTCGTCTACGTTCTCGATGAACCTTCCGCAGGACTGCATCCCGCGGATACCGAAGCGCTGCTGAGGGCTCTCGATCGTTTAAAAAAGTCAGGAAACTCACTGTTCGTTGTCGAGCACGAGCTTGACGTTATCCGGCATGCCGACTGGATTGTTGATGTGGGGCCCGCTGCCGGAGTCCATGGTGGCCAAGTCCTTTATAGCGGCAAACCTGCAGGGCTCGCTGACGTCCGAGATTCGCAAACGCGGCAATATCTGTTTCCTTCCAAGACTCTGGTCGCGCGCGAGCGGCGTTCGCCATCAGGGCACCTGAAGTTAAGGAACGTGACGCGCAACAACCTTCAGGCGCTCGACGTCGATATCCCGCTGGGCGTCCTCACCGCGGTCACCGGCGTATCCGGGTCGGGAAAGTCGAGTCTGATCAGTCAGTTTCTAGTCGATACGATCTCAGACAACCTGGGGCACGACAGAGCGGCACAGGATGCGGATCACGAAAACGGTCCTCTCGAATCAGTGATCGAGACCGCCGGCGGTGAGATCGTTGCCGGAATGGAAAACGTCCGGCGACTTGTCGTTGTGGATCAGAAGCCGATAGGCCGCACGCCTCGATCCAATCTAGCGACCTATACCGGCTTGTTCGATCATGTCCGGAAACTGTTTGCCTCGACAAAACAGGCGAAGGCCCGGCGCTATGATGCCGGCCGGTTTTCATTCAACGTTGCCAAGGGACGGTGTGCGACATGCGAAGGCGAGGGCTTCGTTTGCGTCGAGCTGCTGTTTCTTCCAAGTGTCTATTCGCCATGTCCTGACTGCCATGGTGCCCGATACAACGACAAGACACTCGAAGTGAAGTTGAGGGAGAAATCGATCGCAGACGTGCTTGCCATGACGGTGGATGATGCCTTCGTTTTCTTCGGCGACGATGAAACGTTGCGGAGATCGCTGGGCGTCATCCGGGCGGTCGGCCTCGGTTATATCCGGCTCGGGCAATCGGCCACCGAGCTCTCCGGGGGAGAGGCGCAGCGCATCAAGCTCGCGACCGAGCTGCAACGGGTGCAGCGGGGAGGAACCCTCTACGTGCTCGATGAGCCCACGACGGGCCTCCATCCGTCGGATGTTGTCAGGCTACTGTCCCAGCTCGATGGTCTGGTGGCGGCCAACAACTCCGTCGTGGTGATCGAGCACGACATGGACATCGTGTCGGCGAGTGACTGGGTTATCGATATTGGACCGGGAGCCGGGGACGAAGGTGGCAAGGTCGTATTCGCCGGGACGCCGGAGATGGTGGCTTTAACCACCGGAAGCCGAACCGCAAAATACCTTGCTGACCGTATGTCGGCCCTCCAGTGACGCGATACCCACTCCATGGTGAAGCTGCACGTTGAGGGAGCGGTGATAAAAAGTGGACAAGCCCTTAGGTGTTTACGAGGGCGGTCGAGGAAGAGCAGCATCCTTCGCCACCAGCCCGTCGCGCTTGAGGTCGTCCCAAAACTCGGTCGGAATCTTGGCTTGTAGCGAGTTGTAGTCCTCGGAGATCTGTGCCGCGCTGCGCGCGCCCACAACCAGAGCAACGGCGACATCAGGCGCTGACGAGAACTGCAACGCTGCGCTGCGGAGGTCCGCGCCGTGACGCTCAGCGACGGCCATCAGCTTCTGGCGTTTTTCTATGACGGCGGCCGGGATCTTGAAATTATCCTGCCCGTAATTGAATCGCGGGCGTCCGGAAATGAAGCCGGCATTCAACGCCGAGCCAATGACCAGCGAGACGTTGGCCTCACGGACGGCCGGAAAAAGCTCGTTAACGGAGAACTCATGGTCGATCAGCGAATACTGCCGCGCGCAGAGGCAGACATCCGGGTCGGCGTCCCTGATGACTTTCAGGATCGGCTCCGGCGTGTTTACCCCGATGCCCCAGGCCCGGATGATCCCTTCATCGCGCATCCTGGAGAGAGCCGGAAACGCGCCCTTGCGCGCGATCTCATATTGCTCCTCCCAACCATTCGGGAAATACGCGAAATCCGGCGAGATGTCGTGCACGAAGGCGATATCGAGGCTGTCCACGCCAAGCCGTTGCAGGCTGTCCTCGATGGAGCGACGAACGCCGTCGGCGGTGTAGTCGAACACCACGTCATTGGGCGAGTCGGAGAGTGGGAAGATCTCCGCATGCTTGTTGTTCTTCGACGCCTTAAAAAGCTTTCCGACCTTGGACGACAGAACGTAATCACTTCTATTTTTATTGTGCAGGAAATGGCCGAAGCGGCGCTCGGAAAGGCCGAAGCCGTACCACGGTGCGACATCGAAATAGCGGACGCCAATGTCCCACGCCGCTCCGAGCGTTGCTTCGGCTTCCTTGTCGGTATGCTTGTTGAACTCGTTACCAAGCGAGACACCGCCGAGGCCAAAGCGAAATTCAGGTTTGAAAATTTGCTGTGCACGGTTGGACATTCTGAATTCCCTGACATGATGGAAGAAGATTTGGATAAGGCGGCGGGGCCGTCCGGCGGGCTACCTGCAGCTAGGCTGCGGCCCCCATCGGTGAAATGCGAACCGGCACGCCTTTCGCAGCCGGCGTCTTCGACATGCGATCGTGATACCAGAGCGGGATGAGAGGATTGGCCTCGGGATAATAGGCTCCCAGGCAGCCGCTCGGCAGATCGAACGGCGTGACGACGAGGCCATCCAGACGCCGTTCCACGCCGTCATCGGCGTCGGACAGCAGCGACACCTTCTGTCCCGATTTCAGCTCATGGCGCAGGATGTCGTCGGGGCACATCAGGAGCACGTCGCGCGTGCCTTCGATGCCGCGCAGCCGATCCGACAAACCGTAGACCGTGGTGTTGAACTGATCGTTGGATCGCATGGTGATGAGGCGGAAACGACCATGTTTGTCTGCCACGCCCACCGATGTCAGCGACTGCGGCAGGGTAAAATCGGCCTTGCCGGTTTTGGTCTGCCAGATGCGGTCGCGCACCTTGTTGCCACGGTAAAAGCCGCCGGGCGTAAACATGCGCGCGTTGAAGTCCTTGAACTGATCAGGATAGGTGTCCTCGATTAGGTCGCGCACTCTGGCGTAGTCGGCGGTCCAGTCGTCCCATTTGACGGCGTCATTGGCCACCAGCGTCGCTTTGGCTATCCCGGCGACGATGGAGAGTTCGGAGCGCAGCATGTCGCTCGCGGGGGCGCGATGGCCGCGCGAGCCGTGGACGCAGCTCAGCGAGTCCTCCATGGTCACGGTTTGCGGACCGGCGGCCTGTTCGTCGATCTCCGAGCGGCCCAGGCAGGGTAGGAGATAGGCGGCATCGCCATTGATCAGATGGCTGCGATTGAGCTTGGTGGCGATCTGGACGGTCAGCTGCATGTTCGGCCACGCTGCTTCCATCCGTCCGCGCTCCGGAATGGCGCGCAGAAAGTTGCCACCAAGCCCGATGAACGCCTGAACGGTGCCATCGAGAATGCCTTCGCAGGCTTCGACGGTGTTGCGACCCTTGTCGCGGGGCGCCTTGAAGGCAAACCGTTGTTCGAGATGGTCGAGCGGGACCAGTTCGGGTTTTTCTGAAATGCCGACAGTGCGCTGTCCCTGCACATTGGAATGGCCGCGTACCGGAGAGATGCCGGCGCCTGGTCGCCCGAGATTGCCGCGTAGCATCAGTAGATTCACCAGCATGCCGATCGTCTCTGCGCCATGGACATGCTGGGTGATCCCCATGCCATAGATCCCGATGACGTTTTTGGCGTCGCAATAGATTTTGGCGGCTTCGGCGAGATTGTCGCGGCTCAGGCCGGATTCATGCTCGATATCGGCCCATTCGGTCTCGTGGGCCTGCTTGAGAAAATCGTCGAAGCCATGGGTGTGCTGCGCGATGAACGCATCATCGAGCACGCGCTCGCCGGTGCCCTTGGCGCGTTCATCCGCGGCAAGAACGTGCTTGATCAATCCCATGATGGCGGCGATGTCACCGCCGGGACGAACCTGAAAATATAGGCTGGAGAGTTTCGTCGGCTTGCCGATGGTCATTTGGATCGGATTCTGCGGATCGACGAATTCGATCAATCCTCGCTCGCGCACCGGATTGAAGGTGACGATCTTACATCCGCGCTCGACGGCATCTTTGAGCGTATGCAGGAAACGCGGGCTGTTCGAGCCGGTGTTTTGGCCAAAGAAGAACAGCGCGTCGCAGTCTTCGAAATCCTTCAGGATGCAGGTGCCTACAGG
>JAEXHR010000362.1 GCA_023449855.1 Pseudomonadota bacterium | reverse complement strand
CGGGCCACCAATGTCCAGGGCGCCTTCAAGGTGCCGCCCGAGCGCCGGCATGAGATCCAGGGCCGCCGGATCGTGCTGGTCGACGATGTCCTGACATCGGGGGCCACATCCGACGCCTGTGCCCGCGCGCTGCTACGGGCCAAGGCCGCGCAGGTGGATCTGCTGGTCTTCGCGCGGGTTGTCGAGGTTGCCGGCGGTCCCATATAATCCAATGACACAATTCTGTGACGCCTTTGGAGTGCCTGGCATGGCCGCCGCCATCGAAATCTACACCCGCCCGGGCTGCGGCTATTGCAGCGCGGCCATCTCGCTGCTCCAGCGCAAGAAGGCGGAGTTCACGCATTACGACACCGCCACGGACCCGAAACTGCGGCAGGAAATGTTCGACCGCACCCGGCCTGGCGCAACCTTTCCGCAGATCTTCATCGGCGGCACCCATGTCGGCGGCTGCGACGACCTCTACGCCCTCGACCGCGAGGGCAAACTCGACGGCATGATCGAAGGAGCGACCGTATGACCGAGGCAAAGCAGACCTTCGTCGCCGCCATGGTGCAGATGCGCACCGGCCTCCTGCCGCGCGACAGCCTCGAACAGGGACGCCACCTGATCCGCGAGGCCGCGCTGGCCGGCGCCGAATACGTGCAGACCCCCGAAGTCACCAACATGATGCAGACCGGCCGCGCCGGGCTGTTCGAGCATCTGCGCAGCCAGGACGACGACGAGTCGCTGCAGGCCTATCGCGCCCTCGCCGCCGAACTCGGCATCCATCTGCATATCGGATCGCTGGCTGTGCAGGCGACGCCGGAGCGCGCGGCCAACCGGTCGTTCCTGATCGGGCCGGACGGCGATCTGATCGCGACCTATGACAAGATCCACATGTTCGACATCGATCTGCCGAACGGCGAGACCTATCGCGAGTCGGCGAACTACCAGCCGGGCGAGGCAGCTGTCATTTCCGACCTGCCATGGGGCCGTATCGGCCTCACCATCTGCTACGACGTCCGCTTCCCGTCGCTTTATCGCGCGCTGGCCGAAAGCGGCGCCGCATTCCTGACCGTCCCGTCCGCCTTCACGCAGAAGACGGGCGAGGCGCATTGGCACACGCTGCTGCGGGCCCGCGCCATCGAGAACGGCTGCTTCGTCTTCGCGGCGGCGCAGGGCGGTGTGCACGAGAACAAGCGCGCCACTTACGGCCATTCGCTGATCGTCGATCCGTGGGGCGCTGTCATCGCGGAAGCCAAGGGCACCGATCCCGGCTTCATCCTCGCCGAGATCGATCCCGCCAAGGTGACCGAGGCGCGCAACACCGTGCCATCGCTGCAGCATGGCCGCCGCTTCAGCGTCACCGACACCAGAGGTGGACCAGGTCACCTGCATCTGGTCCGGGACGCAAAATGATCCGGTACAATCTCCATTGCGACAGGGGTCACGGTTTCGAGAGCTGGTTCCAGAGTTCGAGCGCCTACGACTCCCAGGTGAAGCGCAAGCTGGTGACCTGCCCGCAATGCGGTTCGGCCAAGGTCGAAAAGGCCATTATGGCCCCGCAGATCGGGCGCAAGGGCAACCAGAAGCAGGAGGCCGCGGCGCCAACGCATCCGGCGGACAATACGTCTCTGGTGATGGCCCCGCAGGAAGCCGAACTGCGTGCCAAGCTGAAGGAACTCCGCGATCACATCGTGAAGAACGCGGACAATGTCGGCGAGAGCTTTCCCGACGAAGCGCGCGCCATGCACTATGGCGACAAGGAGCACCGCCCGATTTACGGCGAGGCCTCGCTCGAAGAAGCCCGCTCGCTGATCGACGAAGGCATCGAGGTAGCGCCAATTCCCGTGCTGCCGGGCGACCGGAACTAGGCGCGTTCATCCACATTAACGGTTTATTGCGCAGGCGATATTGCGCGCTTTTGCGCTCCATCAGAAGCATTTTTCACATGCGACAATTTTGTGGCGATTGAGTCACAGACACAGACAATCGCTTACGCGGGCCTTGAGAGCGCGCGAATCTAGCCTAACTTATAAGCATGTGCACGAATATGAGTCGCGAAATGCACTCAGATCGCATTGCGCTGCAATGGACCTGGATGTGTCCTGAAGACCAAGCGCTGATGTTGAGTCGCGATTAGGTTTTAGCCGCGGGCCATTACCACAAAAAAGGATCGCGATCAATAGGACGGCCGACCGACCAAAGGAGAGAGGGATCAATGTATAACGATTCTCTGTTCAATGCGTTCGCTCGAACCTTCGAAGCCCGGAGCCAGACGGACATGTCGATGTCCGAATATCTGGAGTCCTGCCGAGGCGACCCCATGAAATACGCGAACGCAGCCGAACGACTTCTTGCTGCGATCGGTGAGCCTGAGATGATCGACACGGCCAAGGACTCCCGCCTTGGCCGTATTTTTTTGAACCGTACAATTCGTTCCTATCCTGCCTTCGCAGGCTTCCATGGCATGGAAGAGACGATCGAGCGCATCGTCGCCTTCTTCCGCCATGCAGCGCAGGGGCTCGAAGAGCGCAAGCAGATACTCTACCTGCTCGGCCCGGTCGGCGGTGGCAAGTCGTCGCTCGCCGAACGGCTCAAGCAGTTGATGGAAGTGCATCCCATCTATGTGCTGAAGGCCGGCGACGAACTCTCGCCAGTATTCGAGAGCCCGTTGTCGCTGTTCGATCCCGATCAACTCGGTCCGATGATCGAGGAAAAATACGGCATTCCGCGCCGTCGGCTGACCGGCCTGATGAGCCCGTGGTGCTACAAGCGGCTCGAGGCTTTCGGCGGCGATATCTCACAGTTTCGTGTAGCGCGCATCCAGCCGTCGCGGCTGCGTCAGATCGGCATCGCCAAGACCGAGCCGGGTGACGAGAACAATCAGGATATCTCCTCGCTGGTCGGCAAGGTGGATATCCGCAAGCTCGAGACCTATGCCCAGAACGACCCCGACGCCTACTCCTATTCCGGCGGCCTCAACCGCGCCAATCAGGGCGTGCTTGAATTCGTCGAAATGTTCAAGGCGCCGATCAAGATGCTGCATCCGCTGCTCACGGCGACGCAGGAAGGCAACTATATCGGTACAGAAAATATCGGCGCGATCCCGTTCACGGGCGTGATCCTGGCCCACTCCAACGAATCGGAGTGGCAGAGCTTCAAGGCCAACAAGAACAACGAGGCCTTCATCGACCGCATCTGCGTGATCAAGGTGCCGTATTGCCTCCGCGTCACCGAAGAACAGAAGATCTACGAGAAGCTGATCTCGGGCTCCGAACTCGCCTCTGCGCCCTGTGCGCCGGCGACGCTGGAAACCCTGGCCCGCTTCTCGGTGATGTCACGCCTGCGCAAGCACGAAAACTCCACCACCTTCGCGAAGATGCGGGTCTATGACGGCGAAAGCCTGAAGGAGTCGGATCCGAAGGCGCGCAGCGTGCAGGAATACAAGGACTCCGCCGGTGTTGACGAAGGGATGGACGGCGTCTCGACGCGCTTCGCGTTCAAGATCCTGGCCTCGACGTTCAATCATGACACGTCGGAGGTCGGCGCGGATCCCGTGCATCTGATGTACACGCTGGAACAGGCGATCCGGCGCGAACAGCTGCCCGATGAAGTCGAGAAGCGCTATCTCGAATTCATCAAGGCGGAACTGGTGCCGCGTTACGCGGAGTTCATCGGCCACGAGATCCAGAAAGCATATCTCGAATCATACGCGGATTACGGCCAGAACCTGTTCGACCGCTATGTGGACTATGCCGATGCGTGGATCGAGGATCAGGACTTCAAGGATCCCGACACCGGCCAGATGATGGACCGCGACCTGCTCAATCAGGAACTGAGCAAGATCGAGAAGCCCGCCGGGATCGCCAATCCGAAGGACTTCCGCAACGAGGTGGTCAAATTCTCGCTGCGCTCGCGGGCGCATAATGGCGGCAAGAACCCGACCTGGACCAGCTACGAGAAGATTCGCGAAGTCATCGAAAAGCGCATCTTCTCCCAGGTCGAGGATCTTCTGCCGGTCATCTCGTTCGGTTCGAAGAAGGACGGCGAGACCGAGAAGAAGCACGACGACTTCGTCGCCCGCATGGTCGAGCGCGGCTACACCGAACGCCAGGTGCGCCGTCTCGTCGAATGGTACATGCGGGTGAAACAGGCGGGCTGACAACAACGTAGCTTCGTCATTGCGAGGAGCTTTCCTCCTCGCAATGACGGGGTAATGGACTGAAGGACTCACAAGGACCACCGTGGCCATGCATATCGTCGATCGGCGCCTCAATCCGAGTGGCAAGAGCCTCGAGAACCGGCAGCGGTTTTTGCGGCGGGCGAAGACTCTGGTGCAGGGTGCGGTGAAGAAAGCCTCCGAGGACCGCGATATCAAGGATGTCCTCGAAGGCGGCGAAGTCACGATCTCGCTCGACGGCATGAACGAGCCACGTTTCCATCGCGAAGGCGGGGTGCGCGACCGTGTGCTGCCCGGCAACAAGAAATTCGTCGAAGGCGACATCCTGCAGCGGCCGCAATCCAGGAACGGCGGCGGCAACGGGGCCGGCGAAGGCGATGGCGAGGACGCCTTCCGCTTCGTCCTCAGCCGCGACGAATTCGTCGATATTTTCCTCGACGATCTCGAACTGCCTGACCTCTCCAAACGCAAGCTCGCCGAAGTCGAGAACGAAGGACTGCGCCGGGCGGGCTACACGACAACGGGCTCGCCGGCGAATATTTCGATCGGGCGCACTGTGCGGCTTGCACTGGCGCGGCGTGTCGCGCTGCAGCGACCGCGGCCCGAAGCGATCGCCCAGCTCGAAGCCGAGCTGGAACATTGCGATGACGAACGGCGTCCGGCCTTGCTTGCCGAGATCGAGCGCCTGAAGTCGAAGACGAAGCGCATTCCCTTCATCGACCCCATCGACATCCGCTATCGCCGCTTCGAGACCATGCCGAAGCCGGTGGCACAGGCTGTCATGTTCTGTCTGATGGACGTCTCGGGTTCGATGTCCGAGCACATGAAGGATCTCGCCAAGCGCTTCTACATGCTGCTCTACGTGTTTCTGACCCGGCGCTACAAGAAGGTGGAGATCGTGTTCATCCGCCACACCGACCGCGCCGAGGAAGTCGACGAGCAGACCTTCTTCCACGGCCCGGCCTCCGGCGGCACGCTGGTGTCGAGCGCGCTGGAATGCATGCACGAGATCGTGCAGTCGCGCTTCCGCCCGGCTGACTGGAACATCTATGCCGCGCAGGCCTCCGACGGCGACAACTCCTATGCCGACAGCGACCGCACCGGCGCGCTGCTGAAAGACATGATCCTGCCGGTATCGCAGTTCTTCGCCTATCTCGAAGTCGGCGAGAGCGGCGGCCACCCGTTCGAGATGTCGGAATCCTCACTCTGGACGCTGTATCAGCGGCTGCGCAACGAAGGCGAGCCGCTCTCCATGCGCAAGGTCAACGACCGCAGCGAGATCTTCCCGGTGTTCCACGATCTGTTCCAGCGCCGCACGGGCAAAGAGGTGGCTCCATGACGACCTTCACCAAGGGGGAAAGGCTTTTCGAAGGTGCCGACTGGGACTTCAAGACCATCCAGCGTGTCCACGACGCCTGCGAGGAGATCGCACTCAACGAACTCGGCCTCAGCGTCTATCCGAACCAGATCGAGGTCATTACCGCCGAACAGATGCTCGACGCCTATTCGTCCGTCGGCATGCCGCTCTATTACAAGCACTGGTCGTTCGGAAAACAGTTCGCCCATCAGGAAGCGTCCTATCGCAAGGGGTTGATGGGCCTCGCCTATGAGATCGTGATCAATTCGTCGCCCTGCATCTCCTATCTGATGGAGGAAAACACGGCGACCATGCAGACGCTGGTGATCGCGCACGCCGCCTTCGGGCACAATCACTTCTTCAAGAACAACTATCTGTTCAAGCAATGGACCGATGCCAACGGCATCCTCGATTATCTCGATTTCGCCAAGGCCTATGTGGCGCAATGCGAGGAGAAGTACGGCCGGATCGCCGTCGAACAGACCCTCGATGCCGCTCATGCGCTGATGTCCCACGGCGTCGACCGATATCCCGGCAAGAAGTCGCTGGATCTGCGTGCCGAGGAGAAGCGCGCGCGGGAACGTCGCGAACATGAGCAGGCCTCGTTCAACGACCTCTGGCGCACCGTGCCGGCCGGTCCTTCCAAGAAGCGTGCGGAGCTCAGCGCCGAACGCCGCCGTGCTTTGCTCGGCCTGCCGCAGGAAAACCTGCTGTATTTCCTGGAGAAGGCCGCGCCGCGTCTGCACACCTGGCAGCGCGAATTGCTGCGCATCGTCCGCAATATCGCGCAGTATTTCTATCCGCAGGGCCAGACCAAGGTGATGAACGAGGGCACGGCGACATACGTGCACTACCGCATCATGACCGCGCTGCACGATCGCGGACAGATCTCAGACGGCAACTTCCTCGAATTCCTGGGCTCGCACACCAATGTGGTGTTCCAGCCCGATTTCGACAGCAAGTATTTCTCCGGCTTCAACCCCTATGCGCTCGGCTTCGCCATGATGCAGGATATCGAGCGCATCGTGACCAATCCCGAGGACGAGGACCGCGACTGGTTCCCGGACATCGCCGGCAAGGGCGACGTGATGGGCGTGTTGCGCGATGTCTGGGCCAACTATCGCGACGAAAGCTTCATCAGCCAGTTCCTGTCGCCGCGGCTGATGCGGCATATGAAGATGTTCCATCTGCATGACGATCCTGCCGACACGTCCGGCATTCTCGTCGAGGCCATCCATAACGAGCGCGGCTATCGCAGCGTCCGCCGTGCGCTGTCACGGCAATATGACGTCGGCCTGATCGACGCCAATATCGAGGTGATCGACGTCGATCTCGCCGGCGACCGCCGTCTCATGCTCAAGCACTCGGTCCTCAATGGCGCCCTGCTCAACGAACCCGACGCCAAGCGCGTGTTGCAGCATCTGGCCGACCTCTGGAGCTACGATGTCTCACTGGCCGAGATCGATGCATCCGGTTCCGTGCTGAAGGAGCACGTCGCCCACCCCCGCGTGACGGCCGCCGCCGCCTGATCGCCGCCCCCTTCCCGTTCTCTCCCGCAAACTCCCTGCCCGGCTTTTAGCCGGGCGGGACCTTTCGCTCGGACGAAATATAGGGTAGGGGACTATCCTATGTCACATCTGACCGCCGACAAGACAAAACTGCTCGCCCGCGTCCGCCGCCTTGCCGGCCAGATGGCGGCCATCGAGAAGGCCATCACGGAAGAGGCCGGTTGCGCCGCTATCCTGCATCAGGTCGCCGGCGTGCGCGGCGCCGTGAGCGGGCTGATGGACGAGCTGATCGAGGATCACGTCCGCGAGCATGTCGCCCATCCCAAACTCTCCGCAGCGGCCCGCGCCGAGGGCGCCGAGGAACTGATCGCCGCGATCCGGCGCTATGCCAAATAGGAACCGTCATGAGTACGCGTGAGATCGACACCCTCGCCCACAACCATATGTTTCTTGGCCATGGCCACGACGCCAACACCCGCCGGACGCTGTGGGTCGTCGCGCTGACGTCCCTGATGATGGTCGGCGAGATCGTCGCCGGTACGGTCTTCAATTCGATGGCGCTGCTGGCCGACGGCTTTCACATGGCGACCCATGCCGTGGCGCTCGCCGTCGCCGCCGGCGCCTATGTGTTCGCCAGACGTCATGCGCATGACCGCCGCTTCAGTTTCGGTACCGGCAAGGTCGGCGACCTCGCCGGTTTCGCCTCGGCTCTGGTGCTGGCGATCGTCGCACTCGGCATTGCCATCGAATCCGTGCAGCGGCTGTTCAGCCCGTCCGCCGTCGCCTTCGGCGAAGCCACGGTGATTGCCGTGATCGGCCTGATCGTCAACATCGCCAGCGCGTTCCTGCTGAGCGGACATCACCACCGCGGCCACGATCATCAAGACCACGCGCATGATCATGATCACGACCATCACCATGGCGCGCATCACCATGACAACAATCTCCGAGCGGCTTTCATGCATGTGCTCGCCGACGCGCTGACCTCGGTGCTGGCAATCGCCGCGCTGCTCGCCGGCCGCTATCTCGGCTGGGTCTGGCTCGATCCCGTCATGGGTATCGTGGGCGGTATCGTGATCGCGACCTGGTCATGGAATTTGCTGCGCGACACCTCCGGCGTGCTGCTCGACACCTCCGACGCGCATCTCGAACAGGAGATCCGCGACGAGGTCGAGCGCCCCGGCGACGCCCGCATCTTCGATCTCCATGTCTGGCGCATCGGCCCCGGCGCCCATGCCGCCATCGTGGCCTTTGCCGGCGCGGCCAGCACCGAAGCCGTGCGGCAGCGCCTCACCGCCGTGCATGAGCTGCGGCATGTGACGGTCGAAGCGCGCTGAAGGCGCTCCGCCCAGATACGCCATGGAGGCACGAGGGCATTCCGCCGGAGCGGTTGCATCCACGCACCGCCCGATTAACCTGACATCGCAACCGCCGCAGCAAAGGGCGGACAGAAGACGTCAGGGATGGACATGCCACAACAAACTGCGCTTCGCTTCGAAGTGCTTTATCGCGACCGCGTCGTCGCCTGTTTCAGAGACCGGCCAGCGAGCATCGATGCCATGCTGCGCGCCGCTGCGACGAGGAAGCCCGAAGGCGTCGCGCTCGTGCTCGGCGAGACACGCGTCAGCTATGCCGAACTCGACCGCATCGCCGACAGCATCGCGCGCAACCTGATCGCTGCCGGCTTCAGGCCCGGCGAGCGCATCGCGATGTTGCTCGGCAATTGCCTGGAATTCATCTTTTGCGCGCTCGGCGCCGGCCGCGCCGGCCTGATCGTCGTGCCGATGAATACACGCCAGCGCGCGCCCGAGATCGACTATGTGCTGCAGCAGTGCGGAGCGTCGGCGCTCGTCTACGATGCCGATTGCGAGGCCAACCTGCCCATGCCGCGCGCCGAGCTGCGCCGGCAGTGGGTGGTCGGCACTGGCCGCGCCGCATCCTTCGCGGAATTGATGGCCGCGGCGCCCGCCGCCGACCTTCCCGATCTGCATGCGGAGGACACCGCCTATCTGCTCTATACATCCGGCACCACCGGCAATCCGAAAGGCGCGATGCTCACCCATGCCAGCATCATCCATTCGGTGCTGAATTTCCAACACGGTTACGGCCTGACCGATGGCGATGTGACCATGCTGGCGGTGCCGGCTTCACATGTCACCGGGCTGGTCGCGCTGATCCTTGCGACCATCAATGTGGCGGGGACGCTCGTCATCATGCCCGCCTTCAAGGCGCCGGAATTTCTCGCCCTCGCCGCCCGCGAGCGCATGACCTACACGCTGATGGTGCCGGCGATGTATAATCTCTGCCTGCTGCAGCCGGACTTCGACAGGCACGATCTATCCCGTTGGCGTATCGCCGGCTTCGGCGGCGCACCGATGCCGGAAGCGACCATCAAGCGCCTCGCGCAGGCGCTGCCGAAACTCAATCTCTGCAATGCCTATGGCTCGAGGGAGACGACCTCGCCCGCCACGATGTTTCCGCCCGGCTCGCCCGCCGACAAGATCAACACCGTTGGCCGCCCGGTCACCGGCGCGCATATCATCATCGCCGATGACTACGGCCGCGAAGTGCCGCGCGGGCAGGATGGCGAGCTGCTGATTGCCGGTGCGATGGTCGTGCCCGGCTACTGGGACAATCCGGACGCCACGCGGAACGGCTTTGTCGGCGGCTATTGGCGCTCCGGCGATATCGGACGGATGGATGCGGAGGGCTATGTCTCCGTGGTCGATCGCAAGAAGGACATGATCAACCGCGCCGGCTTCAAGATCTACTGCACCGAGGTCGAGAATGTGATGTCGCATCACCCCGCCATCGTGGAGAGCGCGGTGGTGGGCAAGCCAGATCCGGTGCTGGGCGAACGCGTGCATGCGTTTGCCTACAGTCCCGAAGGCGGCGACGAGGCCGCCATCCGCCAATATTGCGCAGAGCGGCTGTCCGACTACAAGGTGCCGGAGAGCATCACCTTTTTGAAGGAGCCATTGCCGAGGAACGCCAACGGCAAGATCTTGAAGACCGAACTGCGGAAGATGATGGCGCAGCCGTAGGGCGGATGAGGCGAAGCCGTAATCCGCCGGCCGACGTCATGTGGTTAAGAACGGCGGATTACGCTGCGCTCATCCGCCCTACGCTCACGCCTCACCACGCCGCCACGGCACCATCCGAGCGCGGGTCGGTCGCGCCTTCGAGCACGCCGTTCTCGTGCAGCACGATGGCGCCGGCATGGCCCATTGTGCCGGTGTAGCTGCCGAGCACCTCGACCACGTGACCGGCATCGCGCAGCTGCTGGATCAGCGCCGCGTCAAAGCGATCCTCGACCTTCAGCGTGACGCTCTCGTCGCCCCAGGTCTTGCCGAGCAACCAGCGCGGCGCGGTCACCGCCTGCTGCAGCGGCATGCCGAACATGCCGTAGCGCGAGAACACCGCGGACTGCGTCTGCGGCTGTCCTTCGCCGCCCATGTTGCCATAGACCATGCGACGACCGTCATCGAAGATCGCCATCGCCGGATTGAGCGTATGAAACGGCTTGCGGCCCGGCTTCAGCGCATTCCAGCCGCTTTCGGCCAGACGGAACGAGGCGCCGCGATTCTGCCAGCAGATGCCGGTCTCGGGCAGCACGACGCCGGAGCCGAATTCGAAATAGACCGACTGGATGAAGGAGACCGAACGCCCCTGCCCGTCGATGACGCCGAGCCAGATCGTGTCGCCGGGCTTGCGGATATGCGGCCATGGCAGCGCGGTCTTGCGGTCGATACGACGCGCGAGCTCATCGAGCTTCGCTTCTTCGAGGAAGGTCGCGGGATCAACGGTCATGTGGTCGGGATCGCCGACATGCTCGTCACGGACGATGAAGGCCTGCTTGGTCGCTTCGACCAGACCGTGGATGTGATCAAAACCTTCCGCCTGCGTCACGCCGAGACGATCGAACATCGCGAGGATCATCAGCGACGACAGGCCCTGTGTCGGCGGAGCCATGTTGAACAGCCGCGCACCGCGCACCGTCGTGGTCAGCGGCGGGCGCTCGCTGGCCTGATGCTGGGCGAGGTCGGCGGCCGTGACGGGCGATTCCACTTTGGCGAGATCGGCAGCGATGCTGTCCGCGAGCTTACCTTTGTAGAAGCTCTCGAAGCCATCGGCGGCGAGACGCTTCAACGTCGCGCCAAGCGCCGGCAGCTTCAGCACATCACCTTCGGCGGGAGCCTGACCGTTCGGCATGAAGGTCGCAGCGAAGTTCGGCTGCCCCTTGAGCTCTGCGGATTTCTCGGCGGTGAGCTCCGACTGGCTGCGCGTAACGACGATGCCATTCTCGGCGTAATAGATCGCGCTCTCCAACAGGCGTTCGCGCGACAGCGGCTTCTGCCAGTGCTGCGAGACATCGAGTGCCTTCTGCCAGCCGGATACGGTGCCGGCGACCGTGTTGGCCGCGAGCGGACCGCGGAACGGGATCGTCGCAGCGCCATGCCGCGCATAATAAGCGAGATCGACACCGGCGCCGGCGCGGCCGCAGGCATCCACCGTCACCGGCGCCTTGCCCGGCTCGGCGATCAACCAGAAGCCGTCACCGCCGATACCGGTCATATGCGGATACACCACCGCCAGCGCCGCGGCCGTGGCAATCGCGGCTTCGACGGCGGTACCGCCGTCCTTGAGCACATCGAGGCCGGCCTGCGACGCCAGATGATGCGGCGAGGTCACCATGCCCCGGCGAGCGCGCGGTGTTTCAAGCATTTTGCAGCCCTTCGTAGGATGGGTAGAGCGTCTTCGCGAAACCCATCATTCACACGCAAGAAAGCGATGGGTTTCGCTACGCTCTACCCATCCTACGACCGCGCCGATGATTCAAGCCTTTCGGACGATCCCCCCATCCCGCGCCACCAGCCGGCCATTCTTGTAGACGTCCCGCCGCTTCGGCAGATCGACCACCGCCTGGGGCACATGCGGTGCATCGATGGCGACGAAATCGGCCTTGGCGCCGACGCGCAGGCCATGATCGTCCAGCCGCAGCGCCTTGGCGCCGCCTGACGTGACGATATCGAAGGCCAGGGTCAGGTCTTCGTCCGTGTTGAAGCCCGAGCGGTAGCCGATCATCATGGCGCGGCCGAGCATGTCGCCATCGCCATAGGGCCACCATGAGTCGCGGATGTTGTCGCAGCCGCCGAACACGGTGACACCGGCCGCGCGCAACACCTTCACCGGCGGAAATGGCCGCGCGCCCGGCGCATTGGTCATGATGGCGACGCCACTTACGGCCAGTGTCTCGGCCGTCCGCTGCACGACATCAGCGGCGACATCGCCGAGCGAATAAGCATGGCTGATCGCGACATGGCCGTGCATCCCCAGCGCCCGCGTGCGCGCGCAGATCTGCTCGATCTCGAAAATCCCGAGCATCGAGGGATCGTGCAGATGGATATCGACATCGACGCCGCGGCGCTCGGCGATGCCGAACACGACGTCGAGATGCTTCTCGACATCGCGGTCGAAGCCGCCGGGATCGAGACCGCCGATCACGTCCGCACCGAGATCGAAGGCGGCATCGAGCAGATCGGGCGTGCCCGGGCTGCGCAGGATCCCGCTCTGGGGAAAGGCCACGAGCTGGATATCGATGATATCGCGATGCACTTCGCGGACGGCGGCGATCGTCTCAAGCGACTTTAGCCCCACCGAGCCATCGACCATCACATGGCTGCGCATCCGCGTGCTGCCGTGGCCGAGGCAGAGTTCGAGCTGGCTTTTCGCCCGCTCGGCCATCGGCGCGGCCTTCGCCATGTTGTCGGCCTGGATGGCCACGCGCTCCTGCACGTTGAAGCCGTTGGAATAGGGCACATGCGGACGCCAGACATCGCCGTAAAAGCTGGTGTCGAGATGAACGTGGCCTTCGACAAAGGACGGGATCACAAGGGTGCCGGCGAGATCGACGGTCTCGGCGGCTGCGGGTGCGGGATCGCTTGCGGGAGTGATCGAGGCAATCAGGCCGCCTCTCACGGCAATCGTATTGCAACTGCCGTCAGCGAATTTCGCCTGCGTCAAAATCGTGTCGATATCGCTCACGCCAACCTCCCGGACTGATCTGCGCCCGCGAAGTTACAGGAACACGGCAGCGACTGCATCCGCGGGCCGAAATAGCGATCCGCAGATCAGCTTTCCCGCGCCGCCTTGATCAGATTGTCCCGCAGCTTGGCGACGCCCTGCTGCATTGTCCTGAACTCATCGGGTGCGAGACCGGATGCCTTCACCAGATTCATGCTGAGCCCTTTTTCGCGCAGTCGCCGACCTTCCGGGGTCAGGCTGACCACCACTTGCCGCTCGTCGCCGGGATCGCGCTTGCGGGTGAGATAGCCCATGGCTTCCAGCTTCTTCAGGATCGGCGTCAGCGTGTTCGACTCCAGGAACAGCTTGTCACCGAGCCCGCTCACAGTCTGTTCGTCCTGCTCCCACAGCGCGACGATGGCGATGTACTGGGTGTAGGTGAGACCGAGCTTTTCGAGGATCGGCTTATACGCCCGGCCATAGGCCAGATTGGCCGAGTAGATCGAGAAGCACAGGAAATCCGACAGTTTTGGATCCTCCTGCCCATCTTGGGCGGAGCTTTGTTCTACGCGCTTCGACTTGCTGGATGACATGCTCGGGCTCCCGGCGGCACACGCGATCGTGACCGCAGGGCCAATATATATCGCATGCGATTAAATCGGAAGAGTTGACAGACAATATCGAACGGCTATTTGTATCGCATTCGATTAGATCGGATACGATCAAAAAGGAGAGATGACCATGAGCTCAGCACCTGCCATCGACAAGGTTCTTTACACTGCCCAGACCCACACAACCGGCGGACGTGAGGGCGCCTCGCGCAGCTCCGACGGACGGCTGGACGTCAAGCTGTCGCCTCCCGGCTCCGCAGGGAACGGCACCAATCCCGAGCAGATGTTCGCGGCCGGCTGGTCCGCCTGTTTCATCGGCGCCATGGGGCGCGCCGCCAGCAATCTGAAGGTCAAGCTTCCGGCCGACGTCGCCGTCGATGCCGAAGTCGATCTCGGCACCACCGACGGCGACTTCTTCCTGCAGGCACGCCTCAATGTCAGCCTGCCCGGTCTCGCGCCGGACGTCGCCCGCCAGGTCGTCGATGCCGCACACCAGATCTGCCCCTACTCGAAGGCAACGCGCGGCAACATCCACGTCGCGATCAATCTCATCTGATCCATTCCCGTCGCATCCGCGGACCGGTGACGGTCCGCGGATCGTCTCGCCAATAGCCGCGCCCGATTGTCCCACGGTGCGCTGACCGGAGATCATCGTGACGCTCTTCATCCTCGCTTATGCGGCCGGCCTGCTGACCATTGCATCGCCCTGCATCTTTCCGATCCTGCCGATCGTTCTCGCCCGGGCCGAACAGCCATTTCGCCGTGGCGGGCTGCCCCTGCTCATCGGTCTCACACTGACATTCGCCGTCGCCGCGAGTCTTGCTTCGGTCGCCGGCAACTGGGCGGTCGAGGCCAATCGCTACGGCAGGATCATCGCCCTGGTCGTCATGACGGTGTTCGGCCTTGCGCTGATGTTTCCACACTTCTCGGCACGCCTGACGGCGCCGCTGGTGCTGCTCGGCGTGAAGCTGTCGGGCTGGGTCGGCCGGAACAAGCCCGATGCGGACCGCACGCCGTTCGCTTCGCTGCTGCTCGGCGTCGCCACCGGCCTTGTCTGGGCGCCCTGTGCCGGACCGGTATTGGGCCTGATCCTGACCGGCGCGGCCTTGCACGGCCCGAACATCGACACCGTATTCCTGCTGTTCGCCTACGGGTTCGGCGCGGCGACATCGCTCGCCGCCGGCATGCTGCTCGGCAGGCAGGCGCTCAACGGGATTCGCGACCTGATGCCATGGAGCGATGGCCTGCGCCGCGGTCTGGGTGCCGCCGTCGTGCTTGGCGCAATTGCTGTCTGGGCAGGACTCGATACGCGCGTCCTGACGCAACTCTCGTTGCCATCCACGACCATGCTCGAAAGCAGGCTGATCGAGACGTTGCGCGGCGGATCGTCCGCGCAGGCCGGAACGCCGGCCAACAATGCCCCTGCCGAGAGCGGGTTGTCGAAGCCGCTGGCGGCGATCGCGGCTGACAAGCAATGGCTCAATACCGCACCGCTGCAGGCTGCAGACCTGAAGGGCAAGGTCGTGCTGGTCAATTTCTGGACCTATTCCTGCATCAACTGCCTCCGCGTCCTCCCGCATGTTCGCGCATGGGCCGACAAATATCGCGATCAGGGTCTCGTCGTGATCGGCGTGCATACGCCGGAATTCGCCTTCGAGAAGAAGATCGACAATGTCAGCACCGCGCTCGGCAAGCTCGGCGTGACTTATCCCGTCGCCATCGACAATGACTTCCGGATCTGGCGCGCATTCGACAACAATGCCTGGCCCGCCCTTTATTTCATCGGCGCAGACGGCCGTATTCGCCATAGCGCGATCGGCGAAGGCAACTATGCCGCGTCGGAAGAAGCCATCCGGCAATTGCTCGCGGAAGCCGGACACAAGCCGACCGGCGACGATGCGCGTATCCAGGCCCATGGCACGCAAGTGGCCGCCGATGAGGAGGACCTTCGATCTCCGGAGACCTATCTCGGCTATGCCCAGGCCACTGGCTTCACGTCTCCGGGCGGTGCACGCGAAGATGTGCCGAGCCTCTATCGCGGCATCGACATGCTGCCGCTGAACCGATGGACGCTGGGTGGAACATGGACCATCGGCCGCGAATTCGCCCTGCTTGACGATCCCAAGGGGAGTGTCACGTATCGCTTTCACGCCCGCGACCTGCATCTGGTGCTTGGCCCGTCTTCCAGCGGCAAGCCGGTGCGCTTCCGCGTCACGATCGACGGTGCTGCTCCCGGCGCAGACCACGGCACGGACACCGATGCAGAAGGATACGGCACCGTGACCGATGCCAAGCTCTATCAACTGGTGCGGCAGGCAGGCAGTGTTTCGGACCGCACATTCGCCATCGAATTTCTCGATCCGGGCGTGCGGGCCTACGCTTTCACCTTCGGGTGACGGCGATCGCTATTGGTAGGTCGCCACGATATCGGCGACGGCGCGCTCGAGTTGCTGCGCCGTCGCGCATTGACGAACGACGTTGCAGAACGTCGCATAACGCGGCATTTCGGAATCGCCGAAGCCCCAGCTCACGCGGCCTTCGGGATTGAGCCAGACCAGCCGCTTCGACCGCTCGCCGATCCGCTTCAGGATGTCGGCGCGCGGATCGAGATTGTTGCTGCGGGCATCGCCGAGCACGATCACCGTGGTTTGCGGCGTCACCGCGCTCATGAAATCCTTTTCGAAATCGGCAAAGGAACGACCGTAGTCGGACGAGCCGAATCCGACCGCGGACATGATCTGCTTCATCGCCTCTTCGGGCTTGTTGTTCTCCAGCATGGCGCTGACCTCGATCAGGTTGCCGGAGAATGCGAAGGAACGTACGTCCGATACCACCTCATGCAGGCTGTGGATCAGCAGCAGGAAGAAATCCGACACCTGCGCCACCGAACCGGAAACGTCGCAGATGGCGACGATCTTCGGCTTGTCGCGATGACGGCGCTTCCAGGCGGTGAGGAATGGCACGCCGCCCCAAGCGGCATTGCGGCGAATGGTGCGGCGGACATCGAGATGGCCGCGGCGCTGGCGCTTGCGCGGCTTGCTGAAGCGCTCGCGCAGACGCCGCGCGATCTGACGGATCAGCAGCCGCATCTGCGCGATCTGACGCTGCTCCAGCCGCGCCATCGGCGCATTGCGCAGAATCTCGTTGCGCAGCGCCTCGGTCTCCTCGCGGCCGTACAGCAGCAGCGCCTGTGACACCATCTCGCTGACGGTCTCGCGCAGGCTGCCGAGCCCGGCGGTGAGGCGTTCGGCATCGGCGGGATTGCTGGCATTGAGCGCGTCGATATCGTCGCGCAATTGCGCGATGCCGAGCTGTTCGAGCACACGGCTGGCAAACAGCCCGCGCTGGGTGAAGACGCGGATATCGGTGAGGCCGGCGGCATTGGCCGCATTCGACAGCGCCGCGGCAATGGCCGCGCGATCCTGCGCCAGCAACATCTGCGCGAGGGCGCCGAGTTCGGCCGAGGCCTGTCCCGATGCAGTTCCTTCCGCAGCGTCGGAACCGCCCTCGTTTGCCTCGTCGCCCGCATCCTCCCGGTCGTCATTCGCGGCCTGAGGTTGCTCCAGATCGGGATAGGTGAAGAACGCATCGAAGCAGGCAGCGAGCGCGGCCTTCTCCTCGCCGGATTTCGCCATGGTCAGCAACAGCGCATCGCGCAGGATCGCGCGATCGCCGGGGCCGACTTCAGCAGCGGCGCGCATGGCATCGATGCTTTCGGCGGGCGAGATTCTCACCCCGGCGCCGCGCGCCGCCCGGAAGAAACGATGCATCACCTCGCGCATCAGACCTCAATCCTCTCAGCCGTCATTGCGAGCGCAGCGAAGCAATCCAGTTCTTGGCCGAAGACTGGATTGCTTCGTCGCTGCGCTCCTCGCAATGACGGAGATGGTGTCATGACTTCACCCGAACACGCCTTGCCGATCGGATTTTGCGATGAAGGTCGAGACATTCGGCAGCGCCGCTTCGATGTCGCCCTCATATTTCAACAGCACATTGAGCGTGTCCTTGACCATCTCATGACCGAGTTCGGCGGCGCCGAGCAGCACCAGCACCTTGGCCCAGTCGATGGTCTCGCTCACCGATGGCAGCTTCTTGAGATCCAGCGTGCGCACCTGATTGACGAAGCCCACCAGCTGCTTGCGCAGCGTCGCCGGCGCATCGGGCACGCGGGTCTCGACGATGCGCTCTTCCAGCTTCGGCTCAGGGAAGCCGATATGCAGATGCAGACAGCGGCGCTTCAGCGCGTCGCCGAGATCGCGCTCGCCATTCGAGGTGAGGATCACCGTCGGCGGCACGATGGCCGCAATCGTTCCAAGTTCGGGAATCGTGACCTGAAAGTCGGACAGGATTTCCAGCAGCAGCGATTCGAACTCGGCATCGGACTTGTCGATCTCGTCGATCAGCAGCACGCAGCCCCTGGGCTGTTCGAGCGCACGCAGCAAGGGCCGCGGCTCGACGAATTCCTTGGAGAAGAACACGTCGCCGAATGTATGGAGCTGGTCGAGCGCTTTGGCGAGCGTATCGGCGCCGCCCAGCACTTCGCCGAGCTTGTCCTTCAGGATCTGCGTGTAGAGCAGCTGCTTGGCATATTTCCACTCATACAGCGCCTTGGCCTCGTCGAGGCCCTCATAGCACTGCATGCGGATCATCTCGAGACCGCGCGAGGCGGCGATGGCCTTGGCGAGTTCGGTCTTGCCGACGCCGGCGGGCCCTTCGACCAGGATCGGCTTCTCGATCTTTTCGGCGAGATAGACGGCGGTGGAAATCTGCCGGCTGGCGATGTAGCCGGCGGAGGCCAGCCCGCGTTCAACGGCTTCGATCGATGCGGACGAACTTGTGGTCTCGGCCAAGCGCTTCACTCCGGATTTCGCATGCTGGAATAAGCCGCAGACGGCTGAACCAGTCTTCCGTTGTGCTACGTCGTTCAGCCCTTAACGTCCAGCTTCCTTGTAGGATGGGTTGAGCGCAGCGATACCCATCACAGCCGGGCGCTTGCAGTGATGGGTATCGCTGCGCTCAACCCATCCTACGGCCTTAACGCATGGCTCACTTGCGGCTGCTGGATGCCTGGCAATTGAGCGCCTTGCGGTATCCGGCAGCGCGGGCGTCGTCCTCGCTGCAGAACCAGCGGTCCGGCTTCGGCTGGGTGGCGTAGTTCTGGCATTGCGGGATCAGATAGACGCCGATATTGCCGGTGAGCTTGGCGCGGCGAACCTGCTTCGCGCGGATATTGCAGCCGGAGGGCATCGGCAGATCTGCCGGGAACAGCGCGGCGCGCAGCGCCTGTTCGTTGGCCGGCGGACAGGAGGCGCCCTGCAGTTTGGCATCCGTGGCCTTACCGCGGAAATCGGCCGGCATGACGAAACAGCCGCGCCACAGCCCCTGCCGCTTGTCGCGCGCGACCGTCTCGATCGCCTGGAAATTCGCTTTGGCGCCTGCCTTGGCCGGCGCTTCGATGCCGATGCCATAACCCGACTGGATCACCGCCTGATTGAGGCTGACCGTTTCGCCCGTGACGGTGCAGATGGCAGCTCGCCGGTTCTGATAGATCTTGTCCTCACCAAGATCCTCGCAGCGAACCTCGCGCTTGTTGATCAGTTTGGCGAGCCCGTCCCGCGCCTCGGCGCCGCAGGCCCAGTTATCGGCGTGCTCATCGATACAGGGCTGATCCATCTCCGGCGCATCGACGCCAGCGAGTTTATAGGCGACGTTGCCGATCTGGATGGTGTCGCCATCCTTGACGATGGCCTCCACGGCGAGAGCAGGACTGGTCAGCAACAACAGCAGCAGGGGCAGAATGCGCATGAATCTCGCCTCGGGAGGGACGAGACCACTCCTATCGCAGCGCCACGCCCCGCGAAAGGGCGTGATGCGCGCTCATGCCGCGACGAGCAGCGCCACACCGGCCACGATCAGCACCACACCCGACACTTCGCGCGCCGAGAGCGGCTGCTTGAACGAGTAATAGGCTACGGCCTGCGCGAACAGCACCTCGACTAGCGCCAGCGTGCGCACATTGGCGGCAGCCGTGAGGGCAAAGGCCAGGAACCAGAACTGCGAGGCCGCAGCACCGGCAAAGCCTGCCAGCATCGACGGCCGCCAGAGGCCGAGAATGTTGCGCAGAATTTGTGGTTCGCGCAGCAGCAGATAGACGGTGAGGATCGCCGTCTGCACGAACAGCGACCAGGCCAGCGCATAGGAGGCCGCGGTGACGAAGCTCACATCCGGCACCGCGATGATGGCGCCGCGGAAGCCAACAGCGGAGAGCGCGAAACCGGCGGCAGCGACGAGGCCGAGAACCGTCGGCCTGATGCTGCCGAGCTCGCGCGCCGCGCCTGGCCGCAGCGCGGTGACGACGACGCCGACAGTCGCGATCAGGATCGCCACTACCCGCAACACCGTCAGGTGATCGCCGAGAAACACGAAGCCGAAGATCGCGGTCTGGATCGCCTCGGTCTTGAGATAGGCCGTCGTGACCACGAAGGATCGCTCGTTCATCGCCGCCAGCATCAGCCCGGTGGCGAAGATCTGGCTCAGCGCGCCGAGCAGCAGCCACGGCCAGAACTCCATGGTCGGCCACGACACCCGGTCGCCGGTCGCGAGGATGACGACGGCGAAGAACACCAGCGCGAACGGAAAACCGAACAGGAAGCGGATATTGGTCGCGCCCCAGGTGCCGAGCGGCCCGGTCAGCGAACGCTGCATGGCATTGCGCGCCACCTGCCCGAGCGAGGCAATGATGGTGAAAGGAATCCAGAGCGAGGCGATGGTGAACATGAGTCAGGACAGATCCGCGGGAACGGCGCGGAACCTGACCGCCGAGCGCCGCCGGGTCAAGCGGCCTGCGCCCATGCCTGCGATGCACGCGCGCTACCAGGTGAAGCGCACGACTCCTTTGCCCGCATGGCTGCGCGTGACGTCGGAGAACTCGCCCTCATATGTCGCGGCGAATGACAGGCCGCTCGCCAGCAACACCTCGGCGCTCGCACTGGTCAGCGCAGCATCCGGCGCCATCGCAGCGCCATTGACGACGAAGCTCGCCCCGGGCAACGCCTGGAACGACGCCTGCGCGATGCGGTCGCGGTTGAAGTCATGCGCCCAGGCGGCGCGGCCGCGGAGCGTGAGCAGCGCCTGATCGAACGCAAACGACCTGTCGGCGCGCAGGCCGAGTTCGCTCCGGGTGGCCGTGACATTGCGCCCACTGTAGCTCAGCGCAAAATTGTCGGCGCCGGAGACGAGTGTTTCCGCATAAGCGGGCAGATCGATATTGATGACCTGCCCGGCCGCATAGGGCGTCATGCCGATGCCGCCGAGCCAGGACAAGACGCTGCGATGACCCGCCTCGACGCGCGCCGAGAAGGCATGCGCGGTGAAATTCGCGCGCAGCCGGTCGGCGTCGACGATAGTCACCAGCCGGTCCGTGGTGACGCTCTGCCAGCCATAGGCCAGTGCGGCGATGAGATAGGCCGCGCCTTCGTGATGGCGGATGAAGCCGCCGATCTGGAACAGGTCCGAACGGCCGGCGCCGAGATTGTCGGAGAGGCCGAAGCTGGTACCGCCGCCGGCCATGGCGAAGCCGGCCAGCGTCTGCGGCGACAGCCAGGTGTCGGCGCCGACGGCGACGCCGCCGATCCGGCTGCTGCTGTTGTGCGAGCCGACCGCAGCATTGCCGTCGGTCGTCTGCCCGCCACCGAAGCCGGCAGCCCAGACGTTCCAGCGCGACTCGAAGCTCGGAGCAGCGGGCACGGCCTTGTTGATCGCGCCGTAAGCGTCGCGCCATGACGCCGAAGCGTTCGTGGCAGCGAAGGCGCCCGGCTGCATCTGCTGCGTCGCCAGACCGCGATTGGCCGCGAAGGGATCGGTCAGCACGCCCATGAACTGCGTCATCGCCTGCACGGTGGTCTGCTGCACGCTGGTCGAGAGTTCACCGGACGCCTGCGTCAGGTCCTCCGGCACCATGGCGCCGAGCACATAGGGAATGCCGCCATGAGCGCCGAAATAGCTGTTCAGCGAACTCGCGATATTGTTCTGGTTGATGTTGAGGCCGGTCAGCTTCAGATCGACATTGAGATAGACGTTGTTGGCATCGTAGCTCAGTGTCGAGATGAATGACGGAGGCTCGTCGCTATAGACGCCGCCGCGGAATGTGCCGGCGACACCGCCGGCAGCATTCAGGATCGTATAGCGCTCGCGCACATAGGCGGCTGGATCGAAGCTGACACGCACCGTCGCATTGCCCGGCGTCGCCGTTCCCGTGACATTGGTGCGATCCGCCGTTGCGCCGGAGACCTCGACCATATAGCTCGCGGCCGATGCGAAAGTGAGATTGCCTCGCACCGTGAGCAATCCGACCGAATTGCCCGGCGACAGCATGCCGCCGTCGGCGATCCGTGTCGTGCTGACCGTGCCATTACCGCCAAGCGTCGCGCCGCGTTCGACGCTGACCAGCGACGACGAAGCGATCGAACCATTGACGCTGAGCGTGCCGGCCTTGACGTCGGTGGCGCCGGTATAGCTGCTGAGGCCGTCGAGCCGCGTGAGGCCCGGCCCGCCTTGCATGAACGAGCCCGTGCCGGAAATGGCACCTGCCAATGTCAGCAGCCCGTCGCGCTTCGCGACCAGCGCGCCGTTGTTGACGACATCTCCGACGATCGAGCCCGTCAGGCCGCCATTGCCGATCTCCAGGACGCCCTGTGTGATGGTCGTGCCACCGCTATAGGTGTTGTCGGCCGTGAGGATCACGGTGCCAGTGCCGACCTGCCGGAACGCGCCAGTGCCGGAGATCGTGCCGCCGAATGTATAGACGTCGGAACGGAAGATCTGGAACCGGCCGTTATTGACGACATCGCCGGTGATGGAGCCCGCGGTGCCCCCTGTGCCGAGTTGCAGCGTGCCGCCGGAGATCAACGTGCCGCCACTGAACGTGCTGTCACCGGAGAGTGCGGTCAGACCGCCTCCCTTCTGCACGAGCGCTCCGCTGCCGGAGATCACACCACCGTAAAACAGATTGTCGGAGCGATTGACGGCGAGCACACCGTTGTTGATGACATTGCCGGTCAAAGTGCCCGTCGTGCCGCCATTGCCGATCTGCAGCGTGCCCGCCGCAATCGTCGTGCCGCCGCCATAGCTGTTGTTGCCGGCGAGCACGAGCGTGCCCCAGCCATCCTTGGTGAGCGAGCCAGTGCCCGACACCGCGCCCGTCGTGGTGTAGGTCGTTCCGAACAAGGTCTCGATCGTCGCATTGCCGGTCAGCGCGATGTTGCGAGTCGACGCAATGTCGCCCAGCGTCAGCAGCCTGCCGTCAGACAGGCCCAGCGCCCCGGTGCCGAGATTTGCATCAGCCGATATTGCGACAGTGCCGCCCGAGACAGTCGTGCCTCCGGTATAGGTATTGGTGCCGGATAGCAGCAACGTGCCGCCACCGGTCTTCACCAGACTGCCGCCGATGCCCGTGATCGTGCTGGCGATCACTGTGTCGGCGGACTGGTCGAGCGTCAGTTGCGCACTGGAAAGCGCGATCTCGCCGCCCAGGCCGATCAGTGAATTCGTCGTGCTGTCGTAGCCGTTGAGATCGAGCTTGCCGCCATAGACGATGACATCGCTGCCATTGGGCAGCGCGCCGAAATTGCCGAGCTTCAGCGTGCCCGCCTCAAGCATCAGGCCGCCGGTCCAGCTGTTCACGCTGGTCAGAACGAGCTCGCCGGCCCCGCTCTTGATCAGGCTGCCTGCGCCGGACACCGTTCCCATCAGCAGGAGCGATGTCGCCGCATCGGTGTTGAATTCGCCGGTCCCGAGCAGCGACACGTTGCGCCCCGACGTGAAGCTGCTGGTCGTGTGCAGAACGCCGTTGTCGAAACTCAGGCCACCCGCCGCGCCGCCCAGATTGTTGTCCTGAGCGATCTGCAGTGTGCCGCCACTGATCGTGGTGCCGCCGGTATAGGTGTTCGTCCCGGAGAGCACGAGCGTGCCGCCGCCGCTCTTGTTGATCCCGCCGGCGCCGACGATCACTGCCGAGATCGTCGCGCTCTCACCCGAAAGAACGCGCACTTCGCCAATGCCGTCGGTGCCCGCGAGCGACGTCGGACGCAGGTCACCGGTTCCTTGCGCGATGTCGTAGACACCGTTGACGAATTGCAGACCATAAAACTTCTGCGTTCCGTCCACCATGACCGTGCCGCCCGGCCCACTGAACACGCCGTAGATCGATCCCCATTGCGTATTGGCGATGCCGCCGAGATCGAACCAGTTGTTGTTGGTCGCATTCCATGTTCCGCTGCCGCCGGCCGTGCCGCTCGACGCGTCATCCCAGCGCTGCAGAATGTCCGTCCCGTTCGGCAAGGCCACGAGATCGATGACATGCGCGCGTGAACTGTCGATCTGGTAGGTGACGGGAAACAGTCCGGAGATCGGTGGCTGCTGGCCGATGGAGAGCCCGGAGATCGATCCGTTTCCGGAATAGTTGATCATCCGGTAGTAGCCGACCGGCGGCTCGCCGGTGGCGCTGATGTTGAATGCGACGTTGTGGAGCGCGACATCGCCATTGACCCAGACCGACGTCGAGGTGGCGGACGCTGCGCTGGAAAAATGGCCGAGGTTGAAATCGAAGTTGCTGCCGGCCACCATCGACAGATTGCCATTCATCCTCAGATGGCCGGTACCGTCCGGCGCCAGCGTGCCACTATTCAGGACGGTCGTGCTGCCGACCGAGCCGTTTCCGCTCAGCTTGCCGTTGTCGTCGACCGTGGTCGTTCCACCGATCTGTCCCGTGACCCGCAATGTCGCATCCCGGATGACCGTGTCACCGGAGAACCCGGCGCTGCGGCCGGACAGAACGGTGGTGCCAGCGAGCACATTGATCGTGCCATTGCCGCTGATCAGATTGTCGAAGAGATAATCGCTGCTGGTGTGGTTAAAGTTGAGCGTCCCTTGATGGGCAAGCACGATCGTACCTGTGACGCTGCCGGCAGGCCGTGCTGTCGTGCCAGCATCCGCGCCGATGGTCAGCGCGCCGCCGATGCCGAGATCCCCGACATAGATCGTGCCCGCCTTGGCGAGGCCGCCATTACTTACCGAGAGCGAGCCGAAAGACTGCGCACCGATTTTCAGTGTCCTTGCATCGAACACCGCACCTGCGCCGTCGACCTCCACGCGACCGGTTGCGATGCGTGATGAATCAGCACCGATCGTGGCTGTCGCTGCTGTCACGCGGCTGCCGGCGACCAGCAGCGTGCCATTGCCGCGATAGCCGATGAACAGATTCTGATTGAGCCACGAGGCTCCGGCGCCCATGACGGTCACATAGGCATTGCTGCCGTCGCTGTATCCGACATAACCATTGGCCGTGTTGAATGTCGTTGCGCCATGAAAAATCAGGCTGCCGGCATTGGCCTGCAGGTCGCCGGTGAAGGCAATCGGCGTGCCGGACACCATCCAGTCGCCCTGTCCGGTCTTCTCGAAAATGCCGAAGCCACGATATTGCGCGCCCAGCGTGGACAAATCGAATGTCCCGCCGTCCGAGCCGCCGAGAGCGAGCGTATCCGGTCGCCCCGTATTGGCGAGGGCAATCACATCGCCGTCGATCTGCGATCCCGCGCGCAATTCGAGCCGGTTGCCTCCGGTGGTGAAACGGATCGCCGCCGCAGCCACCGCCCCGTCGCCGCTGCGGCCACCTGCGATCACGCCCGCATTGACGATGGTGACGCCACCGGAGAGCGTCGCGGCATTGATGCCGGTGCCACCGGCACCTGCAGCCGCACCATTCGCGCCCGCACCGCCATTGCCTCCCTGGACGACGGCTCCGTTTTCGATGGTGATCCTTTGCGATCCACCGAGTTGCAGGCCATCACCACCGGCGCCGCCCCGCCCATCCGCGCCGGAGAGTCCCGGATTTGCGGCCGGCAGTCCATATGTGGAATCGTCGCCGGGTTGGCCACCCGCGCCGCCGCTGCCGCCGTTGCCACCATTGCCACCGGTGATGCGCATCGTCCGGCCGATATCGACCGACACATTGGGACCAAGCCATGCGCCGGCGCCGCCGGCGCCGCCGTGTCCGCCTCCGCCGCCATTACCGCCATCGCCGGGATAATAGTTGATGCTGGTGCAGGAGCCATCATCATCGCAGTTCTGTGTCGAGTAGGCTGGCGAACCCTGACCGCCATCACCACCGGAGCCGCCATCGCCGCCTCGGCCGCCGGTCACGGTTCCCTGGCTCCAGACATGGACGCCCGACGCATTCGTGGTGATGCCGTAACCGCCGCCTCCGCCGCCGCCACCGCCGCCACCTGCAGCGCCGTTCGACGGGAAGGCGATGGGCGGGACGATCGGCGACAATGCACTCCAGCCGCCCGTGCCGCCATTGCCACCCTTACCGCCATCCGCACCGGACACGATCAGGCTGTTCAATGTTCCCGGCGCGGTGATGATCCGACCGGTTGCGCCGCCGCCGCCACCGCCGCCACTGCCGCCGTCGTGCCCGGGAGGATCCACCTCCATCCAACCATGCTGCCCGTTGCAACCATCGTTGCCGTCCCGATGGGCGGCAGCGTGCTTCTTGGCTGAGCCGCATTGATGCGTCGCGAGCGGCGCATCGCTGGTGCCGCCGTCGCCGCCCCCCTTCTTGTGGGCGCCGCTGCCGCCTTTGCCGCCCGTGCTGCCAACGGCATATGCGTGATTGCCGCCAGCCTCCGCACCGCCGCCGCCGCCTCCACCGCCGCCATTCGACAGCGTGGCATAGGCCGCCGCGCCACCGGCGGTGGGCTTGCTGATTCCGTGGGCGCCACCATCGCCGCCCTGGCCTGACAATTGCTGCTGCGCATGGAGCGCATGAGGCGCCAGAAGCGGCACCAGCATGAATGCCGACCCCGCAAGCATGCGTCGCATCGCAATATCCGATGCCGATGTTCGCAACCGTCGCATCAGCGTGTGCCAGCGCGTCATGACCGCGAAATCCCGATCATGGCTTTGTCAGCCGCGATGCAAGCGGCAAGTGATTCGAACGTCTTCATCACCGGACTCCGGTGTGCGAACAGATTCGCACCGGTTTCCATCAAGCATGCGATCACATCGCACGTTGCAACGATGAATCGACGAAACGACGCGCAGGTTCGACGAATGCCACGCGCGATTCGCGCGTGTTGAATCGCAACAACACCTCGCGCATGAAATTCGCCGCAACTGAATGATAGTAATGGTTTTTTAACTAACAATTGGAGACAGATTGGAGCGTCAATCGCTGTGCATCAAATGCCCAGGCGCGCGCGCAATTCAGCACGCCCTGCACGCGACACCGGCCAGAGATCCTTTAGATCGTGTACGCGAAGCTGCCACGCGCCGCTGTCGCGGCGCTCCACAT
>JAEXHR010000247.1 GCA_023449855.1 Pseudomonadota bacterium | reverse complement strand
CACGGGCCGCGGGCGCCCGGCCCCCGGGCGCGGCGGCCGCCTTTTCTCTCTTGCGACGAGGACGGCCATGCCGGTCTACGAATATCTCTGCGACGATTGCGGGCCCTTCACCGATATGCGGCCGATGGCCGAATGCGACGATCCGCAGGATTGTCCGCATTGTGCGACATCGGCACCGCGTGTGATGCTGACGGCTCCGGCGTTTTTCTGCATGCCCTCGGACAAGCGCAAGGCGCACGCAGTCAATGAGGAGAGCCGCAACGCGCCGAAGACGATGGCGCAATACAAGGCCGGGCGAGAGAAGGCCAAACACCGGGCCGGCTGTGGTTGCTGTTCCGGCGATAAGCCTGCGCGGCTGATGAAGAAGACCGCGACCGGCGCCAAGAGTTTCCCTACCGCGCGGCCATGGATGATCAGCCACTGACACTGTTGCCGTGATGCGCTATCGTCCACTCCCTCGCATCTCGCGGGGCAGGCGGAGGCGTGGTGATGCGACGCAATCAGTTCGGGGCCGCCGGGCACGACGTGCCCGTGATCGGGCAGGGCACTTGGTATATCGACCATGGCGATCGCGCTGCGGCCATCAAGGCGCTGCGGGCCGGGCTCGATGCCGGCATGAGCCATATCGACACCGCCGAAATGTATGGCGATGCCGAGCCGGTGGTCGCTGAAGCCATTGCCGGGCGTCGCGACGAGGTTTTTCTCGTTTCCAAGGTTCTACCCAGCAACGCTTCCCGCAAAGGTACCATCAGCGCCTGCGAGCGTTCGCTAAAGCGGCTGAATACGGATCGGCTCGATTGCTATCTGCTGCATTGGCGCGGCCACGTTCCGCTGGCCGAGACGGTCGCAGCCTTCGAGGAATTGAAATCCGCAGGCAAGATTGCCTCCTGGGGCGTCAGCAATTTCGACGCCGACGATCTGGGCGAATTGTTGCGCGTGGCCGGAAAGGGCGCCATCGCCTGCAATCAGGTGCTCTATCATCTGCAGGAGCGCGCCATCGAGCATCGCGTCATCCCGTGGTGCGAGCGACATGGCGTCGCGGTGGTTGCCTATTCGCCATTCGGGCACAATGACTTTCCGTCCCCGCGCTCGCCGGGTGGCCAGCTGCTGGAGCAGATCGCTGGCGCCCGCGGTGCGAGCCCGCGCCAAGTCGCGCTCGGGTTCCTGACCCGGCAGTCTGCGGTATTCGCGATTCCGAAAGCATCATCCGCCGTCCATGCTGCCGACAATGCGGCCGCGGGCGATCTCATCCTGAGCGAGATGGAGATCGCAGCGCTCGACAGGGCGTTTCCGCGCGGGCGTGAGCCGTCCAGCCTGCCGATGCTGTGACGGCGCGTCACGCTATCGTATGCTGCAGTGCATGATTACGCGGGGCTGATTGCGCAGCGGCGTCTGTTGCATATCGCGGTCCTGTTATCGGAGGTTGTCCCCGGGACGGGAACGGCGTTTGGTACAAGATGAGATTCGGCCCGCAGATTTTGCCGGGCCCAGCCAGCCGGTTCCCATCCGTGACTACTCATGTTCCGCCGCCGAAGGTCCGCACACCCGTGCAGTCATCTGCACGTCTGCAGGCATCGCGTCATCTCGATAAGCCGTTTCTCGGCATCCTGCTGGTGATATGCTCGACGGGTTTTCTGGGATCGTCGGATGCGATGGCCAAGTATCTCGCCCGCGGCGGCATGGCGCCGGTAGAGATCGCCTGGATCCGCTTCTCGGTTTTCCTGTTGATCATGTTGCCCATCGTGATGATCCCGACCGGCGGGCGGATGCTGCGGTCCAGCCGGCCGCTGCTGCAGGTGTTCCGCGGACTCGGACTGCTGTGTTCGTCGATCTTCTTCATCGTCGGCCTCAGCTTCCTGCCGATCGCAGAAGCGACCGCGACAGGTTTCATTTCGCCTTTGTTCGTCACCGCCCTCTCGATCATCTTTCTCGGTGAAAAGGTGGGTTTGCGCCGCTGGACGGCGACCATCGTCGGTTTGATCGGTGTGCTCATCATCGTGCGGCCCGGCACCTCGGCCTTTCATCCGGCTGCGCTGTTTCCCATCATCTCCGCATTGGGCTGGGCCAGCGCGCTCGTGCTCACGCGAAAGATGAGCGGTGCCGATCATCCGATCACCACCATGGCCTATTCCGCTATCGTCGGCTTCCTCGTGCTCAGCGTGTTCGCGCCGTTCTACTGGTCGCAACCGACATGGACCCAACTCGGGCTTGGTGTCGCGATTGGCATATCATCCACGGTGGGGCACTGGATTGTCGTGCTGGCCTTCCGCTATGCGGATGCCTCGGTCCTGGCGCCATTCTCCTACATTCAATTGATGTGGGTGACGCTGCTTGGCTTCTTCGTGTTCGGCGAAATTCCCGATGCGTGGACCTTTGCAGGGGCGGCGATCATCATCGCCTCCGGCGTTTACACGGCGCATCGCGAACATGTGCGGCGCGCGAAAATTGCGGTGCCTGCGGACCCATATCCGACTTCGTGATGGCTTCATAAATCGTGTGGCGACGTGTGAATGGTAGTCACGTCCTGCCTTGAGGCATCATGGTCCGCACCGCGCGGAGCATGATACTCAGATTCAATCAGTTTCACTGCAGCTTAAGAATAAAGCTTGTTCCACGCACGTTTTCCGCGTGTTTTAAGCAATACGAACGTGAAAGGAGCTATGATCAAATAGCCTTCAAAATCGTTGGTAGCGTTATGCTGAGAGTTTGGAATTGCATCGAGACGCAGCATGACTGGCGGCAGATTTTGCTGGCGGCGGCGGTGTGCTTTCTCACCAGCCTCGCCGCAGTCAATCTGTTCACGCGCGCACGCACGGCGTCACCGGACACGCGGCTCGCATGGCTGATCACGGCTGGCGTCGTTACGGGATTCGGCACCTGGGCGACGCATTTCATCGCGATGCTCGCTTATACACCCGGCTTCGAACTTCACTACGATCCCGTCATCACGGCTTGTTCGCTGGTTGCTGCTGCTGTGATGACGACGGCAGGATTCGCTATCGCGCTGTTCCACCGCAACAGGCAAAATGCATTGATGGGCGGCGCGGTGATCGGGCTCGGCATCGCCTGCATGCATTACATGGGCATGGCGTCACTGCGCATTCCCGCCATCATCGAATGGATGCCCGATCTCGTCGCTGCCTCTATCGTCGGCGGCATGGTACTCGGTGCTCTTGCGATGCTCGTGGCACAGGAGGCTGACAGATCGGCCAAGCTACTTGGTGCTGCATTGCTGCTGACGCTGGCGATCTGCGTGCATCACTTCGTTGCCATGGGCGCGATCAATCTCACATACAAGGCCGGTGTCGACGGCAATGAGAGCCTGTTGTCGCCCATCGAATTGTCGCTGGCGATCGCTGCCTTCACGGTCACCGTGGTCATCGCCGGCCTCGTTGTTGCCGTATCCGACCAGCGCAGCCGTCGCAGCATGCGCCAGCGCAACATGCAGCTCGACGCCGCGCTCAACAATATGGGGCAGGGCCTCTGCATGTATGACGCGCAGGGCGGGCTTGAGCTGTGGAACGAGAGCTATATCCGCATGTATCACATTCCGCCGGAGAAGATGACGCTCGGGGCCACCATGGCACAGGTCGTGGCGCTGCGCGGCGAGGTCGGTATGTTGTTCACCGATCAGGAACGCTACGATGCGCAGCTCGAAGCAGCCATCGCCGAGCGCAAGCCGGCGAGCCAGACCGCCGAATTGCCCGACGGGCGTTCCATCCAGGTGCGCTATCGTCCGATGGACAGCGGCGGCTGGGTGGTGATCCATGCCGATATCACCGACCGCAAGCTGAGCGAAGCGCGTATCGTGCATCTGGCGCGCCACGATCCGATCACGGATCTGCCGAACCGCGTCGCCTTCAATGAATATCTCGAACGGGTGTTCTGCGAGGCCTCGGCAGGACATGGCTCTTTCGCCGTGGTCCGCATCGACATCGATCGCTTTCGTGAGATCAACGAAGTGTTCGGCCAGGCGATGGGCGACGCTGTACTGGCCGAAGTCGCCAAGCGCCTGACCGCGGCAAGCAATGGCGCGTTCCTGGCGCGGCCAAGCGGTGATATCTTTTCCATCGTCACCCATCTTGGTGCCGAGCCGCAGACTGTGGACGATCTCTCTGCGCGATTGTCGGCGGTGCTCGACAACATGCTGACAATCGACCGGCAGACGATTCGCGTCCGCTGTAGCATCGGCATTTCCGTCTATCCGCAGGATGGCAGGGATACCGAAAGCCTGATCGCCCATGCCGATCTCGCGCTCGACCGTGCCAAGGCGGAAGAGCGCGGCTCCATCCGTTTCTTCGAGGCGGAAATGGACCAGCAGATCCGCGAGAAGCGTCTGCTGCAGCGTGACCTTGTCGTAGCTATCGAGAACGAACAGTTCGAGCTCTATTTTCAGCCGCAGGCCTCTGCCGACGGCACCATCGTCGCCTTCGAGGTGTTGTTGCGCTGGCGACATCCGGAGCGCGGCATCGTCTCGCCTGCGGTCTTCATTCCGCTGGCCGAAGAGACCGGTCTGATCGGCGCCATCGATGCATGGGTGCTGCGCCAAGCGTGCCGCGAGGCCGCGACCTGGCATAATCCGCTGTCCATCGCCATCAATCTGTCGCCGGTGGATTTCCGCACCAGCGATGTGCCGGCCATGCTCGCTTCAGTCCTGAAGGAGACCGGACTTGCGCCCGAGCGCGTCGAAATCGAGATCACCGAGGGCGTGCTGATCGACGATTTTGCCGGCGCGATCGCGATCCTGCGGGACATCAAGGCGCTCGGCGTCCGCGTCGCCATGGACGATTTCGGCACGGGTTATTCGAGCCTCAGCTATCTGCAGGCCTTCCCGTTCGACAAGATCAAGATCGACCAGACCTTCGTGATGAAGCTGGAGACCCATCCGCAATCGGCTGCGATCGTGCATGCGATCATCGGCCTCGGGCGTTCGCTGAAACTGCCGGTCATTGCCGAGGGCGTCGAGACGCCGGCGCAGCAGGCATTCCTTGTGGCGGAGGGGTGTGCAGAGATCCAAGGCTACCTGATTGGCCGGCCACATCCCATCGATCACTATCGCAAGGTCGTCGCGACGGGAAAAGCTGGCGCGATTGAAGTGAAACGGGCGAGTTGAGCGCCGTCGTCACACCGGCAGCGCGATCGAATATTTCACCTGGCTGAGCGCGAAGCTCGACTCGATCGATGCGATGCCGTCAAGCCGTGTCAGCTTGTTCTTCAGGAATGCTTCATAGGAGGCGAGATCGGCGGCGACCACGCGGAGCAGGTAGTCGCGGTTGCCGGTCATCAGATAGCATTCCAGCACCTCGTCCCATTTTGCGATCGCTTTGGCGAAGCGGTTGAGATCCTCTTCCTTCTGCCTGACCAGCTTGATCGAGATGAACACGCTGACCGGCAGGCCGACTGCCTTCTGGTCCACCAGCGCCATATAGCCCGAGATCACCCCGCGCTGCTCGAGCAGCTTGACCCGGCGGTGGCACGGCGAGATCGAGAGCCCGACCTTCTCTGCCAGCTCCTGCATGGTGCTGCGGCTGTCCGCCTGCAATGCAGCGAGTATTTTTCGATCGATTGCGTCCAGTTCCTGCATTGAAAAATTTCTGCGAAATTGATGTTCGGGCGATACGTTTATCCCAATATCGATCCTCTTGTCGCTATAAATTGAGAAAATCCAAAAAACGCCACTGCTAGAATGGTGCCCAATTCACGACCGGATTTAGCCGGCAGATACGGGAGCCCACCATGCCGATCGATGACAGCCGCCTGCAGATGCTCACGGCGCTGGCCAAGAAGGCGCTCTGGCTCTCGTCCTGGACCATCCACAACGCCAATCACATTCGACCTAACACGGACGGCCTCAAGGTCGGCGGCCATCAGGCATCGAGCGCGTCGCTCGCGACCATCATGTCGGCGCTGTATTTCTCGGTGCTGAAGCCGGAAGACCGCGTTGCGGTGAAGCCGCATGCGTCGCCGATCTTCCATGCCATCCAGTATCTGTTCGGCAATCAGACGCGCGAGAAGCTGGAGAACTTTCGTGGCTTCAAGGGCGCACAGAGCTATCCCTCACGCACCAAGGATGTCGATGACGTCGATTTCTCCACCGGCTCGGTCGGTCTCGGCGTCGCGCAGACGCTGTTCTCGTCGCTGGTGCAGGACTATGTCTCCGCCCACGGCCTGATGAAGGATCGCCGCGAGGGCCGCATGATCGCGCTGGTCGGCGATGCCGAGATGGACGAGGGCAATATCTTCGAGGCGCTGGTCGAAGGCTGGAAGCACGGACTGCGCAATTGCTGGTGGATCATCGACTACAACCGCCAGAGTCTCGATGCCGTGGTGCGCGAAGGGCTGTGGGAAAAGTTCGAAGCCATGTTCCGCAATTTCGGTTGGGACGTGGTCATCGTGAAGTATGGCCGCCTGATGGATGCGGCTTTTGCCGAACCCGGCGGACAGGCGCTGAAGCAGTGGATCGACAACTGTCCGAACCAGCGATATGCGGCGCTGTGCTTCCAAGGCGGCGCGGCGTTCCGCAAGCGGCTCCATGACGAGATCGGCGATCAGGGCGATGTCTCGGCGCTGATCGACAGACGGAGCGACGATGAGTTGCTGGCGCTGATGTCCAATCTCGGTGGCCATGACATGGGCAGCATGCTCGCGGCGTTCGAGGCCATCGATCACGATCGCCCGGTCTGCTTCATCGCCTATACGATCAAGGGCGTCGGCCTGCCGTTCCAGGGCCACAAGGATAATCATGCCGGGCTGATGACGCCGGCGCAAATGGAGAAATGGCGCGCGAGCCAGAACATCCGGCCGGGACGTGAGTGGGACAAGTTCGAGGGCCTGACACAGGATGCCGCCACGCTGGAAGCGTTCCTGAAGCAGGTGCCGTTCGTGCAGCAGGGTCGCCGACGGCTCGACGCGCCGGCGATCGACGTGCCTGATGCGTTGCAGTTCAAACCCGCCGCGGAAATGTCCACGCAGCAGGGCTTCGGCCTGATTCTCAACGAGCTTGCGCGCAGCGAGACCGAGCTGGCGTCACGCATCGTCACAGCTTCACCGGACGTTACCGTCTCGACCAATCTCGGCGCCTGGGTCAATCGACGGGGTCTGTTCGCCAAGGCGGAGAATGCCGATCTGTTCAGGCAAGAGAAGATCCCGTCGACCTTTGCTTGGGACTACTCGCCGAAGGGCCAGCATATGGAGTTGGGCATCGCCGAGATGAACCTCTTCATCATGATGTCGGCACTCGGCCTGTCGCATTCCATCAACGGCACACGGCTGCTGCCGATTGCGACACTGTACGATCCGTTCATCGAGCGCGGTCTCGATGCGCTGAACTACGCTTGTTATCAGGATGCGCGTTTCATGGTGGCCGCGACACCGTCGGGCATTACGCTGGCGCCGGAAGGCGGTGCGCATCAGTCGATCGCAACGCCGCTGATCGGCATGGCGCAGGACGGGCTCGCCTCGTTCGAACCCGCCTTTGTCGATGAGCTCGCGGTGATCATGCGCTGGGGTTTCGCGCATATGCAGCGCGAGGCGGGCGAGGGCGGCTCATGCTATCTGCGGCTCTCGACGCGGACCATCGAGCAACCAAAGCGCATCATGACGCCGGAGCTGAAGCAGCATATCGCGGACGGCGCCTATTGGCTGCGCACCCCCGGTGACAATTGCGATCTGGTGATTGCCTATACCGGCGCGCTTGCTCCGGAGGCGATCGAGGCGACGGGGCTGCTCGGCGAAAGCCATCGTGATATCGGTCTGCTGGCGATTACGTCAGCCGATCGGCTGCATGCGGGCTGGACGGCAGCGCGCCGTATCCGCCGCGAGCAGCGTGTGCCACAGCAAAGCCATGTCGAAAAGCTGCTTGCTCCGCTGCCGCGCGACTGCGGCATCGTCACGGTGCTCGACGGCCATCCAGCAACGCTCGGCTGGATCGGGGCGGTGCATGGTCATCGGCTGGAGGCGCTCGGTGTCGAGCATTTCGGCCAGACTGGGACAATCGGCGATCTCTATCGCCATCACGGCATCGATGCGAATTCGATCATCGATGCGGCGGAGAGCCTGAGTCCGGCGTCGCCCGTGCGGCACCGGAAGATGGCGGTGTAGTCCAATTCGTAGGATGGGTTGAGCGGAGCGATACCCATCACCTTGAGCGCCTAGCCGTGATGAGTATCGCTCCGGCGCGTCGCGCCTGCGCTCCACCCATCCTACGGATACGCGTTTAAAACGCCTTGAACGTGATGATCGTATGGGTGTCCTGGATGCCCGGCAGCACCTGAACCTTTTCGTTCACGAAGTGGCCGATGTCGGTTTCCTTGTCGACATAGAACTTCACAAGCAGATCGTAGTGGCCGGCGGTGGAATAGATTTCCGAGGCGATCTCGGCCTCTGCCAGGGCATTGGCCACGATGTAGGACTGGCCAAGCTTGCACTTGATCTGGACAAAGAAGGGGATCATCGGGATTCTCCGAACACAGGCGTTTGGAGATCATCAAGCCCAAAACCGCCAGCGTGGCAAGACCGGCGGGAACCGCCGGCCGCCACGTTAGGCATCTCGTCAGGCCGGTTGCAGCCCCAGCGCCTGCGCGGCCTCGAGCCAGACAGGCAGTTCCTTCTGATAAAGCGCATTGGTCTCCTTGAAGCCAAGCGCCGGCTCCAATGCCACGGTCTTGAGAACCTCCTTGATCTTTGGATCGTTGTTGGCCTGCACGAACAGAGCCGCGAGCTTGTCGACGATCGGCTGCGGAGTCGCCTTGGGCACGGCCCAGCCCGAGAAGCCGCTCACGGTGAAGAATTTCGAGGTCGCGCCCTGCTCGGGCAGTGTCTTCACCTCGGGGATTGCATCGACCTTCTTCGAATGCACGGCGAACACCACGCCGCGATTGCTCTGCAGCACCGATTGCGCGGCGGTGTAGCTTCCCATGGCGAAATCCAGCGAGCCGTCCGCAAGACCGGTCCACATCGGCGCCTCGCCGCGATAATGGATCGGCTCGATCTTGAGGCCGTATTGCTTGTTGAGCTCATTGACCGTGAAATGTGGCGCCGAGCCCACGCTGTAGGTGCCGAAATTGACCTTGTCCTTCTTCTTCGCGAAGGCGACGAAATCCTCCAGCGACTTCACGCCCGATGAGGGATTCGCGACCAGAAGAAGCCCGGCGCCGGGAACGACGCTGACCAGCGTCAGGTCCTTGTCCATGTCGTAACCGGGGGTTTTCAGCATCACCCGGTTCATCACATAGGTCGTGGAGATCGAGCACAGGATGGTGTGGCCATCTGGCTCGGCGCGGGCGACTTCCGCGGTGCCGATGGCGCCGGAGGCACCGGCCTTGTTCTCGACCACGACGGTCTGGCCGATCTGCTTGCCGATAAATTCGCCGAACGAGCGCGCCAGCAGGTCGGTCTGTCCGCCCGCCGGATAGCTGCAGACCATCCGAATCTGCTTCGACGGCCAGACGGCCTGGGCGGAGGCGTTTCGCGCCAGAAATGGCAGCGCAACGGCAGCTGAGCCGGCGGCCAGGAAATGGCGGCGGTTGAAATGATTGGTCATTTTGTCTCCTCCTGATTTTTGGCGACGGTATCGCATTGCACGCAGCTTCGCCATGCAGGAGCACGGGACAGTTTGGCGCATTGAGCAATTCGTAGGGGGCGCGAACTGGTTGAGGCCGGCCGGTTGCCGGTCCGGCGGCGGTGGAGTACCACTGTAAACCTGCTTCCCGCTTGATTTGACGTGAGTTTTTCGATGCCAACGCCCGTTGCCCTGACCATTGCCGGCTCCGATTCCTCGGGCGGAGCGGGGATCCAGGCGGACCTCAAGACCTTCGCTGCGCTCGGCGTCTATGGCGCCTCGGCCATCTCGGCGCTGACATCGCAGAATACCCGTGGCGTCACCGGCATCCATCAGGTGCCTGCTGCATTTGTCAGCGATCAGATCGATGCGGTGTTTCTCGATCTTGCCGTCGGTGCCGTGAAGATCGGCATGGTGGCGCAGCGCGACGTCATTGAAGTCATCGCCGCCAGCCTCGCCAAATGGAAGCCGAAACACGTGGTGCTCGATCCGGTGATGGTGGCGACGTCGGGCGACCGCCTGCTGGTGCCCGACGCGATCGACGCGCTGCGCAAGGTGCTGATCCCGTGCGCTGACATCATCACGCCAAATCTGCCCGAAGCGGCGGCGCTGCTGGACGAGCCCATGGCGAGGGGGGAGGCCGAGATCGAGGCGCAGGGCAAGCGGTTGCTAGGGCTCGGCTGCCGCGCCGTGCTGATCAAAGGCGGTCATGGCGATGGACCGGAGAGCACCGATTACTTCGTCACCGAGACGGGAGCGGTCGCGCTGCCGGCCTCTCGTGTGGTGACGAAGAATACGCATGGCACCGGTTGCACGCTCTCGTCAGCGATCGCTGCGGGCCTTGCCAAAGGTGAGGACATGGAAGCCGCTGTGCGGTCCGGCAAGGCCTATGTCACCGCAGCCATCGCCGCCGCAGACAAGTTCACGGTCGGGCATGGGCACGGCCCGGTGCATCATTTCCATCCTTTTTACTGATGTTGACCGTCGCATTGATCCGGGACGGTGACGGCGACGGATGTATCATCCGGCGCCGTCTGAGCGAGATCGCGGTCACGCCGCCTTGGCATGCCCGACGGGCTCCTGACGCAGCGTTGCAAAGAACAGTTTGACCTGAGCGGCGAGGTCACCGGCAGCGGATGAGACATTGCCGGAGGCGCCGGAGACGTCGTCGGCCGAGCGATTGGTCTCGCCGATGGCTCTGTTCACGGCCGAGATGTTCGATGCCAGCAGCTGCGTGCCGGATGCCGCCATCTGGACGTTTTGCGAGATTTCGCGCGTTGCGGCGCCCTGTTCTTCCATGGCGCTGGCGATCGCGGTGGTGACTTCGTCGATCTCGCGCATCGCATGTGCGATCTCCTTCACCGACGCCACGGCATTCGCTGTCGTCGCCTGGATGCCGGAGACCTGCTGGGCGATGTCGCCAGTTGCCTTTGCGGTCTGGCTTGCCAGTGATTTCACCTCTGCGGCCACCACGGCAAAGCCGCGTCCCGCCTCGCCGGCGCGGGCAGCTTCGATGGTCGCATTGAGCGCCAGAAGATTGGTCTGCGCGGCGATGGCCTGGATCAGATCGACCACCGAGCCAATGCGCTGCGCGGCATCGGCGAGGCCTTCAATCTCTGTTTCCGAGCGCGACGTCGTTTCCCCCGCGCTTTGCACGGTCATCGTCGCGCGCTCGATCTGGCGGCCGATCTCCGAGATCGAGCTTGAGAGTTCTTCGGCGGCGGATGCGACGGTCTGGACATTGGTCGCCGTCTGTTCCGAAGCGCCTGCTGCCGAGACGGCCTGCTGCGCGGCATCGCCGGCGATACCGGTGAGCGATTGCGCCGTTTGCTTGAGCGCGCCGGCATTTTGATCGACGGTCGACAGCAACTGCTCGGCCGTGACGCGGAAGTTTTCGACGGTGTTCTCGATGTGGCGGTTTCGCGCCTCCCGCGCCGCGACCTCGGCGGCGGCCCGGGTTGCGGCCTCCTGCTGCGCGATCACATTGTCGCGGAAGCGGGCGACCGCGCCTGCGACGGTGCCGATCTCGTCGCGGCGCTGCGCAGTATCGAAACGGACCGCGGTATCGCCATCGGACAGCCGCACGGAATCGCTCACGAGCTCCACCATCGGCTTCACGATGCCGAAGCGGCCGATCAGCCATCCGGAAATCAGACCCAACACCACGCCGATCACTGCCGCGACCAGCATCAGGCGTGAGGTCCAGACATATTCCTCCGATGCGGCCTGGGTGTAGAGATCCACACGTTCGAGCAGCCGGTTGGAGACGTCGCGCATCGCGTTCCGCAGCCGTTCCGCGGCCTGACGACTGGCGACTGCGGAATCGCGCAGGCGTGCGGTCTGCGGATCGAGCGAAACCTCCGTGGCGGTGCTCGCGAGCCGGACCGTCTCAGCCAGACCGCTCTTGTACGCCGTCAGAGCTTCGTTCACAGCTGGAAGCATTGCACGTGCCTGCTCGTCGCGGGTCTCGCCGATGCTTGCGATGCCACCCTCGAGTGCTTTCAGTTGAGCCTCGATGTCCTTCTTGGTCTGTTCGACATTTGCGGGCCGCGGATCGAGCGCGATGCGGAATTCTGCACGGTTGAGCCCGATGACCTCCTGATTGGCACGCGCCCCGGTCAGCGCGCGTTTGGACGCTCTGCTCATATTGGTTGCGTCCTCATCGAGCCGGGACATGGCGCTGATGCCGAGCCAACTGAGAGCGATGGAGATCGATGCCATCAATGCGACGATCGCAAGAATTTTGGTGAGTATCTTGAAGCGGGCGAGAAATGACATGCGATCCTCTCGGTATCTGGTCCACGTCCGTGGCGACTCGTCCGACGACTTTTGCATTCGGTGCTTAATCGCAAGTAAAACCATAGGTAGTGCTGCGAGTTTTGTTTTCCTTTGGTTGTGGTAATCATGCACGCGCTCGCCCGTTCAGCCTGTGTGTGACGACACGGCGCGCGGCGTTGTGTCGCCGGATTGTCATCCCCCGTTGATATCAGCCGAACAGCACATGGGTTGTCCGATTCCATCGGACACGCTGGACGGAACCATCGATGACGACGCTGGATCTCGAAAAGTCCATTGTTGAAACGGCTTATGCCCGCTGGGCGCCGATCTACGATGCCGTCTGCGGGCCGGTCATGCTCAAGGGCCGCCGGGCGGCCGCGGAAGCCGCGCGAAGCGTCGGCGGCAAGGTACTCGAGGTCGGGGTTGGTACCGGCCTGTCCTTCGACGACTATGACAGCAGCACTGAAATTACTGGTATCGATCTTTCGGAGCCGATGCTCGCCAAGGCGCGCGGCAAGATCGCGTCGGGTCGTTTTCCGTGGGTGAAGGAAGTCCGCCAGATGGACGCCCATGCCATGGAGTTTGCCGACTCCACATTCGATTGCGTTGTCGCGCAGTTCGTCATCACATTGGTCGAGAATCCGGAGCAGGTGCTGTCCGAATGCCACCGTGTGGTGAAGCCGGGCGGTCGCATCATTCTCGTCAATCATCTGTACTCGGAAACCGGCTGGGCTGCGGCGCTGGAGCGCTGGGCGGCGGAGAAGACACGCTCGCTCGGCCTGCGTCCGGAATTCCCGTTCGCGCGGCTGCAGGCGTGGTCGCAGGCGAATGCCGACAGCATCCTCGTCGAGCGCCGCAAGCTGCGACCGTTCGGCATCTATACGCTCGTGACCTTCGAGAGAACCGCACCGGCGCTGGCGGCCTAACGTCATCGTCCGGTCATGCAACTTTGCTAGCCGCCTGACATGGAAAGACACGCGATGAGTGAAGGCAACGAACACCGCTTTCGCACCTTGTTCATCTCCGACGTTCATCTCGGAGCACGAGGCTCACAGGCCGAAAAGCTGCTCGATTTTCTCCGCGTTCACGACGCCGACACAATCTATCTGGTTGGCGATATCGTTGACGGCTGGGCGCTGAAGGGTGGCTGGCACTGGCCGCAGTCGCATAACGACTTCGTGCAAAAGATGCTGCGCAAGGTCCGCAAGGGCGCCAAGATCATCTATATTCCCGGCAATCACGACGAGTTCCTGCGCAACTATTACGGCACGCATTTCGGCGGCATCGAGGTCGTCGAGACGGCGATGCACGAAGGCGTGGACGGCAAGAAGTATCTCGTCATCCATGGCGACATCTTCGATCTCGTGGTGCAGAACGCGCGCTGGCTCGCTCATCTCGGCGACAAGGCTTATGACTTCGCGATCCAGATGAACCGTCTGGTCAACATGTTCCGCCGCCTGTTCGGCTTCCCCTATTGGTCGCTCTCGAAGTGGGCCAAGATGAAGGTGAAGAATGCGGTGAACTATATCGGCGCGTTCGAGGAGACGCTGGCCGGCGAAGCCCGCCGCCACGGCGCCGATGGCGTGATCTGCGGACACATCCACTACGCGACGATCCGCGACGAACATGGCATCCGCTACATGAATTGCGGCGACTGGGTCGAGAGCTGCACCGCGCTGGTCGAGCACGAGGACGGCCGCTTCGAGATACTGACCTGGACCGACGTTGCCAAGAAGGACGAACCGGTGCGGACGCTCGCACCCGCAAAGGCTGCTTGATGCGCATCCTGGTCGCGACTGACGCCTGGCACCCGCAAGTCAACGGCGTCGTCCGCACGCTGACCATGATGGCCGAGGCCGCGAAGACATTTGGCGTCGAGGTCTCGTTTTTGACGCCGGAGACGTTCCACACCTTCGGTATGCCGAGCTATCGGGATCTCCGCGTCGCCATTCCACGTCGCCGGCAGATCGCGCGCATGATCGAAGCCGCGAAGCCCGACAATATCCATATTGCTACCGAGGGGCCGATCGGTTTCGCTGCGCGCGCTTATTGCCGTCGCCGCAAAATTCCTTTCACGACCAGCTTTCACACGCGCTTTCCCGAATATGTCTCGGCGCGCTTCCCGATTCCCGAAGCATGGGTCTGGGCAGGGTTGCGCTGGTTTCACGGTACCAGCTCCGCGGTGATGGCGGCGACGCCGGCGCTCGCCAATGAACTGCGCGAGCGTGGCTTCAAGAATGTCGTGCTGTGGCCGCGCGGTGTCGATGGTCATCTGTTCCGCCCGCGCGACGTCGATCTTGGCTATCAGAAGCCGGTATTTCTCTCGGTCGGCCGTGTCGCCGTCGAGAAAAATCTGGAAGCATTCCTCGCGCTTGATCTGCCGGGCACCAAGGTCGTCGTCGGCGACGGCCCCGCGCGTGCGGAGTTACAGGTGAAATATCCCAAGGCGGTCTTCCTCGGCGCGTTGCAGGGTGAAGCGCTGGCGGATGTCTATTCCGGCGCAAATGTCTTCGTGTTCCCCAGCAAGACCGACACCTATGGTCTCGTCCTGCTCGAAGCGCTCGCCAGCGGCGTGCCGGTGGCGGCGCTGCCGGTGACCGGCCCGAAGGATGTCATCGGCGCGGCGCCGGTCGGCGTGCTGTCCGACGATCTTCAGGCGGCCTGTTTGCAGGCGTTGCAGATCGACCGTCAGGCCTGTCTCGATTTCGCCGCGGATCACACCTGGGAAGCTTCGGCGCGGGCCTTTGTCGGCAATATCAGCCATGTCCGCGCTGAATTGCAGTCCGAGCCCGCAGCGCGAGCGCAGCAGCCACGCGTCGCCATCTGATCGGCGCCACTTGTCGCTTGCACGCTGCACGCGTTAGCATGCAGGCATGACAAACACAGCCCTGCCGATCTCCGCCGCCGATATCGATGCTGCTGCCCGGGTCATTGCGCCCTATGCCGTACGCACGCCTCTGTTGCCGTCGCCCGCGCTCGATGCGCGGACGGGCGGACGCATTTTCGTCAAACCGGAAGTGCTGCAGCGAACCGGCTCGTTCAAATTCCGCGGCGCCTTCAACAAGCTGTCCTCGATCCCTCAGGATGAGCGCAGCAAGGGCGTCGTCGCCTTCTCCTCTGGCAATCATGCGCAGGGCGTGGCCGCTGCGGCGCAGATCCTCGGCATGAAGGCGACGATCGTGATGCCATCGGATGCGCCGGCCTCGAAGGTTGCGCGGACGCGCGGCTATGGCGCGGAGGTCGTGCTCTACGATCGCGACAGGGAAGATCGCGAAGCCATCGCTCGCCGTATCGCCGGCGATAGCGGCGCGACCGTGGTGCCGCCCTATGACGATGTGTTCGTCATGGCCGGGCAGGGGACTGTCGGCCGCGAGATCGCGGAAGATCTGGCCGCATTGGCAGTGGTGCCGGACATCGTCTCGGCGCAGGCATCGGGCGGCGGGCTGATCGGCGGCATCGCTGTAGCCGTGAAGGCGCGCTTCGCCGATGCAGCGATCGTCGTTGCGGAGCCGGCAGGTTTCCACGATCACGAATTGTCGCTTAAAGCCGGCAAGCCCGTTGCCCACGGTAATGGTGGCCGTACGATCTGCGATGCATTGATGGCGCAGCAGCCGGGCGAACTCACTTTCGCCGTCAACCGCCATCTGCTTGCCGGCGCTGTCAGCGCGACGGACGAGGAAGTGCTGGAAGCGATGGCTTTCGCGTTCCGTGACCTGAAGCTGGTGGTCGAGCCCGGCGGCGCCGTGGCGCTGGCAGCCTTGCTGAAAGGCAAGATCGATGCGCGCGGCAAGACCGTGGTGATCGTGCTCTCCGGCGGTAATGTCGATGCGGAGCTTTATGCGAAGGCGATCGGCGTGTGAGAGACGCCGTTCCGTAGGGCGGATTAGGCGAAGCCGTGATCCGCCAGCCGACTCTGTGTGGCGAAGAACGGCGGATTACGCCTTCGGCTAATCCGCCCTACGGTCGTTACGAAAAGAACGCGATTTTTTCGGCCTGGGTCATCCGGCGGAGCGGCGCCAGCGGATCGGAAGCGGACGTCGCCGGTTTGGCGATGACGCCATTGGCGATCAGTGCGGCGCCAAGTGAGGGCGCGGGAGCTTGCGCGGCCTGCACCGGCTCGGGCGCCAGTGTGGCTGCGGCGATCTCAGCCAGCGTCATCTCGGCCGCGACGGGGGGCTGCGCGACGGGAGCCCGATAAGCCGGCTCGCTCTGCACTGCATAAGCCGCTTCGCTCGCGACCGTCTCCGAGGCAGGAGCAAACAGCTCTTCGGTATCGTCGAGATCGATGGCGCCCATTTCCATGGCGACCGCATCGAGCACCGCGAGGTCTTCGGCTTCTTCTGCGTCGAAGCTCATCTCCGCCGTAGCCACCGGTTCGGCGGGCCTCACCGGCGAGCCATGGATCATCGCCTCGGCTGCCTCGGCAAGCGCCTCGGCGGCAGCGAGTGCTTGTTCGACCGGTGCCGGTGTGAACACCGGCTTGGCCGCGGGAAGCGTCTCGGCAGGGCCTTCAGCCACCGGCTCGCTCATGGGCGCCTTGAAGAGCGGCGTCACCGAAGCTTCGCGCGGCTCTGGCGCTTTTTCCGCCACGGGCACTTCGGCGGTGGGCGCTTCGGTCGTAGCGGTAGCGGCAAAGCTGCCATCGGCCAGCGCTTCGATGCGCTCCATCAGCGCGTCATAGCTCGCCAGCACGGCCTCGCGACCGTCGCTCCCGAGCGCGGCCTGGCTGCTCTCGATGGCCTTCACCTGGGTATCGAGCAGATCGCAGATGCGTACATCGGCTCCGCATTCACGCATCGTCATGGCGATTTCGCGAATGATACGGGTGCCGTTGCGCGCGCTGGTCTGTATTTCGTCACCATCGCCGCGTGGTAGCACCTCGATGGCTGTGGCCTTGGCCTGACGCACCACGGAGCGGATCGCGCCGAGCGCTGCCGTGAGGCTCAGCCCCTGCGGCTGCTGCTTCTGGGTGGCGAGACCGGCCTCCACCCTCGATACGGCTTCGAGCAGGAGATTGGTATCGGCATTGCGGTTGCGCTTGGTATATTCGGCAAGAAACCAGCGACCGCGCGCCGTTTCCATGAATGCCTCGCGGATCGCCTCATAATCGGCATCGCCCGGCACATTCGGACGGGCGTTGATCGGCGACAGGGCAAATGCTTCTTCGGCCATCAGGTCAACTCGCGGTGCGTGGGAAGGCGCGCTATGTCAGCATGGCAACGATCCCCCGCGAATCGCAACCCGCCCAATGATACCCGAATCTGGCCCTCATATCGCCTTATCCACAGCGCGCAGATTCGCGCAGCGGCTGGCCATGTTCTACGGCACGGTATTCGGCTCAAGCGGCTTTTATCAACCTTTTTTCCCGGTGTGGCTCAAGGCTATCGGGATCGATGCGGTCTGGATCGGCGCCATCATCGCGGCGCCGGCGCTGACGCGGTTCACCACACTGCCTGCTATCGCGGCCGTTGCCGAGCGCCGCCACGCGCTGCGTCAGGCGATGATCGTCTGTTCGTTTCTCACCATGATCGGCTTTGCCGTGGTCGCAACCTTGCACGCGCCGCTGGCCCTGCTGGTGGCCTTCGCGCTGACGGCGGTGGTGTGGACACCTCTCACCGCGCTCACCGATGGCTATGCGCTGAAAGGCGTGGTGCGCTTCGGCTTCGACTACGGGCCGCTGCGGCTATGGGGCTCGGCGGCCTATGTCGCGGGTGCGCTGGTTTGCGGGCTTGTCGTGGGCTGGCTCAGCGAGGTGCATCTGATCTGGGTGATCGTCGCGGCGATGGCGCTATCGGCGCTGGCGAGTCTCGGCCTGCAGCCTCTTGGTGCGCCGGTCGGCGACGGCAAGGCGCTGTCCGGGGCGAGTGGGCTGCTGCGCGATCCCGGTTTTCTCGCCATCGCCGCCTCCGCAGGGCTGATCCAGGGCAGCCATGCCGGCTATTACACATTTGCGTCGATCACCTGGCAGGCGGGCGGTCTGGACGGTCTCACCATTGCGGGTCTGTGGACGCTCGGCGTGCTGGCCGAGATCGTGCTGTTCGCTCTGTCACCGCGGCTGACGCTGACGCCGGTTACAATGGTGATCATTGGCGGTCTCGCCGCCCTGCTGCGCTGGACTCTGACGGCCCAGACCCTGCCGCTGTCCGCCCTCGTTATCGTGCAACTCCTGCATGGCGCCACCTTCGGCTTCACCCAGCTCGGCATGATGGGGCTGCTGCTGCATCATGTCCCGCAGCATGTGATGGCGCGGGCGCAGGGCTATGTCACCGCCTGCACCGGCCTCGTGACCAGCGCGATGGCGCTGCTGTCCGGCGCGATCTATGCGCGCTATGGCGAGGGCGTGTATTATGTGATGGCGATGCTGGGTCTCGCCGGCGCTTGCGTGATCTGGCTCGGGCGGAAGCGTGTGGAGCGGCGATTAAGCGAGGTGGCGTAGCCGTAGGGCGGATAAGCCGAAGGCGTCCGCCGGCCGAGCTCATTGTGGAGCTCCGCGGCGGATTACGCTTCGCTCATCCGCCCTACGGTCACCCCCACAGCTCCTTCTCCGGCGGATACACCGTGCTGCCCTCATAGCGCAGCCCGCCGTCGCGATCCTTCGCCAGCAATAGCGGGCCGTCCAGATCCACGAACGCCGCGCCTTGCGCAATCAACATCGCCGGCGCCATGGCCAGCGATGTCGCCACCATGCAGCCGACCATGATATCGAGGCCCATGGCGCGCGCCGCATCGGCCATCTTCAGCGCCTCGGTCAGGCCGCCAGCCTTGTCGAGCTTGATGTTGAGCGCGTCGTAGCGGCCGGCCAATGCCGGCAGCGAGGCGAGATCGTGCACGCTCTCGTCTGCGCAGACCGGGATCGGCCGCTGCACATGCATCAGCGCTTCATCGTTCCCCGCCGGCAGCGGTTGTTCGATCAGCGTCACGCCGGCCCGGTGGCAGGCATCGAGATTGGCGGCGAGGTTGTCCGCCGTCCATCCCTCATTGGCATCGACGATCAACTGCGCTTTTGGAGCGGCGCTGCGCACGGCCTTGATGCGTGCCATGTCGTCGTCGCTGCCGAGCTTGATCTTGAGCAATGGCCGATGGGCCGCTTTCGCGGTGGCAGCGGCCATCGCGTCGGGTGTGCCGAGCGAGATTGTATAGGCCGTGGTGCAGGGGGCAGGTGCCGGTCGCTGCAACAGGTCCCAGATGCGTTGACCGCTCTCCCTGGCTTCGAGATCGAGCAGGGCGCAGTCCACGGCATTGCGCGCCGCCCCATGCGGCATGGCGGCCTGCAAGGCGTCGCGGCTGAGCCCCGCGGCAAATGCGCCGGCCATGGCCTGAATCGCCGCCAGCGTCGCCTCCGGCGTCTCGCCATAGCGGGCATAGGGCACACATTCGCCGCGGCCGGTGTGGCCGCCACGGCTGATCTCGGCCACCACCACCACCGCCTCGGTCTTGGCGCCGCGGCTGATGGTGAAACTGCCGGCGATCGGCCAGGATTCGATACGGGCGGTCAATGTCGCAGGGGCAGGGGCTGCAGCGGGCAAGCAGGCGTCCTTCGGGTTGAAACAAAGCTTGAATTCGGTCCGGTCTCTATAAGTTTAAGTGACCGGCGTGAACTTGTTTGCGACGTAATGCGGTGCTTGAGAAGAGGTCTCCGAGCACCGTTCACGCGCTGTTAACCATAGCATCGTGTTGGTCCAATTGAGTTTCTCAAATCCCTATCTTGGCGTGTTAATAATTTGTTCATGTCTCGCTTGACCCCTCCCGAAGGCCCGTTGTGAGCGGTCCTACACTCGAAAAGATCGACAAAGGCGATCGGCTCGCGCTCTGCGCAGCCGGAGCGTGGACGGCTACATCCGCGCCCGCGCTGGAAAAACTCGTCGCCGACGCCGAAAAGCTTGCCCGTACCCGGGCGAATATTTCCATCGATGTGTCCGATGTTTCCAAGCTCGATACGTTCGGGGCCTGGCTGATCGAGCGATTGCGCCGTGCGCTTGCGGAAGGCGGGCAGGACATCAGGATCGCCGGTCTGTCCGAAAACTATGCCAGCCTCGTAGACGAGGTTCGCAAGGTGAAGCCGCAGCCGGCGCGTGGGCGCGGGCCGAGCGGCATCGTCGTCGCCCTCGACGGTATTGGCCGCAACGTCTACGGCATCGGCCAGACGCTGGTGTCGCTGGTGGACATGATCGGCGCGGTGATCGCAGCCTGGTTCAGGGTGTGGCTGCATCCGTCGCGCTTCCGGCTCACCTCGATGGTGCATCACATGCAGCAGGTGTGCTGGAATGCGGTGCCGATCATCGTGCTGATCACCTTCCTGATCGGCTGCATTGTTGCCCAGCAAGGCATCTTCCATTTCCGCCGTTTCGGCGCCGATGTGATCGTCGTCGATATGCTCGGAATTCTGGTGCTGCGCGAACTAGGCGTGCTGCTGGTTGCCATCATGGTCGCCGGCCGCTCCGGCAGCGCCTATACGGCCGAACTCGGTTCCATGAAGATGCGCGAGGAAATCGATGCCTTGCGCACCATGGGCTTCGATCCGGTCGAAGTGCTGATCCTGCCGCGCATGATGGCCCTGGCACTGGCGATGCCGATCCTCGCGTTCATCGGCGCCATGGCTGCGCTGTATGGCGGCGGACTGGTGGCGTGGCTCTATGGCGGCGTCGATCCGGCGTCGTTCCTCTCGCGCCTGCGCGAAATCTCGATCAACCATTTCATCGTCGGCATGGTGAAGGCGCCGGTGATGGCGTTGATGATCGGCATCGTCGCCTGCGTCGAAGGTCTCGCCGTGAAGGGCAGTGCGGAATCGCTGGGCCAGCACACTACCGCTTCGGTGGTGAAGGGCATCTTCTTTGTCATCGTGATGGACGGCGTATTCGCCATCTTCTTCGCGGCGCTCGGGATCTGATCATGGCCGCGACAGACGCTTACATCGCACCGGCCATGAGCGACGCCATCATCCGCGTCCGCGATCTCACCGTGGCCTTTGGCAGCCGCAAGGTGCTGGATGGCCTCAATCTCGATGTCGCGCGCGGCGAGATCCTGGGCTTCGTCGGCGCATCCGGCGCCGGCAAGTCGGTGCTGATGCGCACCATTATCGGTTTGGTGCCGAAAGTGGCCGGCAGCATCAGGGTGTTCGGCACCGATCTCGACAGCAGCGAAAAGGAACGCCGCAACATCGAGCGTCGCTGGGGCATCCTGTTTCAGCATGGTGCGTTGTTCTCGTCGCTCAATGTGCGGCAGAACATCCAGTTTCCGGTGCGCGAATATCTGAATGTCTCGCAGCGCCTGCTCGACGAGATCACCATGGCCAAGATCGCCATGGTTGGCCTGAAGCCGGAGGTGGTCGAGCGCTATCCGTCTGAACTCTCCGGCGGCATGATCAAGCGCGTGGCGCTGGCGCGCGCGCTCGCTCTCGATCCGGAAATCGTGTTTCTCGACGAGCCGACCTCGGGCCTCGATCCGATCGGCGCCGGCGATTTCGACGATCTGGTTCGCACGCTGCAGCGAACGCTCGGGCTCACGGTGTTCATGGTCACCCATGACCTCGACAGCCTGTACACCGCCTGTGACCGCATCGCCGTGCTCGGCAGCGGCAAGATCATCGCACAGGGAACGATGGCCGACATGCAGGCCGCGACGCATCCCTGGCTACGTGAATATTTCCACGGCAAGCGCGCACGCGCTGTCATGGGTTGAGTGGAGTCTGAACGATGGAAACGCGGGCGAATTACGTCCTGATCGGAACCTTCACGCTAGCGGTGATCGCCGCCGTCATCGGTTTCGTGATGTGGTCGCAGAACCTGAATTCGGGCAAGCAGCGCACGCCGCTGCGCGTCGTGTTCGAAGGCTCGGCTTCGGGCCTGCGCAATGGCGGCAATGTGAACTTCAACGGCATCCGTGTCGGCGAGGTGGTCTCGGTGAAGCTCGACAATCCGCGCCGCGTGGTGGCGCTCGCGATGATCGACACCGTGGCGCCGATCCGCAAGGACACGCTGGCCGGTCTCGAATTCCAGGGGCTGACCGGTGTAGCCGCAATCTCGCTGAAGGGCGGTGCGCCTGACGCGCCGGATGTGCCGCTCGATACCGATGGCGTGCCGGTGCTGACCGCCGATCCCGATGCCACCAAGGATATCGGCGAGGCCGTGCGCGCCACGCTGCAGAACGTCAACCGACTGGTCAATGACAACCAGGAGGCGCTCAAGGGCGCCATCAGCAATGTCGAGGCCTTCACGGGCGTGCTTGCGCGCAATGCCGAGTCCATCGATGGCATCATGAAGAAGATCGACAGCATCATGGGCAAGGCGGATGGCGTCGTCGCCAAGACCGACAACATCATGCTCGGTCTCGACACGCTGGCCGGCGGCAAGGACGGCGGTGCGTTGACCGCTGCCGTGAAATCCTTCCATGAACTGACCGACAATCTCGACAAGCGCACCGGGCAGCTCATCATCGATGGTCGCCGCACTCTCGGCGATGCGAGCCGGACGCTGGGCGATGTCAGCCGTGCGGTGAACAATCTCGACCGCAACCCGACGCGTCTGCTCTTCGGTCCGAGCTCGAGCAGCCAACAGGCGCCGCCCCCGCAGCAGCAACCGCCGCAGCAGCAGCGCCGGCGTTAATGGTGGAACTCGTGTAGGATGGGTTGAGCGCAGACGCGGTCGCGCCGGAGCGATAACCCATCGGCGGAGTTTGCCCTATCGACGGACAGCATGGGTTTTCGCTACGCTCAACCCATCCTACGCGGGAGCCCGTAATGTCCGACGATCGTTTCACCATCAGCAACGGCCAGGTCATGGCCACCATCAAGGCCGATGGCGCCGAGCTGTGTTCGCTCAAGAACGCGGACGGGCACGAGGTGTTATGGCAGGCCGGCCCCGAATGGCCGCGCCATGCGCCGATCCTGTTTCCCATCGTCGGCCGCCTGAAGGGCGATGTGCTGAAGCATCGCGGCCAGACCTATCCGATGACCCAGCATGGTTTTGCGCGCGACCAGCGCTTCGCCTGGACCGCGCGCGAGAAGACGCTCTGCGTGTTGTCGCTGACGGACAATGCGGAGAGCAGGGCGAAGTACCCCTTCGCGTTCCGGCTGGATGTCTCCTATGTCGTCGAAGGTGATGAATTGGTGATCGGCTATGCGATCACCAATACCGGTGACGAGATGTTGCCGGCTTCCATCGGCGCGCATCCGGCATTTCATTGGCCGCTGGCGGACGGTGCCGCAAAGGACGCGCATAGCATTGTGTTCGAGAAGCCGGAGCCCGAGCCGATCCGTCGGCTCGATGGCGGGCTGTTGCTGCCGGAGCCTGAAGCAACGGCGGTGCGAGGGAATGTGCTTGCGCTGTCCGAAACGCTGTTCGCCGCCGATGCGATGATCTTCGACAAGCTCGCCAGCGCCTCGCTCCGCTATTCAGCGCCCGACACGCCGACCATCACCTTCGCCTGGGACGGCTTCCCGCAGCTCGGCATCTGGTCAAAACCTTCGGGCGCGGCGTTTCTCTGCATCGAGCCGTGGCATGGCTATGCCAGTCCGGTGGATTTCGATGGCGAGTTCAGCGACAAGCCCGGCGTGATGCATATCGCGGCCGGCGAAACGCGCAGCTTCACGCAGCGGATCGGGTTCGGAGAATAACGTACTCGTAGCCGCATCACCTCGGACGGATCTCTCCGCCATCCACGCTACGACGCGGCGGACAATTTGGGAGATTGCGATGGACGATCATGACCTGCAGGCTGCGCTGCAACGCCATTGGAAAGCCTCGGACGCAAGTGATTTCGAGGGTGAGCACGAAATCTATCACGAAAATGCAATACTTGATTATCCGCAGTCGGGTGAGCGGATACGGGGGCAAGCCAATATTCGGGAAAGCCGCTTCCTGCAGCCAAGCAACAAGCGCTTCGCGGTTCGCCGGATTGTCGGCAGCGGCGATCTCTGGGTCTCCGAATTCACGCTGACCTATGACGGCATTCCGTCTTTCGCCGTGAGCATCATGCAGTTCAGCGACCGACTGGTGGCGCATGAAACGCAATACTTTGCTGATCGCTTTGCCCCCTCGGCCTCGCGCGCGCATCTCGTCGAAATGACGTCGTAGCAGCGATGCTCAGCGGCTCTCGTCTCCTCGATCAGGAGGGATGAGGCAGCGCGCGTCACTGCCTGCGCCAGAGAGGCGTAGGCCAACAACAAAAAAAAAAACGGAGGCATCGCTGCCTCCGCTCTCATTTTGTCTCTGTACCGTAGGGCGGATGAGCGAAGCGTAATCCGCCGTCTTTCGAGCCTTATCCCAGCCGCCCCGCTGCATGAGCCAGCAGTGTGTAGACCAGACCCGTTTCCGAAGTCAGGTGCGCACGCAGGGCCGCGGGGCCGCGTTCGTCGCGGGCCACTTCATCCAGCAGGCGCTCGAATTCGGTGATGTAGCGATCCACCGTACCCTTGAAAGCGCGGTCGGCGCGATACTTGCGGGCAACTTCATCGAAGGCCTTCTGGCCGGCCGGCGTGTAGAGGCGCTTGCTGAACGCCTTGCGCTCGCCGCGCTGGTAGCGATCCCACATCTCTGCCGCGAGGTTGCGGTCCATCAGGCGGCTGATGTCGAGCGACAGGGATTCCAGCGGATTGCTGGGGGCTGCCGGCTGCTGCGGCGCGCGGGCGCGCGGCGCTTCCTCTTCCTCGTCATCGGCGCGGCCGAGTAGGTCGCTGAGCCAGCCATCGCTGCTGCCCTGGCTGGCCGGCGCAACCGACGGTGCCTCGGTGCGGCGCGACGGGCTGCCGAAGTCAGCCGTGGGCAGGCTCGATGCCGTGCCGATCGGCGACGACCGGCGCGGCGCTTCTGCACGCGGTGCCTCGGCACGGGGCTCGCTGCGTGCTTCCACACGGCTCGCTGCCACGGTGGCCATCACAGGTTCTGCCTCGCGTTCACGCTGCGGCGCGCTGCGGGTGGCGGCCGAGACGACGTCCATGCCGCGGCCGTGGCGGGCGACGATGCGGTTGAGTTCGGCGAGCGCCTCGATCTGGTCGACGATCACCTTGCGCATCTGCGCGGTGCTCTCGGCGGCCTCCTGCGGCATCTCGAACACGCCGCGGCGCAGTTCGCTGCGGGTGCTTTCGAGCTCGTTCTGCATCTCGGCAGCCATCGCCTTCATGCTCACGACCATCGATGCGAACTTGTCCGCCGAGGACTTGAACATGGCTTCCGCCTCGCGGGTGCCCTGCTGATAGATTTCGGCCATCGCGTCGGTGGTGGCGCGGCGCTCGTCCTCCGCCGCGCTGCGCACGGCCTGGAACTGCTTGCTGATCGCCGTCGATCCGGCACCGGCCGTCTCGGCGACGACGCGGGCGATATCACGCGCACGCTCTTCCGCGGCGGCCAGCGACTCGTCGAGCAGGCCGGTGAAGCGGGACAGGCGTGCATCGAGATCGTTGGTGCGGCTGTCGATGGTCGTGACCAGCGACTCCAGCGCCGCCTTCTTGTCGCCGACCGAGGTGAGGGTCGAACGGTTGCTCTGTTCGACGAGAGCGGCAGCATCCACCAGCGCATGGCCGTGGGCTTCGAACTGGGTCGAGAGCTGGCCGAGATCTTCCAGCGCCTTTTCCGACTTGGCGGTGAAGACGGTGAGCTGCTCTTCCAGCGTCTGGGTCGCGACGCCGTTGCGCGAGGTCACGTCGTTCATGGTGGCGACGAAGTCGGCCACGCGGGTCACGAGTGCGCGCTCCAGCGAGTTGAGGTTGTCATGGGCGCCGGTGAGGACTTCCTGCAGCAGGATGTTGCCCTCGCGCAGACGCTCGAACAGGGCCACCGTGTCGGTGCGCAGGATCTTGCTGGTCTCCTGCATTTCGGTGACCGCCGTGATCGACACCTGGCGCGACTGCTCGATGGCCGAGCGCGACGAGGTTTCGAGATCCTTGAGCGACTTGTTGACCGCGCCGGCAGCGAGTTCGCCGGCCGTGGTGATGGCGCGGGCGACGTCGATGCCTGACGTCGCCAGCGTCTGCGAGAAGGTCTGGCTGCGGCTTTCGATCGCCTTCAGCGATTCCACCGTCACGCGGTCCATGTCGATCGTGAGCTGGTTGGCCTTGGAGCCGAGCGCATCGACCAGCGAGCCGCGCTTCGCGTCCACCATCTGCGACAGACGCTCGGTCTGCTGCTGCACATAGCCGACGATCTCGTCGGTCTTCGCGCTCATGGTGGTGCCGAACGAGCCCGAGGCCGTGAACACTGAGCGCTCGATCTCCGACGAGGTGGTCTTGATGCGGGTGACGACTTCGGTCGAGGCAGCAATCAGCGTCTGCTGGGCGCCGACAGCGGTCGACTTGATGTTGTCGGTGGTGGTCGCGGTGACCGTCGCCAGCGACCGTTCCATATCGGCAGAGATCGACCTGATCTGCGAGGCGGCGTCGGCCGACGTCGTGGTGAGCGAGGTCTGCACCTCGCGTGCGCTCGACAGGATCGAGGCGGCGGCATCGGCGCCGACGGCGGTGAGCGTACGCTCCACATCGGTGGCGAGGTTGCGGACGGTCGAAGTTGTCTCGTTCGACGCGGAGATCAGCGCCGACTGTGCCTCGCGGGCATTGCTGACGATGGCTTCGGTCGTTGCATGGCTGGCCGCGGTGATGGTGCGCTCCACGTCGGAGGCGAGCGTCTGCACATGGGTCGCGGCTTCGGAGGCCGCGAGCACCAGCGTGTTCTGCGCTTCGCGGGCGCCGGTGACGATGGAGTTCGCCGTGGTGGCGCCGGCCGTCGTGATGCTGCGCTCCACATCGGCGGCGAGGGTGCGCACCTGGTTGGCGGCTTCGGTCGAGGCCTCGATGAGCGAGGACTGCACGTTGCGGGTCGAGGCGAGGATGGATTCCGCGCTGGCATTGCCGGCGGCGACCAGCGTGCGCTCCACATCGGCCGCCAGCGAGCGGACCTGCTGCGTCGCGTCGGTCGAGGCCGTGACCAGCGTGGACTGTGCGAGGCGGGCGCCGGACAGCACGGCGTCGGCCGTTGCGGTGCCGGCGGTGGTGAGCGTGCGCTCGATATCGGCCGACAGCGTCTGGATATGGGTCGTGACTTCGGTCGAGGTCGAGACGAGGGTGGTCTGGGCGTCGCGTGCACCGGCCAGGATCGAGGCAGCGGTAGTCGTGCCGGCACTGGTGAGCGTGCGCTCCACGTCGGCCGACAGGGTCTTGACGTGCTCGGCGGCATCGCTCGACGCGGTGATGAGCGTCGTCTGCGCCTCGCGAGCGCTCGACACAATGGCGCCGGCGGCGTTGGTGCCGATGGCGGTCAGCGAGTTCTCGATATCGGCGGCGGTAAGGCGCAGCTGCGCACCGACATCGGTCGAGACCGAGACGAGCGCTTCCTGCGCGGCGCGGGCGCCGGCCTGGATGGTCTCGCTGGTGTTGACCGTGAGATGGGTGAGCGCACGTTCGGCATCGTCCACATGGCCCTTGATGCCGGCCGAGAGTTCTTCGGCGCGCGCCATGAGCTGGTCGCTTGCTGTGCGACCCGAGGTCTCGATGCGGCCGGCAACGGCCTCGATGCGCGAACCGAGCAGCTCTTCGAACTGTTCGACGCGGGTTTCGATTTCGGTCGCGATGGCGCCGGCGCGGGTCTCGACGCCCTGATGGATGCTCTGGAAACGCGCGGTGATGTTTTCGGCGAGGTTGTTGCTGCGATCGTCGATCGCCAGGGTGACCCCGGCGATGCGGTGATCGATGGCGCCGATGGCCTGCACCGTCCCCTCGGTGAGCGAGGTGGTGAGGAACGACAGGCGGTCGTCGATGGAATGGATCGCCTGCACCGCGCCCTCGGTGAGCGAATTGGTGAGGTGAGTCAGGCGGGTGTCGATGGTCGCGACGGCGCGCGTGGTGCCTTCGGTCAGCGAGGTGGTGAGGTGGGTCAGGCGCGCATCCACTGTATCGACCGCACGCTCGGCGCCGTCGGTGAGGGTGGACTGCAACGACTGCAGGCGCGCTTCGACGATCGCGGTGACCGACTGCGCGCGCTGGTCGAACGTCTCTTCGAGGCCCTTGAGGCGATTGTCGACGGTCTGGTCGAACGACTGCATACGGCCGTCGAGCGACGAGTCGAGGCTGTTGACGCGGCTTTCGAACGTCGTTTCGAAATGGGCGAGGCGGCCGTCGAGCGTGTCGGTGATGCCGCCGATATTCGAGGTCACGCGGGCATCGAAGCCGTCCACATAGGTCTTCAGCGTATTGTTGATGTCCTCGGTGCGCTGGCCGAGACGCTCGACCACTTCGCCGCCGAAGGTCTTCACGGTGCGGTCGAACTCGGAAATGTGCTTGGTGATGATGGCGCCCAGATTGCCGCTGTCGCGCGAGAAACGCTCGGCAAGCTCGAGGCCCTGATCCTTCACGAGCTGCTCGAAGGCGCTCATCTGCAGGCTAAGGGTGTCGTGTGCGCTTTCGGTCTGGCTCGCCACCTTGGCGGTGAGGGCGTTGACGGTGGCTTCGAGCGATTCGCTCGCCTTGTCGCCGGAGGTGAGAACCTGCGTGGCGAGACGGTTGCCGGCATCGTCGATGCGGCTGGAGAGATCGTTGCTGCGCAGTTCCAGTTCGAGCAGCAGACTGTCGCTGGAATTCTTCAGCGTATCGTGGACCTGCTCGGTGCGATCGGAGACCCGATCGACGATCGAGGCCGAGCGCTGTTCGAAATCGTTGGTGATGCGGTCGATGCGCTCGTTCAGCATCTCGTGGACGCGATCGGCGAGATCGACGAATTCGTCGTGGACGTGGCCGGTCTTGAAGTTGAGGCTGGTGGTCAGGCGCTCGGAGGCTTCCAGCACGGCGCGGGTGGTCTCGCCGCTGGCTTCTTCCAGTCGGTCGAGCAGATCGCCGCCACGCTCGCCCAGCGCCAGGATCATGTTGTCGCCGGCACGGCCGAGCGCCGTCGTGATGTGTTCGCCGCGCTCTTCGAGGGCCGACGTGATCGACTTGGCGACATCATCGACGCGCGAGGCGATGGCGTCGGATATCAGCGCGATGTCGTGGCGCAGATCGATCTGCACGCCGGAAATGGCCGAGCGGACCTGCTCGGCCTGGCCGACGAGGTTGTCGCGCTGATGCGCGATGTCCTGCAGCAGCGCGCGGATGCGCACTTCGTTGTCCGAATAGGCGCGCTCCAGCGCCGAGACTTCGTTGGCGACGAGGGATTCGAGTTCGCCGGCGCGCGCGATGGCACGCTCGATGCCGTCGCCCATGGCGGCGACTTCGCGGCGGATCGCCTGGCCGACGGTGACCATGGCGTCGCTGGAGCTGCTTTCGGGCTCCGAGAAGCGGATTGCGACCTGCGCCATCGACTGGGCGATCATGCGCATTTCCTGGCCGCGCCAGGCGAGGGCAGCGAGGAAGTAGAACAGCAGAATCGGCGCGACCAGCGCCGCCGCGAGGCCGACGAGCGCGAGCGTGCCACCGGAGCCCTGGCCGGCCATGGCCTGCAGCGACGGCAGGAAAGCGTAAGCAAGGAAAGCGGCTGCGATCACCCATACGCCGGCAAACAGCGTCGCAAGCGTGTAGACGTTGCGCGAGGGGCGGTTCTTCTGCAGCGCCTGCAGGATCTGGCCGATGGTCTCACGATCGTCATTGGCGGCACGGCGACCGAAGCGGGGCTCCTCCGCGGGCTCGAAGGCCGGACGTTCGGCGGTAACGCGGGAATCGAAACGGGGTTCGTCGAGATCCATGGGGCCGGTGGCCGGTGCGTTGTCGGCGCGCAGGTTTGGCTCGCGCGCTCCGTCCACATTGAGCGCCTCCTGGATGGCAGAGAGAGCGACTTCGGTCGGATCCTTGGCCTTCTTTGAATTATTTGCCATGCTCGTCCACGCGTCCCCTGTTACGCAATACTACGGAAGTTCCCGCACGAGTCGTGTTCGCTGCCCCTCGCCACGGCCCCACTGCCGTCACGCGGAATGCACCCCGTCCCACGATCACGGACTGCCGGTCGCTCGACATGTCCGCTACTTCCCGCAAACATCCTATTGGCTTGGTCGCGCGAATGAAATGCTTCCGGTTAAGACATTCTTAATGATAGTTAACGGCTTCTCCCGGTAACTATCTGTTAAGCCACGAATATCGCGATTGGCCCCGGAATCGTGGCGAGTTTTCGTCAAAATGGGGGCGGAAAGCCGGATCGTGCACAGAACGTTCCGTTAACCAATTCCGTGTTTGGCTCGTGAAAGTTGCTGCTGAAACCTCTGGCGGCGGGAATTCTGGGCCAATATCAATGCCGCTTCACTTCGAACGGGTTCAATGGATGCCGTCGCCGCCGCTGGTTCCCGATGACGGGCCTTTCGATTTCGACCACCTCAAGCGCATGACCATGGGGGATGCCTCGCTGGAACGCGAGGTACTGGCCATGTTTGCTGCACAGGCGAGCGAGCTGATCGAAAAAATCGTGAAAATGCCCACTAATGTGGACCAGCTGGCGCACAAGCTGCGCGGCTCCGCCGAGGCGGTCGGCGCCTTCCGCATCATCGATGCGGCCGAATGGCTGGAGAACTGCCTGCGCGACAACAGCGACAACGCCGAGGCGCTGATGACCCTGACCGACGCCGTGCTCGAGGCGCGGGAAGAGATCGACGGCCTGCTCAAGCGGTCGTAAGCCTCCATTTCAAGATGACGGTTTTGCGGTGGAGCGCTGGCGCTGCGCGGATCGACCCGTTATAGGACAGCCGTATCTTTCTCCCCGGCGACGCGAGCATCATGGCCAAAATCAACTTTGTCGATCATTCCGGCGAAACCCGCACCGTTGACGCAGACGTCGGCTCCACCGTGATGGAAGTGGCGATCCGCAATGCCATTCCCGGCATCGAGGCGGAATGTGGCGGCGCCTGCGCCTGCGCGACCTGCCACGTCTATGTGGACGATGCCTGGATGGAGAAGGTGGGTGCACCGACCCCGATGGAAGAGGACATGCTGGACTTCGGCTACGACATCAAGCCGAACTCGCGCCTGTCCTGCCAGATCAAGATCTCCGATGCCCTCGACGGTCTCGTGGTGATCACGCCGGAACGTCAGGCGTAAGCGTTACGCAGCCCCGCCGTTTCGCATCATCCAGGGCTGCATCTTTTCGATCACCTCCGGCGGGATCGCCGTGGGCTGGCGGCTGGCAAGGCCGACCATTACCGTTGTCGCGCTCGCCGATGCGATGCATTTGCCGCCGCAGAACACCACCTGCGCGAATGTCAGCGAGGTGCGGCCGACCTTTTCGATGCCGGTGCCGAGTTCGATCACATTGGGCCAGTGCAGCTCGGCACGAAAATGAATATCGAGCCGCGCCAGCACCCAGCTTAGCCCTTCCGGCGTGATCCCGTAGGACGAGTCCTTGGTGAGCATCACCCGGCTGGTTTCGAAATAGCTGGAATAGATCGCGTTGTTGACGTGATTGTTCGGATCGAGATCCATGAAGCGCACATTGTCCGTCAGGCGAAACGGATAGTCGTCGAGGATCGGCGCAGGTGCGCGGGTCGGGGCATTCACGTCACAGGTCTCCAGCTTGCTTGCTACGGTTACAGCGTAGTTGAATACGAGAGGCAAGGGTGCCGCGCAGGATCGAAGCCTGCTGTTAACCAACCTCCGCTACGTTTCCTTAACGACGACGGAGCCGGTCGCTGCCTCACGGTTGCCGCAGCCGCCGCAAGATTGCCGCACGTTCTGGACGCCCTCCAGCGACATCCGGCTACCTTTTCCTGTGGCAGCATTGCGGCACCGGCAATGAATGGAAACCTCGAAGCGTGATTGGCAATCTTGCAAAAGCCATCAAGCGGGGTCACTCTTTCGTCGCGCAAGATTGATAGTCCGTGCAATCGCTTGGCTGCCGGACGACGAACTGCGAAGGGGATAATGATGGTCCAGTTTCGATCCCGCCAGCTTGCCGTGATGGCAACTGCTGCCACGCTGCTTGCCACGCCGAGTTTTGCCGCCGAACAGGTCGCTGCCGGCCAGACCGCTGCTGGTCCTAGCGCAGCTGGTCTTTGGCAGAAGCTCGAGGACGGCAAGCCGGTCGTCTGGGTGTTGATGGTGGACCACGGCGGCGTCTATGAGGGCGCCATTGCCAAGACGTTCCCGAGCGCCGACGACAAGCCGGGCGACGAGATCTGCAGCAAATGCGTCGATGACCGTAAGGGACAGCCCGTGCTGGGCATTTCCTTCATCCGCAACATGCAGCAGCAGGGTCTGAAATACGAGAACGGCAATATTCTCGATCCGCGTGACGGCAAGGTCTACAAGGCCAAGATGAGTGTCAGCCCCGACGGTCGTGCGCTCACCGTTCGTGGCTATTGGGGTATCGCGCTGCTCGGCAAGGACGAGACCTGGTATCGTCTGCCCGATGCGCAGCTGGCATCGCTCGACCCGAGCGTGACGGCGAAGTATTTTCCGAACCAGACCGTGGCGGCCAAGCAGACGCCGACGGTGGGAAGCGTCACGGCGAAGCCGCAGCCGATGCGAAAGGCCAGCGCCGCGCCGGTGCAGCAGTCGCAGCCGCGCTGATCAATTACAGCGTTCAGGGCGGGCAAGGCGTGATCGCGCTTTGCCCGCCCTTTTCGTTTTTATGGCCTTATGCGGCCGAGCTGCGGTGTTCGCGGAATGCGGCGGCGATGGTGCGCAGCGCCTTGCGCGACTGCTGATCCGACAGAGTCGAAAGCAGCACGATTTCCGACGCAGGCAGCGGCGGGAGTCCAAACTTACGGCCCACCTCGATGGTGCCGCGCGGTGCGACGCGGCATGAAAACACCGCGGTGGCGAGACCCGCCGAGACCGCATCCGCGACTACCGACGATCCTCCGCCCAGAAACACTTCCGTCCATGGAATGCCCGCGGCATCGAGTGCATGGATCGCGATGTCGCGCACGCCGCAGAGCGGCGACAACGCGGCGAGGCGAAGCGGCTCGCCTGGACGATGTTCGAAATCCGGTGCGGCGAACCAGCCAAAGGCTTCCGGCGCGAGCACCTCGGCATCGCGCCGGTCTTCGTCCCGGCGAATGATCGCCGCATCGATCTCGCCGCGATCGAACGACTCCAGGAGCTTGGGCGAGTTGTCGAGCCGCACCTCGATGGTCAGCGAGGGATCATGCGCGTTCAGTCGCGCCAGCAGCGTCGGCACTTCCGGCCCCACAACATGTGCGGCGATGCCGAGGGTGAAGCGGCGCCGCGTCGAGGTCAGTGCAGCGATGGCACGATCATGCGCAGCGAGGAAATCTCGCGCGGCTTCGACGAACACGGCGCCTTGCGCCGACAGCCTGACCAGCCGCGGCGTGCGTTCGATCAGCTTGTGGCCGAGCCGATCTTCCAGCCGCTTCAGCTTCACGCTGATCGCCCCCTGAGTCGTGCCGAGTGCGTCCGCTGCGCGGGTAAAACTCTGCAGATCGGCGATGGTGACGAAGGCCTGCACGGCCTCGACATCCAGGACGCTCATGTCATCTATCCGGATTTGTTGTTTCTGAAATATTCAACCATCCAGTTATCGGATGGTCAATCGCCGCCTATGTTCCGCCCGACATTAGGTGAAAGGCGAAATCATGCATTCCGAATCCCGACAGGGCACATTTGCTTTGGCGGCCGTCTGTCTCACATCCTTGATGTTCGGCCTCGAAATCTCCAGCATCCCGGCGATCCTGCCGACGCTCGAGACGGTATTGCACGCCGACTTCAAGCAGCTGCAATGGGTGATGAACGCCTACACGATCGCCGTGACGACGGTTCTGATGGCCACCGGCACGCTGGCCGATCGCTATGGGCGCAAGCGCGTCTATATCGGTGCGATCATCGCATTTGCGGTTTCGTCGCTGGTCTGCGGTCTGGCCCGCGATGCGTCGGTGTTGATCGTCGCCCGGTTTCTTCAGGGCATGAGCGGCGGCGCGATGCTGATCTGCCAGATTGCCGTGCTGTCGCATCAATTTCAGGCCGGCCGCGCGCGCGCCGTCGCATTCGGATGGTGGGGCATCATCTTCGGCATCGGGCTCGGCTTTGGTCCGATCATCGGCGGAGCGATCGTCGCGCTGTTGAGCTGGGAATGGGTGTTTCTCGTTCACGTCCCGCTGGGCGCCATCTCGCTATTCCTCGCGGCGAGCGGCGTTCGCGAGTCGCGCGATCCCGGCGCCAGCACGCTCGATCTCGCGGGCATCGTCACGCTGTCGCTCGCGGTGTTCTGCCTCGCATTCTTCATCACGCAGGGATCCGATCTCGGTTTTGATAGTTGGGCCGCCTTCGCGGTGATCGCCGTGTTCGCTGCGAGCTGCATCGGCTTCATGATCGCGGAGCGGACCAGTCCGCGGCCGATGTTCGATTTCAGCGTGTTCCGGATCCGCACGTTCTCCGGCGCGCTGATCGGATCGATGGCGATGAATTTCAGCTTCTGGCCCTTCATGATCTATCTGCCGATCTATTTCCAGGCCGGTCTCGGCTATGACAGCGTCGGCGCCGGCCTGTCGTTGCTGGCCTATACATTGCCGACGCTGGTGGTGCCGCCAGTGGCTGAGCGCCTCGCGCTTCGCTATCACGCGGGCCTGATCATTCCGCTCGGCCTGTTCGCAATCGGGCTCGGTTTCATGCTGATGAAGCTTGGCAGTTCGGTCGATCAGGCGAGCTGGCTGACCATGCTGCCCGGTTGCATTCTGGCAGGTGTGGGTCTGGGCATGACCAATACGCCGGTGACCAATACGACCACCGGCTCGGTCGCGGCCGAGCGTGCAGGAATGGCCTCCGGCATTGATATGAGCGCGCGCATGATTTCGCTGGCGATCAATATCGCGCTGATGGGACTCATTCTCGTGGAAGGCGTCCGCGCGTCGTTGCAGGCGGCTCTGTCGGGCGTGACAGATACCCCGATGCTGCGTTCGCTCGCAGAAAGCGTTGCTGCGGGCACGGCGATTGCGCCCGAGCGTAACGTTCCGGCTACCGTCGTCCATCAGGCTTTGACGGACGGTTTCGGCTGGGTGCTTCTCTATGGCGGCGTGAGCGTGTGGGTCCTGGCGGTGATCAGCTTTGTGATCTTCGGTGTGCGACTGCCGAAGCGTGCGCCGCGAACAAGCTGTCTCGAAGGTGACCGGGCAGCCTAGAACAGGCAAAGGCGGGTGCCGTGCCGGTCAGAAGTCGCAATGGCGCTGATAGAGTTGAATATGACGATTTGAAGTGGGCACGGTGTAGGACGCCGTGCCCACTTTTATTTTGTCTCTCGACACCGGGAAGCCGGACGAGCGTTGACGTTCAACCTAAAATTGGGTCAGATACGTCCGCATCCACCATTGCCTTTGTGGTGGTGCAGCCGGCTGAGCGCTGAAACGTATTTCCTGTTTTCGTTTTTCATTCTCCTTCCAGCGAATGTGCGCAGCATGTCCGCCTCTTTCAAAGCCGCTGTTGCAGGTTGTCAGCCGACGTGCCTCGCGCCGGTCCGCATGCTGACACTCCCGTCCATACGACACAGGAAGCGCGCCGATGCCGCCTGACGATCCCGTCCAGCCGCCGCCGTTGCCGCCGGCTACCGCCCCGGCAGGTCCAACACCGCCTGTACCGCCAACTCAGCCGGGACTGGTGATGCGGTTCCTGTCCAGCGGCATCTTCTTCATGATCGTCGGTACGATCTTTCTCGGCTTCGCCTATCACACGATGGGCCAAACCCATTCGGCGATGTCGTTCGTATTCGTCGTCGTGGGCGTCGCGATTCTGCTCTACGGCACCGGAACGCAGGGCATCGGCGAATTCAATTCGAGCGAGAATGTCGACAAGGTCGCCAAATACAAGGTCGCGCTGGCCGGCGGCGCCGGCGTGCTCGCATTTTGCGTGGCCGGCGGCATCATCGCATTCTCGCCCGCCATCAAGAGCGCATTTCAGGTCGAGCAGAAATATGTGCGCTTCTACATCAAGGGGAAGGGCTATCAGTCCGACGATATCGGCCGCTACATTCCGGATGTCAGGATCAATGGCAATCCGGTTCCGGCTGTCAGGCGCGGCGACTATATCGAGGTTTATGCGCCCTATATTCCGACCCGCCAGCCAGCGCGTTTCGAGATCAAGGCGAAGCTTCGCCTGATCGAGGCTCTGGCCGGGCTGTTGCAGATGACCGACGCGGAATACACGGTCGAGGTCGACAAGGACGGCAACGTGTTCGAGAGCGGGACGCTGATTGGCAAATACGCCGCGGAGTCCGGGCTCGATTTTCCCTGGTATCGCCTGCAGACACCGATCGGGTTGAACGATAATTCCGTGCCCCTCTCCAACGGATACGTGCCGAAATGACGAGTTACATCCGACGCTTTGCCGGGCGATGCCTGCTTGTCATCTGCGCTGCTGCCATCTTTCCGGCGATGGCGTCGGCGCAATCCGCCGGGCAGCCCGATTGCGCGCGTACGAAGAAGCTGATGACAGCAGATGCCATTCCGCGCGACGACCTGAAGGACTGGCAGAGCATGCTGCAGTGCCTGATGCGGATCGTCGGCGACATGGCGCCGTCGGTAAAGAGCGTCAAGGACGTCGTCGAACGGCCCGATCTGTTGAAGGCCACCAAGGCCATTCGCATCATTCTCGACGACAACAAGGAAGGTGCCATCGGTTACTTTCGTGGCATCGACAATCTCGACATCATCTCCGTGCTGACCTATGCGGCGCGCTCACGCGATGCCGATATCCGCGTCAACGCCACGCTCGTGCTTGGCAACGTGGTCGACAATTCGTCGCTCTGCGTGCCGATGGATCATCTCTACGATCCGGCGATCGACGACAATGGCAGGGCGAATTTGCTGGCGGTGGTCTCGGTGGTTGCCGGTTACGCGCAGGGAGACAATGTCGGCAATCTCGAGCGCATCGCCGGTGCATTTGGCGATCTTCCTGAAAATTACGTCGATACGCGGCGGCTGTTGGTGAACCTCAAAACCAAGGTCGATGACAGGAAGACCCGGCTCTCCGGTTCATCTTCATTGGTCCCGGCGGGCCTTCTCGACGCGTGCGCGCGATACAAGAAACTGTGGGCCGGCGATCGCATTCGCTACGGCAGTTGAGGGCGGGTCTCTTAGACCGCGTTCGTAGGGCGGATGAGCGAAGCGTAATACGC
>JAEXHR010000195.1 GCA_023449855.1 Pseudomonadota bacterium | reverse complement strand
ACCTATGGCCGCTGCTCGCGCTGGGGCACCGTGGCCTTCGCGTCGTCGCTCGATCAGGCCGGCCCTGTCGCGCGCACCGTGCGCGACACCGCGATCCTGATGCGTTCGATGGCGGGCTACGATCCGAAGGACTCGACGTCGGTCGATCGCGACGTGCCGGACTACGAGGCCGCCGTCGGAAAGTCCGTGAAGGGCATGAAGATCGGCATTCCCAAGGAGTATCGTATCGACGGCATGCCGGCCGAGATCGAAAAGCTCTGGCAGGATGGTGCGAAGCAGCTCGAGGCCGCCGGCGCCGAACTCGTCGAAGTTTCGCTGCCGCATACAAAATACGCGCTGCCCGCTTATTACATCGTGGCGCCCGCCGAAGCCTCGTCGAACCTCGCGCGCTATGATGGCGTGCGCTACGGCCTGCGCGTGCCCGGTCGCAACATCGTCGACATGTACGAGAACACCCGCGCCGAAGGCTTTGGCGCGGAAGTTCGTCGCCGCGTGATGATCGGCACCTATGTGCTCTCGGCCGGCTATTACGACGCCTATTACCTGCGCGCGCAAAAAGTCCGCACGCTGATCAAGCAGGACTTCGAGGACTGCTTCGCCAAGGGCATCCATGCGATCCTGACGCCGGCGACGCCGTCGGCCGCCTTCGGCATCGGCGAGAAGGGCGGCGCCGATCCCATCGAGATGTATCTCAACGACATCTTCACGGTAACGGTGAACATGGCTGGTCTGCCGGGCATCGCCGTACCTGCCGGCAAGGATGCGCAGGGCCTGCCGCTCGGTCTGCAGCTCATTGGCCGCCCGTTCGACGAGGAGACGCTGTTCTCGCTCGGCGAAGTGATCGAAAAGGCATCGGGCCGCTTCACGCCGAAGAAGTGGTGGTAGGCGAGCGAAGCGTGCTGCGCTGATCCGCCTCACGCTTCACTTTTCATTAGCCATGTTGCGGACGCGATTGTCCGTTTGCGTAAATTGGCAATGGTTCGCGGTATTGTGCGGATGGTGGCTCCGGACTGGGGATTGTTCGGAGGTGGTCGCGCGGAACGCGACCCGATTGGGGATCGGTAGACGGTGATGCGCGTGTTTCGTTCGATCGGTGCGGTCGCTGCGACTTGTGCGCTGCTGCTCGGCTGCACCTCGGTCTACAATATTCCGGTCAATGTGCCGCTGGCCGGCGCCACTCTCGATCCTGACTACGGCATCGATTTCACTGATCCTGCCGAGCGCGACGATCTCCTGATCGGTTTCTCGTTTTCCGGCGGCGGTACGCGCGCTGCCGCTTTCTCATTCGGCGTGCTGGAAGAGCTCGGTCGCATGCCGGTGCGCGGTGCATCCGACACGATGCTCGAACGGATCGACTTTCTGTCCGGTGTCTCCGGCGGTTCGGTGACGGCAGCCTATTTCGGCTTGAAGAAACGCGCAGCCCTGTCCGATTTTCGCGAGCGCTTCCTGCTGCAAAATGCGGAAGCGCCGCTCAACACACAGCTCTCGCTCGGCACGATCGGCCGCGCACTCGGGGGCGGCATCAACGATTCAAAGGCCTTCACGGCCTGGCTCGATGCCAACCTGTTCGACAACGCAACCTTTGCAAGCCTGCGCCATCGCGGGTCGCTGCGCGTTTGGCTCAATGCGTCCGACATCTACAATCGGGTGCCCTTTGTGTTCAACGAAACGGCGTTTTCCGCCATCTGCAGCGACCTGAACAAATATCCGCTGTCGGCTGCCGTCGCGGCCTCCGCCGCCGTGCCGCTCGCTTTCGCGCCGGCGGTGGTGCAGGCTTTCCCCGGTACCTGCAAGGAGCCGCTGCCGCGCTGGGTGACGCGCGCAGCCTCGAATCCCAACACATCGCCGATGCTGAGTTCCTATGCCAAGGCGGTGCTGCGTTATCGCGAAGGCGCGGTACCGTTCATCAAACTGCTGGATGGCGGTCTGGTCGACAACTACGGCGTTGCTCCGCTGACCATCGTCCGCGAATCCTCCGAGACGCCCTATGGCCCGCTGGCGCCGCAGCAGGCGGTGCGGCTGCGCCGTGGCGTCTTGATGGTGGTGGATTCGAAAACGGGCCTGTCGGGTGACTGGATCAATACGGTGGAGGGACCGAACGGCGTCGAACTCATCAAGGCCGCCGTGGACACCACCATCGATGCCAGCGTCGGATCGAGCTACACCGCGTTCGAGCGCACCATGAAGGACTGGCAGTCGGCCTTGGTGCGCTGGCGGTGCGGCCTGTCCGCGGCCGATCGCGCGCGCTATGGCGCCGGCCCCGGCTGGCGCTGCAACGATCTGCAGCTCTTCGTCGGCCGGCTCGCCTTCGACCAGCTCGATCCCGCGCGTGCGGCCATGCTGGAGGCAATTCCGACGCGCTTCCAGCTGCCTCAGGCGCAGGTGGACGAGGTGATCGCCGCCGGCCGCGACACGCTGCGTGCGAGCCCGGTATTCCGGGCGTTTGCATCGGGCATTTAGCGTAACGACGAGGCTTTTCCCGCGCCCTGCGGCGCGGTAGAACCGCGCCATGAACGCACCTGTCAAACCTTCCAAGCTCATCAAGGGCGCCACCGGCGACTGGGAAATGGTCATCGGTCTGGAGATTCACGCCCAGGTCACCTCCAAGGCGAAGCTGTTCTCCGGCTCGTCCACCGCATTCGGCGGCGCGCCGAATACCCATGTGTCGCTGGTGGATGCCGCGATGCCGGGCATGCTGCCGGTCATCAATGAGGAATGCGTCCGCCAGGCGGTGCGCACCGGGCTCGGCCTGAAGGCTGTGATCAACCGGCGCTCGACCTTCGACCGCAAGAACTATTTCAATCCGGACCTGCCGCAGGGCTACCAGATCAGCCAGTACAAGTCGCCGATCGTCGGCGAGGGCGAGGTGACGATCGAACTGGCCGATGGCAGCACCGCTACCGTCGGCATCGAGCGCCTTCATCTCGAACAGGATGCCGGCAAGCTGGTGCATGACCGGAGCCCGTCCAGCACCTCGGTCGATCTCAACCGCTCGGGTGTCGCGCTGATGGAGATCGTGTCGAAGCCGGACATGCGCTCGAGCGAGCAGGCCCAGGCCTATGTGTCGAAACTGCGTACCATCCTGCGCTATCTCGGCACCTGCGACGGCGACATGGAGA
>JAEXHR010000150.1 GCA_023449855.1 Pseudomonadota bacterium | reverse complement strand
CCTTTGTATGTCCCCATTGTCAGGCACGGCGGTTGCTTCGGCTAACTCCAATGACGTGTACGCCCGGCCCTGTCTTCACGACAGAGGAAGTGCGTTGCTGACCGGGCGAATGGCTTGTCGCCTGCCGTCGATCGCCGCCAGTCTGCATGCTTGAAGATTTGTTAACCGCGACTCGCTGACCCTTTCGACAAGGGACAATACAATCGCGGGAGGCCTGTTTGGCCACATATGAAACGACGTCTTACGCGCAGATGCGCCGCTGCCGAATGGCGCATCTCCATGGTGAGATGATCGACGAGCGCTTCAGCGAGGCATCGGATAGCGCCTATGTGGGTGGATATGTGCACGCGGTGCGTCCCGATCTGACCTGCTGGCCGCTGCGTTGGACCGTGACCGTCGAGACTTTCCCGGTGCAGGCGCGGCATATGGCGCTGGCGGGCTGAGCGGGGAATTTGAACGCTTGCGGTCGCAAATAGCTCAGTATTTGGCGAACGGCGGACCGCTGAAGTGATAATTCAGGCCGCCGCGCACGGTGTTGGTCTTCAGATCGACGTCCTGAGCGATGAGGCCATTAGCCAAGCCTGCTCCGGCGATGACCGGTGCGGTCACCGATTGCTTGCCGAAATCCGCATAGAGATATTCGACCTTGGCGGTCCAGTTCTTCGTGAAGGCGTGTTCGATTCCGGCGCCGGCGACCCAGCCGACCCTGGTTTTGTTGAAACCGGCAGTCGCGCTCTGGCCGGCCGTATCGGCATAGGACGATGCGAAATTGAGATCGGTGAGGGCGAGGCCGCCGGTCAGATAGAACAGCGTGCGATCGACCGCATAACCGGCGCGGGGCCGCAGTGTCGCCATCCAGTCGCTTCCGACGGAACCGGTCGTCGTGAGGGCGCCGCCAGTGAGGAACGGGGCCGTTACGGTGCGGCTTTGGCGCAGGCCGGTGTAGCTGGCATCCGCCTCGATGCCGAATAGCCAGCGATCGACCTGATGATTGTAGCCGATCTGTCCGCCGCCGCTGAAGCCGGTTGGGCTCAACTGCGGCGCGGCGGCGGCAAATGCCTGCTGATTGGCGATCGGGGCAGTGCCATTGACGAACGCGTTGCCGGCGTCGCTCGATCCCCAGACTCCGCCAATCTGTCCGCCGGCATACCAGCCGCCCCAGTTATAGGCGGGATCGGTGACGCCTGGCGCCTTGGTGAGGATGCGTGATGGCAGATCGGCCGCCGTGGCTGTGGCCACGCCGGACATCGCGATCAACAATGCCAATCCAAACCGTCTCATGCCAAACCTTCGGCCGCCGGGAATCCGGCGATCAGGAAAATTCTAGCGAGTCTTGGGAGGGGAGGCTGTCACCAGCCGGCAACAGCCGTGGAACAATACCTGAGTGTGGTTTACGGGTTGGCTTGCCAGAGCATGGCTGTGGCCAATGACGACCAGGTCACGGTCGCGGGCTCGCGCGGCAATGTCGACACGCCGGAGCTGACAAGGAGTAGTGCGGGGGCTGACATCTGCGAATGCCGCGCCTGCGGCATCGGTCACGCCGGTCGGAAATCAGAAGCGGGCGCGGAAGCCGTCGTAAGCGTGAGCAACAAGAATGCTAGCGCTCAGTACGCCGAACAGTGCGGTGACAGTGTCGATCATGGTCGTGGTCCTTCTCCCCCGCACTGACCAAACGTCACGAGAGCCCGCACAGTCAAAGACAATCATGCGGCGATTTTCATTCGGTCGCGCGGTGATGCGCCGCTGCAACATCCATGCGCGCTAAACCGTGGCACCATCTTGTAGATTCCTTGGCAGGCGTGCGGCGCAAGCTTCTCGCAAGCCCGGTGAAACAGATAAGTCGCTGCCAGGCCGAATGCTTGGGTAGTTCACCCGGAGAATTCCGTGCGCTCGATTCGACCGCGGGAACGGGGATGCGAAGCACGGGGAAAGTTCAGTGGCTGATACGTTTGGAAGTGAGATCAATGTCGGGCCGCCACCGGTGACGCTGCGCAAGCGGCGGTCCGTCGGGATGATCGGCGTCGTGGTGCTGCTGCTTGTGGTCGGTGCGGCAGGTGGAGCGCTCTGGTTCAATCTCGATACTGTGACCGACATGCTGCATGGCGTGGCCAGCCCGGCATCCAGCAGCGCTTCGAATGCGGACGTTCTGGCCAGCGCTCCTGAGCCGACGGTGAGCACGGCGGATTTCGCCGCATTCCAGCAGCAGACCGGCAGTTCGATCCAGACGGCCACGGATCTCCTCAATGCCCAGCAGGCCGAGCTGAAGCGGCTGTCCGACCAGATCCAAGGCCTGACCATGCAGGTGTCCAGCCTGACAAACCGTATCGAGCAGATGCAGCAGGGCCGGGCAGCAATCGCGCCGACAGCAGCAGCCAGCGTGCCGGTAGCACCGATCGCCGCGGCGCCGGTCGCAGCGGCTCCGCGTCCGGTTCCAGCCGCACCGCGCAAGCGCGCGCCGGTGGATCGGCCGGCAGGCGCCATCTCGGTGGGCGGCGCTCCGCTGCAAACAGCGCCTTCACGCTGAGCGCGGTTTGTGGCGTTGGTCAGGCGAGGTTCTGGCGTCGTTTGAGCTCGGCCTCGGTCTGCTGCCGAGTTCGAATAAGCCAGTGCCGTATGGTCCGCCGAAGAGCACAAGGCGGACCGCATTTCGCTTCCCCTTGGAGCCCCCCTTTGCTAAGCGCTGTGCGAACGGAAGGGTGGCCGAGTGGTTTAAGGCAGCGGTCTTGAAAACCGCCGTGCCTGCAAGGGTACCGTGGGTTCGAATCCCACCCCTTCCGCCACTAAAACTCAGCTAACGAACTGATTTGGTTGAACTTTACGTGGCAATCTTCGTGTCTGACCCTGCCTCCGACCCCACCAACTGTGATCATAGGGGAGGCGAGGATGAGAGGTTTTCGGGCGCTCGGACTAGCAGCGGCGGCGCTTCTTGGCGGCTGTGTTGCTCAAGCAAACACGACGGCAGAGGATGCGCCTGTGTGGGGCCGCATGGATTGCCAGCGAGCCACAGGCAACGCCGTGGTCCAGGCGGAGGCGGACCAAGCTCGCCAGATATGCACGTCGCGCGCAGAGGCTGCGGCAGTCGCCGGGACGGCCAACATGCCAGGTGGACGCGGGATCGGCGGCGCCATGGTGGCCGGCATCAACCAAGGCATCACATCGGGGCAGATACGCGTCGCTACGGCGGCGAGCTGCATGGGCGAGATGGGCTACATCCTCAAGACGCGGGCACAACATCTCGCCATGTGTGACGCGATTGCAGATCAGCAGCGGCAGCGAGCCACGACTAAACGATAGCGACTGTGAAAAATACGCATGCCTGCGGATAGTCAACGACGCAGCGGCATGGTACTTCGTGCGTGCATCACGGAGGTCACTATGCGCCCGCGAAAGAAGCTGGATATCCCAAACGAGCCTTCGCAGTTTACGAAGAAGCACATGCTGTCACTGCTGGCCGACCTGCAGGCGGGAAAGCTGCCGCCGCCGCGCGTTCAGATATCGGACGACATGGTAACGGGCTTGCGCGCGATCGTGAACCAGACTGGCATCATCTCTCTCCACGCCGCTTATGCGGTCGGCGGATCGCGCCCGCTGCTGAAGCTCGGCGAGTTGCAGCCTGGCAGTGATGAGCCCATCACGATTGAGGAAGCGCGCGAGTTGACTAGGGCGATCCAGGAGCTTGGCAGCCGCGGCATCGACGTCCAAGAGGGACTTCACCGCCGGCTGATGGCCGAGATCAAACGTGACGGCGTTAATTGGCGCTACGCATTGTCACCGCCGCCAGTGAAGAAAGCAAAGTGACACGCGACCCTTATCCTTACCCGCCGCGCGGCATGTCTCGTGACGACGCGGCCCGCTACATCGGGGTCGGCGTCACCAAGTTCGACGAGATGATTGCTGATGGTCGGATGCCGAAGCCGAAGCGCATTGATAGTCGAGTCGTCTGGGATCGAGCCAAGTTAGACGCAGCCTTCAGTGATTTGCCTGACGATGTGCGTGTCAATCCGCTGGACCGAATGTTCGGGCGGCACTAGTCAACACGTAATTCCAAAGGCCGCACTCCCGCCGCAGATGCGGGTTCCATTTGCCGAGGGACTAAAACGTACAGAGGCCCATTTCATAGACTCCTGCCGTACGTACGTGACCCTCCAAGGGGGCCAAAGGCACCCCTATTGGAGCAGGGTGCGGCGTACAAGAATGAAAACCATAAACCTTTGGAAAATATAATAAATTACCCGGTTCCCGTACAGCCGTACGGCGTTTCCCGTACTGTACGTTTCTTGTACGTTCATGCGCGAAAAACCACTCGGTTCCCGTACACGAAACGTATAGAGAAATTACGTGTTGACTCCCGGAATTGGGAACATCGGACGCGGGGCGCGAGCGGCTGCAGTGTCCGCATCATTCAGCGCCTCTTGCCCCTTGGAAGTGATTTTCCAACGCCCCATGGTTTCGCGCACGAGCTTCTGAGCCACCAGGCTTTCCATGAGACGGTTGACCTTGTTCTTGTGCGGCTCTGCGGCCTTGCCGTAGGTCCAGTTGAGGTGCCGAGCGAGTTCGGTGGCGTTTGATGCCGGGTGGTCGAATACGGCGTGCAGCAACGTGATGCCGTCATTATGGCCGTTGCGCGCCTTGATCTCCGCACTCGTCGATGCGATCGGCCGGGCGATTATACTGGCCATCTGGCGACCGCGTGCATCTTTCAGCTTCGGATGATCCTCGATCTTCTCCAGCTCGTAATGCTGCGACCATGACATATCGCCGCGGAACTTGCCGAACGGCACGACGGCCAGAAGTCCCTCTTTTTTCATCACGGCCATGTTTCCGTCGACTTCAGCGATGAAGGCGCCGCCACCGCGCGGCATCAGGTCGTCGTCTGCGGCGCGCTTGGTCGGATGGCAGAGCACGAGCACGCACGGACCGCCCGGCATGTTGACCAGCGAGCGCAACTGGCGCGCATAGGCGCCCGCCTGGGAGTTGTCATTCTCGTTGTCACCGAAGTTGTAGGCGGCTGCGGTATCGACGACGATCAGCTTGAACGCCTTACCCTTTCGAGCCGCTTCGGCCACCATCGTCTGGCCGGCGACGGCCAGGTCTTTCGCGCCGACCATCCAGGTAACGTGCTCAGTCTCAGGATCGATTCCCATGTCACGACTAAGCGCCAGCCAGCGATATTGTACGTCCGCAGGGTTTTCGCCGGCCAAATACAGCACGTCGCCTTGCTGCACTTCACGATCGCCGATCGGCTTGCCGAGAACGACATGCCCGGCCAGGCGCATCGCAATGGCCGTCTTGCCAACACCGGTGCCGGCGGTCAGTGAGTAGAAATAGCGAACCTGCAGCATTCCATCGATCAGATATTCCGGCGGCTCAAATGTCGCCATGAAGTCTCGCGACGACGTGAGATAGTCTGGCGCCGGTTCGGCGGGGACGATCGAGAGCTGCGGGGGAGTCGGCATGGGCATTCCTCTCAGGTCGATCGGCTGGCTACGGCAGTGGGTGTACGGATCAAAATCGACGTAGCGCCCGATATCCGGATCCAGCACGCGCATCCCCTGCGAGTTGACCAGGTTGCCCTGCATGTCCACCCATTGCAGCGGCTGGGTGAGCCAGCGCATCGCCTCGTGGCACTCGTTCGGGATCGCGCTGAGACTTATGGGCGCGCCCTGAATCGGGTTGTCCGCAAACATCTTCACAACGCTGTCCGGCAGAGTGAAAAGCAGGCTGAGCTTTTCCATCGCATAGACGCTTGTGCCCGGCGGGATGCGACGATCTGCCATGAAAAGCTGCCTAATGGCGGGTAGGCCGCCGTGGCGCGCTTCCCATTCAGCAATCTTCGCCTTGTGCTCGGCGGCGATCTCGTCGCTGCGCTTCACGTAAGCGGCAAAGCGCGGATCATCTGACGGCACGTCGTCACCGATCTCGTTTGCAGCGTATTGTTCGTCCAGCCATTCGTCGATGGCACGGTGATCCGCTTCGATACGGGCCTGCCCGATGCGCTGTTTGCGGGCGCGGTGTTCATCGGCGAGGGGAGCTGTCGCAGGCTCGCCAGCGGCCAGCCATGCTTCATACACTGCGAATTCCGCATTCTGCTCGGCACGAATTTCCGCCGTCTCCGCTGCTTCCCGTGCGTCGCTTTCAGCCTGAATGACTGCACGCTTCGCGCCGCTGCGGCGTGCGAGGTCATCCAGGACAGCTTCGATTGCCGCATTTACTTCCTCGCCGGCGCAAGGCTCCCACCCCTCCCTTTGGGCGGCTGCCATTTGGTCCACGATGAGACAATCGGTCCAGTGATGCGGACGATCAAACGCTGCCCAGTCATCGACAAGCGCCGCTTCGTATTCCGCCGTGGTGCAAGGAGTGCGCGGGTCGCCGGGGCCGAGCAGGCTTTCCGCGAGCAGCGGCGGCTCGATCAAGTGCATCAAGTCCCGCCAGACCGGAAAGCCGGCCTCACCGAATTGCCGCCGCATGTCCCAGCCAAGCAGGAGGGGGAGCGAACCGGGAGAAAGTTCGTAATCGCGGATTTGATGCCAATCGATGAAGTCCTCGAAAGCGTCGAGGGTCACCGGCGCGGCAATCCGTTCTTCGATATCTAATTCGTCGTGTCCAAGCACAGGGGGCCTCGTGCGTTGAGACCCGCAAAAAAACGTTGACAAATTGGCCGAAATGCTATAGGCGGAGGTTGCGAGCGACTACCAAAGATTTCGACCCGCGCGGCAACGTGCGGGTTTTTCTTTATCAGTATGGTGGTGGAATCGTCATTGGGCCGAGCGCGTCCGCGATCCTTTGCAGAGCGCGTCCATTAATCCGGAAGATGTTCTGCAGCGCGTCGAACGGGCGCGGTGTGCCGTAAGTCAAGCACACGGATTGTTCGGTCGGGTGACCATCGAGATAGATATTGACCATGCGGTCGCGGTCATAAAACTCGATAACAACGCGACGCGGATCCGGCACAAGTCCTAGTCGCATCGCTTCGACGATCGCGTCCAGCGCCGAGCCGGCCGTAAGTAACTTGGTCGAGTCGGCGACAATCGGCCGCAAATGGTCGAAGGCGGAGCGCGCCGTATCCTCGAACGTGGTGCCGGGTTCGTTCGACAGCGGATTCACATACGTGCCGGTCAACTCCAAACTGCGGATTGCCGTTACGGTCGCGGCCGCCTTTGTGTCGGACGGTCCTAGAAGGCAGCCCAACGTAGCGCTGATTGCGCTCGCGCTGTCGTATTGCGTAGCGCCGCGCCCGCGTTTCGTCTCTGGTAGCGCACCAGCCGCGCGCATGCACCTAGTCACGCGCTCGAACGCCTTGGGTGCAATGGCATGCGTCCCCAGGGTGGCCAGACAGTCCGTAAATGCGCCGGTCGAATACTGCATCATGCTTGCACATTAACCGCAAAATTACGGAGAGTCAATAATGCCGCAAAATCGGGGATTACGTTTTGGCGCGTAGGCCAGCGCCGCGACCGTCGTCTCGCAAGAAGGTGACCCCTGCGTCTTCAAGAGTTTTGACGATGCGGGCCAGCGTTTCCTCTCGTGCCTTGGTTCGATAGCTCCTGGTCGCATCCAAGCCGCCGTCAACCTCCTTGCCCGCTTCGATCGCCCGCAGCGTCGAGTCGCCGACTGAAGCCGCCTTGGCGAGATCTGCAATTGTCCAGTTCAAATAGGCGCGGGCTGCCCGAATCTGATCTCCCGTCACGCGCATCGTCGATTACTCCGTTACTTACTGTAGTTCCGAACTATCGAAGCCAGTACGTAATGTCAACAATAATAGATATGATTGCGATTTTTGTTGACATAACATGAATGCCACCTATATTCGTCGGCATAGGCAAATCAACCGCTACACCGGACAAAACCATGGCCCGCAAGTCTCGCTCCCTCCCGAAGTTCCAGATCACCTCGCCGGCGCTGCCGGGCTGCATCTTTTTCAGCGCGGAAGCGTTGGACGACACCGTTGATCATGCCATGGCCGAGCGCGCTGCGTTCGACGAGTTCGACGCGGATGGCTGCGAAGATGCACTTCAATTTGCGTTGCAGGATCTCGGCTGGACTTATGGTGCCATCCGCGACTACCTGGACGCACCGGTGAATGTGCGCCGCGACATGGTGAAGATCGGTTACGGCTACGAGGTCGCATTGGCGGCGTAGTCTGCCGACCATTGGACAAGCACCGAACTTCTTACGTGACGTATTGGGCATCAGGCGGGGTCAACGGTCATTCTGCTCCGCTTGTTTTGCTTTCTTCTCGCGATAGACCTCGCGAGCCTTTGCGCGACGACGCTCTTTGGTCCTGAGTTTACGTTCAGCCATTTTGGCCGCACGTTCCTCCGCGCGCTTTCGCTTATCTTCCTCATGATCAGCTTTCCATCTTGCGAGTCGAGCCTCCAATCTATCGCGAGATACCTCGGCTTCGGTCCTGCCGAAAGGATCCGGCGGAGGCTGCTGTGGTACACGCCAATCAACGGTCGCCAACTTTGGCTTCGGTGTCGGCTTCACCTGACAGGCCTGAATCATGTCCCAGACATTGGCAAGATTTGAGATGTAGAACTTACCAGGGCGATAAACGACAAGAAGTCCCCTGCGCGCACGTCGTTGCAACGATCCCGCCGTGACGCCTGCCTCCGGCGGAAATGCTATCTCGGCGAGTTCTTGAAGCGAGCGCCAAGTTTTGTCTGTCCAGTCTACCATCCATTCCAACTACGACCGCTCCGATGCGGACGAAAGAGGTGATGACGTTGCAGCGAGTTGTTGACTTTCCGTTTGGTATTTTGGCCACAGTGGCTGAACGACCTCAATTCCATCCCGTCCGTACCGCGCGACTGCCGGGCCGCCGGGCGCATTGCGCCACAGCACAAAACCTCGCACAGCTCGAGCCGCGATGTCCATCGGCTTCGTATTGCGGGTCTGGCCGATTAGTTCGAAATAACGCGTCGCGTCGGCATTTGTCAGGTGCGGCAGCTCGTTCGCCTGCACCATCAGCGGCGGCTCCCAGATTTCGTCCACTCCTGGATAGCCGGCTGTGGGGATCTGCGTTGTCGTACGTTCCGCGATGCCTTCGAAGACCGGTGGGCCGCCCGGGCTTGGGTTCGGCGACACGAGCGATCGCATGATCGCGAAGCTCGGTTCTTCGGGCGGAATCTTTCGCTCCAGTGCGTCCAGCCGCGCCCTAAGTGCCCTATGACTCGCCATGATCGATTGTCCGCTCGCCACCGGCCAGTCGACGTTCGATTTCATCGAGGCGCGCGGCCTGGGTCGTAGCTTCCGCTGCAGTCACGTATTCGGCCAGCATCTTAGAAATCGGTGCGGCTTCCTCTGCTGAGATTTGCCCATTCGCCACCGCGGAGACCAAAGCGGCGCTGGCGGCAGGAATGTCCGAGACACTGGCTATCGCCGGGAAGTCATCCAGCGTCACCACAGACCCGCGCCGTGGTGGCGAAATGCGCTCCACAACCAACTTAGCCGCCGCCATATCGCCGCGTAGCGCCGCCTGGATCACAGTCTGAGTGATCGCTTCCCATTGGCCGGCCATCAGATTTTCCATTGCCGTAGTGACGCGATGACGATGGCCGCGTCGTGTGACCTTGTTTCCCGGCACAAAGCGGCCGGACGCGTCTCGATCCGTCTGGGGAAGCGCCTGCGGTGGGGGCAGGGGCTTTTGGTGTAGCAACGGTGGATCCAGCGGCGCACGTGGCGGATGCGAAGGAGGCGGCGGCAGCGGTGAAGTCGTCATGACCTGCAATCGAATTACAAATACAAAAACGCCGCACTCGCCAGTCAAAGCGATTGCAGCGTATGTCAGCGAACATCGTCACAGAGAATGATTAGATTTTAGTAAACGGTTGTCCGGGCGCTTGGTAGGCTTCTCAGCGATTGAGCGCACATCCTTTCCGTCGGTGAGGATCTGATGCTCGATCTCCGAATTCAACTCGGCGCCGAATAGGATCACGATCGTCGACATCCACATCCACATCATCAGTCCGATTGCGGCGCCGAGCGATCCGTAGGTCGCATCATAGCCGGCGTAGTGTGCGAGATAATAGGATAGAGTCACCGAACCTGCGAGCCACGCGAGCGTTGCGGAGACGCTGCCTACGGAAATCCATTTCCACTTCGGAGAACGCCGATTGGGTCCAAATCGATATAGGGTCGCGAGGCCAAGCAAGATCATGAACGCCAACACCGGCCAACGGCCATAGTTCAGAATGGTCTCGGACATCTCGCCGAGGCCGACCGCAGACAGTGCGAAAGGCAAGGCGACAACCAACCCAATGGCGCATAGCACAGCAAGAATTCCGCCCACTGTGAACGCCAGAGACACGGCGTTTAGCTTGATGAAGCCACGCCGCTCCTTTTCGTCGTACACCACGTTCAAAGCATCGATAATCGCCTTCACCCCGCCGTTGGCGCTCCAAGCGGCAAGGCCAATGCTGGCGGCGAATGCAAATCCAAGTTTGACGTTGCCCTTTGCCAATACTCGCTGAACCTGCTCCTCCACAATTGAATATGCACCGGTGGGAAGTAATCCGGAGAGCGCCGCGAGATGATCGTTGATCGTGGCTGGATCAGCGAACAGTGCGTATGACGAAACTAGCGCTGTGATGGCCGGAAATAGAGCAAGTAGTCCGTAGAATACCACACCGGCCGCAACGGCCAGAAGCCGGTCGTCATTAATTTGCTCGTAGGTACGCCGGAGGATGTCTTTCCAACGTGGTGCGGGAGTTTCTGCAGGCGAACTAACGGTGCGACCGTGACCAAGCTCCATTCTCGAATCGTCTGTATCCTTTTGCTCGTTCGGTCCGAGGTAGGCAATCGCGGCTGCCAGCGCGAGCAGGGCAAGCATCAACTTGATTGATGGTGTGCTGAAATTTGAGCGATCCGCCAACGCATGCTCTCCAACCGCATCCTCACTCCAATCTTAAATGCAGCAGAGCGTTCGCCGTTCCTTGCCCCGAAGCCGTGGGCGCCGAGACAATCAACCGCTCGGAGGCTCACCCCACTGCTCGTCCAGAATCGCGCGGACCTTGTCTGCGAGGTCTTGGATTGCGTAGGGTTTCGAGATCAGATGAGTTCCTGCATCGAGGACGCCGTTGTGGACGATCGCATTCCGGGTATAGCCGGTCGTGAACAGGACTTTGATGTTCGGAAGAAGCCGCCTGACCACCTTGGCAAGCTCGCCGCCCGTCATTCCCGGCATCACGACATCGGTGAAGAGAAGCGAGGGCCGGGCGCCGTTCTCGATCAGCCGTATGGCGGCGGGGCCGTCCTCGGCTGAAATGACCGAGTAGCCGAGATCACGGAGTGTCTCGACCGATACGGACCGCACGCGTTCCTCATCCTCGACAACCAGGACTAGCTCGCGCTCACTGCCTGAATTCAATGTAGGAGGAGTGACGTCGGAGTCCACCGCGACCTCTCCATGGAAGCGCGGCAGATAGATTTTGACGGTCGTTCCAATGCCCAATTCCGAGTAGATCTTGACGTGCCCACCGGACTGTCGAACGAAGCCGTAGACCTGGCTGAGACCCAAGCCAGTGCCTTTTCCGACCTCTTTCGTGCTGTAAAATGGGTCGAATGCTTTGCTGACGACCTCTCGGTCCATGCCACTGCCGGTGTCGGTTACGGCAATGAGAACGAACTGTCCGGGCTGGATGGAATACTGGCGAGCATAGTTTGCATCCACCGATGCATTCATCGTCTCGATGGTGAGCTTCCCACCAGATGGCATCGCGTCCCGCGCGTTGACGGCAAGGTTCAAGACCGCGCTCTCGAGCTGGGCAGGATCGACCTTCACGTTCCACAGACCGGCAGCAAGAACCGTTTCTACTTTTACCGTTTCGCCAAGCGACCGATCGAGCAACTCGCTCATCCCGGCGATCATGCGATTCACGGCCAGAACTTCGGGCGCCAATGGTTGCTGGCGAGAAAAGGCTAACAGGCGCTGCGTCAGGGTCGCGGCGCGGTTTGCGCCATCGAGGGCCCCGTCGATGAAGCGGTCGATGTCGATGTCGCCCTTCGACAGCTTGCGACGCGCGAGGTTCAGACCGCCGATGACGACGGCGAGCATGTTGTTAAAGTCGTGAGCTATGCCACCGGTCAGTTGGCCGACGGCCTCCATCTTTTGGGCCTGCCGCAATTGCTCTTCAGTCTTGGATCGCCCTTCAATTTCCGCCGCCACGCGTTCTTCAAGCTCTGCGTTGAGCGCCTGCAGAGCGGCCTCTGCCCGCTTACGTTCGGCCAGTTCTCTTTCGACTTCGGACAGGAGCCTTGCATTGTCGATGGCCGTGGCGGCATGCCCCGCGATCCCTAGCAGGGCGGTTTCGTGTTCGACCTGGAAGCGACCGATTTCTTTGTGGCCGAAGAAAAGCCCGCCAAGGACGTCACCGCTCCGAGAGATGACGGGCACCGCGAGGTATGAACGAACGTGAAGGTGGCCTGCCGGCATACCCTTACGCGGTTCGTTGTGGCCGTAGCGCGCGTCGGCAGTGATGTCGTCCGAGCGGACCACGCCCGTGCCCGTGAAGGTCGGCGAGAAGACTGCCGTGTTGCGCGGCATCGGGAAGTTTTCGAATGCCGAGCGCGGAACGCCGGAGAGGGCGTAAAGCATGTAGCTTTCGCCCTCGGCGTTCAGGACATTGTAGAAGAACGCTCCGAATTCCGCGCCGCTCAGTTCGACGCCAGCATCCGTGACGGTCTGCACGATGATGTCGAGGTCGCGCTCCCTCGATACGGCCGCACCAGTGTCGTTCAAGATTCTAAGATGGCGCTCTGATTTCTTGAGTTCGGTGATGTCGATGACCGTGCCGACGAAGCGGACGGCATTGTGATTGGCGAAAATCGCATCGCCTGTCGCCGCGAGCCAACGCTCGACGCCGTCCGCAAGCCCGATCGTCCGATACTCCGTTCGGTACGAAACCGGGTTGTCGGGATCCAACGCGGCCGTCACCGCGCGATGGACGCGCTCGCGGTCGCCGGGATGGATTCCCGGAAGGAAAGTGCCGTCGTAGGACACGTCGGCATTGGCAGGCAGCCCGAACAAGGCCTTGCATCGCTCGTCCCAGCGAAGGATCCGGAATACGGGGTCGTAATCCCAGGTCCCGATCCCGGCCGCGTTATTCGCCAGCGTGAGGCGCTCGGCGGCTTCGCGTGCCGCCCCTTCGGATCGCACCCGCTCGATATGTGCCCAGGATCGTTCAGTCACCTCCGCGAGGAGCGCGAGCTCAACGTCGGTCCAATTATGGGCGCTTCGATGGTGGATCGCCATAAGGGCTGCAAGCCGACCTTCCTTGCGGAAGGGCATGCAAATCGTCGCGCCAATGCCGATGCGCTGAAACGCCTGGGCCTCTTCGGGATCGAGCTCGACAAGGTTGTCGTTGACGATCAAGGGTCGGCCTTGGCCCAGCTCGGCGACCGCCTTTTTGCCGAAATCGGCCAGCCTGTAGCGGCCGAGAATGTGCATCGCGCCAGGTGATGCCCAGTCGCCGCGAATGGTGAACCCATCCTCGTCATCGTCCATATCGGCGTAGGCGCAATTGGACACGCCAAGATGCTGTCCAAGCATCGATGTCGTGACGGACATAACCTCTTCGGCGGTCCCGCAGTTCGCCGTCGCGCGCCCGAGGCGGTCGAGGAAGACAAGGCGGATTTCGTTTTCCCGGACGGAAAGCTCTGCGCGCCGCCGCTCTACCGCGGTTCTCGTGCGTTCGGCCACTTCCCGGATCAGGTCCAGTTCGGCATCGGACCAGCCGCGAGGTTCGGCATGGTTGAGGTAGAGGAGGGCGACGACGCCGCCCGTCTCGATAACGGGCATGTTGACAAACGCTCGCGCGGAGATCGCCGCCAGCGCCTTTGCCTGGTCACCCACACGAGGATCGCGCTCCGCATCGGCAATGACGACGGTTGTTCCGCGTTTGAGGTCGTCGATATAGCTGCCGTAGTCGCGGAAATGCAGGACCCCCGCGAGAGTCTTCACCCCCGGTGCATTCCAGTCGCGACTGATCGTGATAGTTTCCGCGGCGGGATCGATTGTCCCGTAGCCTGCACGACTGACATCGAGCGCGCGCCCCAGGATTTCGGCGGCCGCATATGCCAGTTCGTCGGGGTCCGCGATCTGACGAATTCGGTCCCCAAGAGCAGCCAATACGGCGTTACGAGAATTCGCCGACATTGACGGGCTCATTCCATTCGCTAAGGGCAGGGTACACATCCCTGCGATGTATTTCAGTCGGATGTCGGCAAGGATCGCAGGATCCCTGACAGGACCTCTTGTAGAAAACTGCGTCTTAACTCATGCATCCCCATTTGGTTCCATCGGCCACTGAGCGTGCCGCAAGAGACGGATCAGTCGTAACTCCTTGGACTTAATCACAGTGTTCCACGTGGGGGAACCCTCAGGTTATTTGCTCGTTTCTTCGGACCAGTATATTCGCATCCCTTTCTTGTGGATTGAATGTTGAGCACAATCGTTTCCCAGGTCGATCTCACCAATTGCGACCGTGAACCCATTCACCTACTTGGCGCCATCCAACCGATCGGCTTTCTTCTTGCCGCGTCGAACGATTGGATCATTGCCAGAGCCTCCGCCAACGTCGCGGACTTTATCGGCCACAAGCACACCGATCTCATCGGCATTCCTTTGGCGGAAATCTTTCCCGCTTCGTTGATTCACGATCTGCGCAACCGGATGACGACGTTGCGAGGGCCGAACGCGGTTGAGCGCTTATTTCATTGTCCGATTGCAAAGGGCGCTCCCGAGTTCGACATCTCGCTGCACATGTCGTTCGGGCAGATCATCATTGAGGCACAGCCTTCCGATGGTCCTGCCGGGGACACGACGTCGATGGTGACCTCGATGGTTTCCCGACTGGACAGTGCGCCGGACATTTCCGCGTTCTATCGGGAGGCCGCGCGCCAGGTCAGGGCTTATCTCGGTTACGACCGTGTGATGATCTACAAGTTCGATCGCGGAGGGTCGGGCGAGGTCGTTGGCGAAGCCACGCGAACCGGAATCGGTACCTTCAAAGGCTTGCGTTATCCTGCCAGCGATATTCCCGTGCAGGCTAGAGAGCTCTACAAGCGCAATCTTTTGCGCGTCATCTCCGATGTAAACGCACGGCCCGTGCCGGTTCTCCCGGAAAGGGATGAAGACGGTCGTCCCCTTGACCTGTCAATGTCGGTCCTTCGGTCCGTTTCGCCGATCCACATCGAATATCTCAAGAACATGGGGGTCGGCGCATCGCTGTCGATCTCGATCGTCGTGGAAGGAGAACTTTGGGGTCTCATTGCCTGCCACCACTACGCGGCCATGTGTCCGCCTCTGCAGAAACGCTCGGTCGCGCAGCTCTTCACCCAGATGTTCTCGCTTCGATTGGAAAGCCGTGAACGTCAGGCGGCGATGCAATACGAGGCACGGGCGCGCGATATCTCGGATCAACTATTGAGCGCGGTTGCCTCCGACGAAACACTACTGAAGGATCCCGATTGGCTCGCGGACATCCTGACTCATGCGATTCCGGCGGACGGCGTCGGCGTCTGGCTCAACGGCAATTATGCCTTTTCCGGAACGACGCCGCCGACGGATGCTTTCCGCCGCATCATTCGCGCCCTGAACGGCATGGCCGCCGGAAAGATTTTCGCAACGGACCACATTGCCTCGATCGTCGAAGGAGCAGGGGAGTACGCCTCGCAAGCTGCGGGACTGCTGGCCATTCCGATCTCGCGATCGCCACGCGACTATGTCGTGCTTTTCCGCCCGGAGATCGTCAAATCGGTGCGTTGGGCGGGAGATCCGCACAAGCCCGTCGAATACGGCCCGAACGGGCCGCGCCTGACGCCTCGCGAGAGCTTCGAAGAATGGAAGGAGCTCGTCCAGGGCCGATCCGAACCGTTCACAAGCTCGCAGATACGAGTGGCGGAGACGTTGCGCGCAACACTGATTGAGGTCGTGCTCCGACTTGCGGACGAAGCGGCTGCCGAGCGGCATCAGGCCAATGCTCGCCAGGAAGTGCTCATCGCCGAACTCAACCATCGCGTCCGCAACATTCTCGGTGTCATCCGCGGCCTGATCCGACAATCCCAGCCGGACGAGCCCGGCGTGAAAGAGTTCGTCCGGGTCGTGGACGGTCGCATCCACGCGCTGGCGCGCGCCCACAATCAGATCACCGACGACCATTGGGGACCGGCCCCCCTCGAAGCCCTCATTGCGGCCGAGGCGGCGGCATTTGCCAGTCGGCCGTCCTCAATCAAGGCCCATGGGCCGGCGCTGCTGCTCAACCCGGCGGCCTATTCGACAATGGCCCTCGTTCTGCACGAGCTGGTCACCAACTCCATCAAGTATGGAAGCCTCTCCCAACCGAGCGGCGAGGTTCAGATCGAATGGCATCGCAACAATAGCCGCGACCTCGTGTTCAACTGGGAAGATGTCAAAGGCCCCGTCGTGAAGCCACCGACGCGCAAGGGCTTCGGGACGACCATCATCGAGCGGTCGGTACCTTATGACCTTGGCGGCACGGCACAGGCGCGCTACGAGCCGGAAGGCGCGCGCTTTCAGTTCGTCATTCCCGCACGGCATGTGGTGGACGCCAAGGCCAATGCCGGACCGAGCTTCAATCTCTTGAGCCGTCTCCGCGACAATCGAGGCCTTCACCAGAAACTTCCGCCGCCCGGTATCCTGATCGACAAGACGGTTCTCCTGGTCGAAGACAGCCTCATCATCGCGCTCGATGTCGAGGATATCTCGGCACGATTGGGCGCGAAAGAAGTCCAGACCTACGCGACGGTGCAGGGGGCGTTGGATGCCATCGACAGGGAAAAGCCGTCGGTCGCGGTGCTCGACATCAACCTTGGCGACGCGAACAGCTTCCCGGTCGCGGATCGCTTGGCGCAACTGGGTGTGCCGTTCTTCTTTGCCAGCGGTTACGGCGAGCAGGCGCAAATGCCTTCGGACCACCGTTCGCGGAAGATAGTGCAGAAGCCGTACACGGTTGAAAATCTGGCGCGGGCTTTTGCGACCGTGTTTGGCATCGAAAGCGAAGGCCAGAGCTCGTAGTCGAGCGTTTTTACCTGTCCGCGTGCCCAGATGATCTCCGCGGCAGTTCACGCACCGTCGAGGACACCCGCGGCCCGCAGGTCGGCTCGGACTTGCTTCACGCCTCGGAATGCCAAGCCGAGATCCAGAGCTTTCCGCTTTACGCTCGAAGACGAACGCCTGAGTGCCGCGGTCGCGCGAACAAGCGACGCGCCCGAGGCCGCCATTTCGCGCAGTCGTGTCTCGTCCTGATCGGTCCAAAGCTTGTTCGCATTCCTTGGCATGGCTTCCTCGAGTTTCGTTCGGGCACCAACGTCGAATGGGAAATAATGTTCAACTGATTCGTAGGATCAGAACCGCTCTCGCCGTAGTTCGAGGCACAGAGGACCTGATGATGAGCGAGACGAATCGAAAGAAGGCCCGCGAGCTGATGACGCGCGCGGAGTTGATGCCTCCCGGAGGCGAGCGCGATGCAATGGTCCGGAAGGCAGAGGACCTTGCGCGGGCGAGAACGCCATCGAAGGGAAACCGCCCGCAAGAGTGAGTTCTCGCTTGCGTATCGAAGCCATCGCAGCGTTTTGGAACGTGTTTGAGGCGTGCGTGTTTTGCACGGTATCGCGGTGCCAAGGAGGACGATGATGGCGACGAACAAGCCGACGGGCGACGATGCCCGCAAGGGTGCTGTCAGGAAGCGGACTCAGACTAAGACTACCATGGGGGGCAAAACGACCTGGACGAAGCGCGACACGAATTCCGGGGAGTTCATGGCGATCAAGAAGGTCAAAAAGACAACCAAGAAATCGGCGGTGCGGAAAAAGGCAGCTGCGGCGAAGAAAAAGACTGCGAACAAAAAAATCGTCGCGAAGAAGTACAAAGGCGTGCGTCGCGAGAAGAAATAGCCGGATCAAACGGTGCTTGAGTGACGCAGCTTAAATTTAGCAGTGGAAAATAGGCCCATGCCAAATCCTCACCCGATGCCCCGCCTCGAGCCGCTGGCAAATTCGCCGGAGTCATTGGGCCCTTATGATCGTCGTCACTTTTATTGGAATGAACGCGCAGCTCGCAAAGGACTCGAAGCGGTCAGGTCAAACCTTCCGAGGCCCCTATGCATGAAAAGGATCTCGGAAAAGCTCTCGTACCTAATTAACGTGAACGGGGAGGTAGGGCTGCGCTGATCGCGGCAGTTCCAATGGCACCTGCACCTCTGGGCTCACGTGCCGATGGACAAAGTCCTCAAGCCAGACGGGAACGTTTTCGTACGCCAGGTCGCATCGTTCTTGAATTTCGCGGGCGATAACGGCCGTAACGTCCCGGGACCAGTTTTCCGATGTGTTGAAGGCGACGACGCACAGCGGGTCGGTATACCCACCCGCTGAAAGGTCCTTGATCACCGTTTCGAGATCGGTGCCGTTGATGTCGGCTTCGCGCCAGACGCAGCCCGAGGCTCCGCAATCGACAATCAGATATACGGTGTCATGGACGCAGCCCGGCACGAGGGAGGGGGACCAACGCATACGCAACTCCGCAACTAACGGCGGATTCAAAGCAGGGGTGGGCCGATTGGTTCCAAAAGGGCTCGATACTCTGGTCATCGGACGACACAAGTCGGCGTTCGGTGGTATGACACCGCGCTAGGAGGTGTCAGTCATGCCATGCATTCCAACTTTCACTGTGCGTCCACATCCTGACAAAGGGTTCGTGATCGTTGCTGCGTGGCCCAAAGGCCATGTCGAGCAGCTAGTCGGAGTGTTTGATACTTCCCGTGATGCTGAAGTGTGGCTTGGTCGGTATTCTGCTGACTTCATCGACCAGGTCGGGCCTCCGTCGAGGCGCGTTGTGCAGTTAGACTCACACCGGAAATAGTTCGCTGGGGATGGCGCTGCTTCTTGGACGAGGCCAAGCGGACTTCACGCATTTGGGTGATGCAAGTGTACTTCAGGTTGAGAGATAATGCTGACGCCAGATTCGGAGGTGATGACATGCCAACGAACAGCCTTGTTATCTGCCCCAAGTGCGGTGCTCGTCGTGTTTTCGTCGGAATGCGAAAGGGCTCGTCAGGGGCAGAAATTCGATCTTTTCACTGTGCCCCTTGCGGCGCGCTCAGCGAGTACGAACTTCGGGGGCACTCCGTTTTAGAGTTGAACGCGAGTCGTAGTCCGCCGTCGGTAGGCGCCGCATCGGCGTGAAGCGTTTACGCCGCCTCGAGACAAAGCGCGCGAAAAGGCCAGCGAGCTTATGCGGCGCTAGCCTGCAGGCGGCTATTCGGCGACGGTTGAATTTTGGCGCCAGCTCGACGAGGGACAGGTTCCGCATGCGCTCTGCCAAGCGGCAAGGAGTCATCGAATAATTCCTGCGAGTATCGACACTGACAGGACGGTGGCCAAATCCACGACTGCCGTTGCTATGATGGCAACGAGCACGCGCCACCAGCTGAAAGGGCCAAAGTCCTGGTTCAACGGTCGCGCGCCGGTTTGCGGCGCCCCCAGTGCGGGTCTTTTCGCTCGGGTCGACGACCCGCTCGGTAGGGTGTAACGCCTTTCTCGGCCCGATCTCGGCACGCATCAAGGGACCGCGCTCTTCGGCTGCCAGCATGAGAGCCTCGGTGGCGGCCCGCCAGGCCGGTTCATCGGCTTTGGGCTTCGGCAGCTTCTGGATCAGCATCCCGGCGTCTCGCCGCGACACGCGCTATTTTGCTCTCGGCACCGTGCGGGCATGTTGTGCGCGGCAATCCTCGCACTCAAGCCGCTCGACCTCGCTGTCACTCTTCCAAGGGTGCGGTCCTCGTCGGTAGGGCAGCATTTGTCCTTCGCAGCGCTTGCAGATCACTGTGCTGCTACCTGTCTCGAGCTCTCCTCGATATTCTCGTGACGTGGACATCGGGGGCGTGGTCTGAAGCTCAGTTGGGCTCGCTCGTGCCGATCATTCATCACTGCGAGAATTGCATCATGTTCGTCGGCTCTTTCGGCTAATGCGGAAGCCAAAGTTTCATTAGGAAGGACCAGAAGCCAGCTCATTTTTCAATCCGTGGATTTCGAGCCGCATAACCACCGCATGTTGGCAAAGTTCCGCTAACCCGCAAAAAATTACCGCTAAGAAGGGTCGGAGAGCGCGCGAGCGCTCGCCTTCAGCGCAGAGGGCACGCCGCCCCGCGAGAGCGGAACCGAACCGCTATAGGGCTTTTGGTCCTTGCGCTGATTTGCACATGCCAGCGAGGGGAAGGTCCCGCTCTCCAGCCTTGGTCCGCCTTCCGGGCGGGCCCGAACCTCGACCGTCCTTGCCTATCAGCAGAGTTCTTCAGGAACGGTTCCAAAGATGGAATTTTGAATCTGGCGCTGTTTATCTCCTCAGCGTGGGGAATGGTCCCGCTCTTACATGCATAAAACCCCAGGGCGGGACCTGACCCCTATGCCGACACACATCGCGTCGCCTATCGAGAAAAACGTGCAAGTCGCTGTTGATTAATTTTCGCGATTGTTATTAAATTTAGTTTAAATAAAAAATTAGTTAAATGGGAGCTTGTCATGGCCGACAGCAGCGAGCCCCGGTTCGAGGGCACTGAGCCGCTTGACGAAGATCGGCGCAAATTCCTAGCTGCATGCGGGAAATTCGCAGCCGTCACACCGCCGGCACTCACCATCCTACTGTCCACCTCTCTTAATTCCGAAGCGGTGGCCAAATCCGGGGGCCGTGATGGCGATCGAGACGAAGGCCCAGGGTGGGGGCGTCATCATCATCATCACCACCATCATCACCATGACCGCGATATGCTCGAATGGCTGGAGCGGCTGCTCGGCAAATTCTTCTAGCCAAGCCGCCGGTAGCCCGCTTGCTACAGGCCAGGCATGCGCATGCCCGCTGAGCGCGCCACCTGCTTGACGATCTGTGACGTAAGCTCGCGGCGGTCCTCATTGGGATGGACTGCGACCTCAAGCATCTTGGCCTTGAGGCGATCCTTGGCATTGGGATCGAGGTTGATGATCTCGGCGATCACCAAGCCAATCAGTTTTGCTAGCGTGGCTTCGTTGATTGCACAGACATCTGCAAGTACGTCAATCTCGCTTTCAGCCATTTCCTCTCCCCGTGGGCCTTGCTGTCCCGTACTAAAACGCCGGAGCGAGTCGCAAGGAACCCAGCCGCTATCAGCGCTTTTGATCCCTGCGCTGGTTTGCGCATGCCAGCGAGGGGATGGTCCCGCTCTCCAGCCTTGGTCGGCCTTCCGGGCGGGACCCGAACCCCAAGCTTCTGCTTTTGAAGAGGATGAAGCATGTCTTAGACAAGCTCCATCCAAGCGCGCGTTATACGTGGATATCGGTGCGCAGGCGTTTCATCTCAAAAGCTGTCTGACCGATTGCAAGCGTGCGTTTCGCCGGCGACGGACGAGGCATACGCTGAGATGTGGCCGGGGGATGGTCATCTCCGTCTAGCATCCGGAGCGCCGACAGGATGTCACCGACCCTGATCTCACGGCTTGAGCCGGGAATCTGACGTAGCCACGGCTTGCCCTCAACCGCAAAAGCGTCTGATGCCCAAGCGGCTAAAACGCACCGCTTCTGGGTGTCGTCGAGGAAGGGGCTTGCGATCACCTGGCGCGGGTGATCGAAGGTGGTGGCGAGCAAGGAATGTGCATGGATCTGTTCAATCGACATGGCAGAGTTTGACATGTGTAGCCTCCTAACTCCTTTCGTTTAAAGGCGAATGTCGATTTAGATCGCGTGCCCCGGTCGTCAAGAGGGGGGGGCAACATTTTTTGACGGCGCTGGCCACGCAGCGGCGCGGGCCCAGTAGAGGGCCCGCCCTTTACGTGGCGGGGCCCGAGCTGTTCTTCCTCAAGAGCGCGGCAGGGGCGCTTATACCTTAAGATGAGTGGCCTTGGACCTTCGACTTGCATAGCTTCGCCTACGAAACCCGGCGGGAAGTCACTGCGCCGCCGGGGGGTAGCTAGTCGGAGGACGGCGCCATCGTTCGTCATTGCGGACTCAACGTAAAAAGCCCGGCGTTGCCGGGCTCTCCATTCGTATTTAGCGCTGGCCGCCTTTGCGACCCGCTTCGCTCGCTCGCTCTGGATTCTGCGCAAAGTTGTTGCCGCCTTGTTGGCCCTGCTTGCCGCCGCTCTGCGACTGCTGGCCACCGTGGCTGTGCTCTCCACCCTTCTTGCCGGCCTCAGAAGCACGTTGTGGGTCGTTTGCGAAGTTGCCGGAACCACCACGTTCATTGTCTGCCATAATACTCTCCTTTGGTTGCCCCTGTCTGCGCAACGGGGCGATCGCGGAATAGTTTGCATCGTCCCAAAATATTAAAGCGCGGTCCTGCCTGGAACGAAATCCAACTATCCATGGCGCGTGGGAGCCTCATAAGCCGGCGGACGCAGCCTGTAGGCTATCTGAGGATACCCAGGAGCCAGCCCGCGACTGCAAGCAACGGAACGATCGCCACTGCTATTAGGATGAGCGGAGAGGGCTCGTTACCCTCGTCGTTGGGCTTTCGAAATTTCATGGTCGCCTCCGCAAAAAAGTAGAGCCCCGGCGCGACGCACCGAGGCCCTATACTTTAATTGCCTCCGCCTGCACCTCCTCCGGCTCCCCCACCAGCACCTCCGCCCGCTCCGCCGCCGCCGGATGTGCGACCAGCATCGGTGCTGCTCGCCGCATTGGCGCCGCTATAGGTGCCTGCCGCCGAGTTCGATCCATTGACCGAATTGGCATTATTGCCTCGCTCGGACCCGACCGTACCAGGGGTGCGATCCGCGGACGTAGGTGCCGCAGAGCGAGGAGCTGTCGTTGTAGTTTGAGCCAGTGCCGGTTGTACGAGGAACGCAAGCGTTGCGCTCGCAATCAAAAGCTTCTTCATAATGGTTGCCTTTGCCTTCGTTTCTAACCCACGTGCAATCGGCGTTTGGGTGACACGTTCCATACAAACAAACGCGGTTAAGCGGGAACGAGGCGCAAGATGTCGCGTCGTCGATAAGCCTTCATGAGAAGGCTCCTCTGACTCGGTAGCTTGTGAGCCGAGCAAGACTCGTCCCGGCGTCGATCCTGTTGCGGCGCCGGGGCATTTTGAATGGCAGCATCAGTCCTGTCAGCCATCTTGCGCTCCGCCTCGAGCGACAGCTTCAACGCGTCTTCGACTCTGAGACCTTGAAGTTGCATGGACGCCGGTGCTTGCTCTCAAACGAGCGTCAGCCTGGCGGTCGCGATATCGGAATGATCGCGACCGTCTCATCATGTTCGTTTCGAACAAACAAATGTGCCTCGCCAGAATAGGCGGGATCGAATGATAGTTGGGCAGCGATCGATCGCGCGTATGCTATTGCCTCTTCTCCAGTCTCAAAATTCAAGGCAATAGGCGGCTTTTGCTTGTCAGCCATACGCGCCGATCTCCCGCATTGTCGCTCTGGCCTTACGCGTTCCGACGAGCTGAACACCGTGTTTTCGAGCAACTTTCTGAACGGCCGTCGTTTTACGATTTAAAGCGGCTGCGGCTCGGTTTACTGACGCACCTTCGTTTGACAATTGTCGAAGACGAGCGATGTCGGCGTCCGTCCAGCTTCGGCTGGTGACATGCTTTGCCATGGGCATTCCTTTAAATCGGGCGCTGCAGGCCGCTTGAGCTGGCCCAATTGTCGATGACCGCGGTCACCTCCAATTCGCGCGCTTGTTTCAGTAGGCGTTCCTTCTCAACGCCCGGCGGCGGCATGCGCTCAGCGTCCGCCCGGATCTGCCTGATACGGAGGGCGGTGATTTCACGAACATCTCGATCTGAGAGAAGGCGACGCTTTAGCATGCGCTGCTCCTTTTCAGGGGAGGAAGGACGGGAGCGCAATTGGCGTTCTCATCACCGATAGAAGCCACGAGCCGTGCGGTGATGCTCACATACGACGGCCCATCATCGAGAAAGTCCAGCCCTATATTTTGCAAGACGGTTGGAACAAGTCAGATTTTATTGCTTCATGTGTGCGACATGACCATGCTGCGCCGCATAATCAATATAATGGTCGGGCCTGGGCGTTCTGCGGCCACAGCGGCGGCGACGACATCGGCGATTTCGACGAGCCGCAAATCCTCGGCGGGTTCGGAGATCCGCCGCTTGAGTTTGCATAGCCGGAACGGCCGCAGACCTGGAGCGTTTGGCCTCTCAGATAACAATGGGAGGTTGAAAGGTGATCCTTCGAAGGACGCACTCTCTGATCATCGATGATCTGAAGCCAGAGCCGCAGCCTGACACGGAGAAGGCTGCTAAGCTCAATGACGACGGAGACATCTGTACGCCAAAGTCCGCCCCGCCGACTGAAGACGATCAGCCCCTAGAGTAGCGATATTGAACATGTCGATTTCACCCCTCCAGCCGGCGGACTTCGGCTCACCGGCAATCTTACTCTCAGGCGTGGTCGATCATGAGATGTACAACGCGTTCCGGAGTCAGCTCGATGCTGCCAAGGACCGGGACTTGGTCGTGGTCGAGATCTCAACGCTTGGCGGCGATCCGGAAGTGGCGCGCATGATGGGCGAAGATATTCGCTTCCATTCGGAGATAGCGCCGGGCCGCCGGTTTGTATTTCTCGGCAAGGCGGCGATTTACTCAGCGGGCGTGACATTCATGAGCTTTTTCGCTCGTGAGAACCGGTATGTGACGCGCGGCAGCCGCCTCATGATCCACGAGCGCAAGCTGTCCAAGACGCTCAACATCGATGGCCCTCTGACAATGTGCTTAGCCAGCGTGAGGGCTACTCTAAACGAGATCGAGTGCTCGATCGCCATTCAGAACGAGGGATTCGAAAATCTCGTACGCGGATCGCAGGCTTCGCTCGACGAGGTGATCTCGCGAGCTCCAAGCAATTGGTATCTGGAGGCTCAGGAAGCCAAATCGCTGGGACTTATCGAGGCCGTTCTCTGAGGCCGCCGGAACTTTGCCGGCGACACATTGTTCAACGGCGACAAACAAAGGGAGGCCAATATGAA
>JAEXHR010000138.1 GCA_023449855.1 Pseudomonadota bacterium | reverse complement strand
CGCGTCGGATGCGACGGCGCGGACCATACGAGGGTGCATCAATCGAGGGTCGCCAGCAATCCCGCCATCAGGCGGCCGCGATCCACAAGACTCTGCGCGATGATGTATTCGTTGAGCGTGTGCATGTCGGCGCCATGCACGCCAAGGCCGTCAAGTGTCGGGATACCCATGGCGCCGGTGAAGTTACCGTCCGAGCCGCCGCCCTTGCTGCCGTGGGTCAATTCGGGCAGGCCGAGACTTGCATTGATGGCCTTGGCCTTCTCGAACAGCGCCAGGGTTGCCGCGGAGGGTTCCCACACCGGGCGGGTGACGCCACGGGTGACCTTGAATTGCACATCGTTCTCGGTGCCCGCGAGCGCGAGCATGCGCTCGACTCCCTTGTCGAGATCTTCCTGGCGCTTCGCCATGCTGAGCGCTTCGCCGGTGCAGGAGGAGGCGACGCAGTTGACCCATTGTCCGCCATGCACGATGCCGACGCTGAAGGTGCAGTCCGGGCCGGTCATCTCGTCGATCTGGACGATCTTCTTCGCCATTTCGCGGATCGCCGAGCGGCCGTTCGACAGCGTCGCGCCGGAATGGCTGGGGCGGCCGATGGTTTCGAGATTGAAACGGGCGATGGCGTAACGGCCCGAGGTGACGCCGTTGCCGGCGCTGCCGGGCTCCGGCACCAGCACGTATTTATTGCGTGCGGCTTCGGCTTCGATGATGTCGCGGGTGGAGGGGGTGCCGACTTCTTCATCCGGCGTGAACAGAACGGTAATCGGCAGCGGCGTGGTGTAGGAGATTCGCATGAGCTGGCGGATCGCCTCGACCGACAAATAATTGCCACCCTTCATGTCACAAATGGCGGGGCCGTAGCAGCGCTCGCCTTCGCGGCGCCAGTTGAGTTTTTCGATGGTGCCAACCGGATGCACAGTATCCATGTGGCCCGCGATCAGAATGCCGGGCTCGCCGAATTTCGGATGTGGAAAACGGGCGCGGATGCAACCGCCGAAGCCCTGACGTCCCGCGATGCGCTCGATGGTCGCACCCATGATCTGCATGTCGCGCGCCGCGAGATCGAGCATGCTGTTGACGGCATTCGCATCCCAGGTGGGGCTTTCGCATTCGACCCAGACGCGCAGGCCTTTCAACATGTCTTCGAGATCGAAGGGAAGTTCGGCGGGATTCATCAAGTCATTCCTCTTGAGTGAGAATTTCTGTCACGGATTGGCAGGTGCAGCATGCGTCTACGAACTGCGAGAACTCGAGTCTGACTTAGCAGCAGCGCAATCGCCTTTGCAAATTGACCAGGCGCATTGCGATGCATTTTAAAACATGTCGATGGTTCGCGGTTGAAAACACGATTGACCCGCATCGCGCTTGATGCAAGGCTTTGATGCCTAATTTACAAAGGCAATACGCGAAGGGGCCTAAAATTCTATCGCGTTGCACAATCGATCATCGATCGATGATGAGATTCCAGTCAGGAGAGACTTAGTGTTTGATATGTCACGTTGGCTGCATTCCGCGGCCATCACGAAATTCGCACTGCCGGGTTTGGCGGTTGCAGCTGCCCTCGCGCTGCCGGTGCTGTCATCGCCCGCGCATGCTGCCGGCAAGACCATCACCGCCGTGATGCATTCCGATCTGCGCGTGCTCGATCCCGGCATCACCACCGGCTATATCGTCCGCGACCACGGCTACATGGTTTTCGACACGCTGCTCGGCATGAACTCGAAATACGAGATCAAGCCGCAGATGGCCGACTGGAAGGTCTCCGACGACAAGCTTGTCTATACATTCACGCTGCGCGACGGCCTGTTGTGGCATGACGGCAAGCCGGTCACCGCCGAGGACTGCGTTGCGTCGCTGCAGCGCTGGGGCCGCAATGACGGCATGGGCCAGAAGCTCATGGATTTCACCAAGAGCATCGAGGCGCCCGACGCCAAGACCATCGTGCTGACGCTGAAGGAGCCCTACGGCCTCGTGCTCGACTCCATCGCCAAGCCGTCGTCGCTGGTGCCGTTCATGATGCCGAAGCGCCTCGCCGAAACCCCGGCAGGCAAGGCGATTGCCGAGCAGATCGGTTCGGGTCCGTTCAAATTCGTGCAGTCCGAATTCCAGCCGGGCGTGAAGGCCGTCTACGAGAAGTTCAAGGAGTACAAGCCGCGCTCCGAGCCGACCGACTGGCAGGCCGGCGGCAAGGTGGTGAAGGTCGATCGCGTTGAATGGATCACCATGCCCGATGCACAGACCGCGGTGAATGCGCTGCAGTCGGGTGACATCGATTTCATGGAGAACGGTCCCTACGACCTGCTGCCGGTCCTGGCAAAGGATCCGGAGCTGAGGATCGAAGTGCTCAACCCGCTGGGCTTCCAGACCTTCGGCCGCATGAACTTCCTCAACCCGCCCTTCGACAATCCGAAGATTCGCCGCGCGGCCTTCCTGGCCATGAGCCAGAAGCCGGTACTCGATGCGCTGGTCGGCGATCCCAAATATTACAAGGTCTGCGGCGCGGTGTTCGGTTGCGACACGCCGAATGCCACCGATGTCGGCTCTGAAAGCCTGGTGAAGGGCAATGGCCTCGAAGAGGCCAAGAAGCTTCTCGCCGAAGCCGGTTACGACGGCACCCCGGTGACCATCATGGCGCCGACCGATGTGACCACGCTCAAGGCACAGCCGATCGTTGCCGCGCAGATGCTCCGCAATGCCGGCTTCAAAGTCGAGGTGCAGGCCACCGACTGGCAGACGGTGCTGAGCCGTCGTCCGAGCCAGAAGCCCGTCAAGGAAGGCGGCTGGAACATGTTCTTCTCGAACTGGGTCGGCGCCGACATCCTCAACCCGATCAGCAATGTCGCGACCTCCGGCCGCGGCAAGAGCAATGGCGGCTGGTTCGGCTGGAGCGAAGATGCCGAGCTGGAAGTCCTGCGCGACAAATATGCGCGTGCGACGACGCCGGAAGAGCAGAAGAAGCTCGCTGCCGAGGTGCAGAAGGAGATCTACGACAAGGTCATCTACATCCCGCTCGGCGAATACAAGGTGCCGAGCATCTGGCGGAAGTCGTTGACCGGCGTCACCCAGGGCGCTGCCATTCCGATGTTCTGGAACATCGACAAGAAGGACTGATCGCTACGGCGATTGGTTTGGACTAACAGAACGCTGGTCTGATTCATCAGGCCGGCGTTTTTTGTTCTTCGAGTGTGTGGGGGGACCCACGCTCATTCCCTCATGGTGAGGAGGCGCGACTTGTCCGCCGTAGCTCGAAGAGCGAAGGCGGAAGCGCCGTCTCGAACCATGAGCTGCAGGCGCTCCGAGCGTGCCGCTATCCTTCGAGACGCGCGCAGGGCGCGCTCCTCAGGATGAGGGGCGGAGTGAGGTGAGGGTTAGCGTTCACGGCTGCTTTGTACATATCAGCCCTACACGCCACCCTCATGGTGAGGAGCGCGCTCTTGCGCGCGTCTCGAACCATGTGCAGCAAGGCTCCGGCGCCAGTCACACGTCCGATTTGCTCCGCCCCTTCCGCGACGCCAGCACGCGCAGCGCAACAAAATCGCCGCGGATCAGCGCTTCCTTCTTGGCGCGTCTCCAGCGCTTGATCTGGCGCTCGCTTTCGATGGCATCAGTGATCCGCTCGAACCATTCAACGAATACCATTTCAACGGGACGGCGGGTGAACGTGTAGCCCGGAAAGCTCCCGGCATTATGCTCGGCCAATCGCAATTCGGGGTCGCTGCGCGTAACGCCGACATAGTAACTGCGGTCGGAGCATCGCAGGATGTAGACATACGCCCCTTCCTGCATACGCGTCTTGCCCCGCTGTCGACCGGCGCGAGGATGGCGTTTCAAAACAATGAGTCAAGCCTCTCAACTCCGCTCCCTCATGGTGAGGAGGCGCGACGTGTCCGCCGTAGCTCGAAGAGCGAAGGCGGAAGCGCCGTCTCGAACCATGAGTTGTCTGGCTCCGAGCGCGCGGCCATCCTTCGAGACGCGCGCAAGAGCGCGCTCCTCAGGATGAGGGCGGAGTGAATGCGCGGTTAGCGGCGAATTTTGAGCGAGGGATCGCACACACTCAATCCCTCATGGTGAGGAGGCGCGGAGCGCCGTCTCGAACCATGAGTTGCGGGCGCTCCGAGCGCTATGTTGCGTGGTGCAGCCGTAGGCCTTCGTTCGCCGCATTGACATATCGGTAAATCTCGATATCATTGAGTTATGGACTTGCTCGAAATATTCAAAGCCCTCTCAAACCGTACCCGCCTTGAAATCCTCAAAGGTTTGAAGGATCCCGCGAAGAACTTCCCTCCACAGGATGAAGGTGACGTTCAGACGGTGGGGGTCTGCGTCAGCAGTATTCAAGAGGGCGTCGGACTGTCGCAGTCGACGGTGTCTGATTATCTCGCAACTCTGCAACGAGCAGGCTTGGTCGACGTCAGGCGCATTGGTCAGTGGACCTATTACAAGCGGAACGAAGCAACCATCAGCTCTCTTGCCAAGCTCATTGGCAAAGAACTGTAATTTTTTACCAAGATATATCGAGAATTCTCGATATCCCTTTTTGACGAAATGAGGATCTGCAATGAAAGCGCTAAGACTTAGATCATTCGGCGGCCCGGAAGCGTTCGAGCTTTGCGACGTGCCCAAGCCTGTGCCGGACGCGGGGCAGGTCCTGGTCCGGGTCCATGCGACCTCCATCAATCCGCTGGATTACCAGGTCCGGCGTGGCGACTATGCCGACCTGGTGCAGTTGCCGACGATCACCGGACACGACGTATCCGGCGTGGTCGAAGCGGTCGGGCCGGGGGTGACGACTTTCTCTCCAGGGGATGAGGTTTGGTACACTCCGCAAATATTCGACGGGCCGGGAAGCTATGCCGAGTACCACGTCGCTGCCGAAGGAATTATCGGGAAGAAGCCTCCCTTGCTGAGCCATCTGGAAGCGGCAAGCCTGACCCTGGTCGGCGGGACGGTGTGGGAAGCACTGGTCGTGCGTGCGGCGCTCAGAGTAGGGGAAAGCATTCTGGTCCACGGCGGCGCGGGAGGGGTCGGTCATGTGGCGATCCAGCTCGCAAAAGCCATGGGAGCACGCGTGTTCACCACCGTGCGTGAAGCAAACTTCGTGTTCGCACGGAGCTTGGGTGCGGATGTCGTCATTGACTACGCAAACGAAGATTACGTCGACGCGATCATGCGGGAAACGGGGGGCCGCGGAGTCGATGTCGTGTTCGACACCATTGGCGGCAACACATTGTCGCGCAGCCCCGATGCGCTCGCACAGCTTGGCCGCGTTGTCACCATCGTGGATATCGCGCAGCCACAAAACGTCGTTCAGGCCTGGGGCAAGAACGCGAGTTATCACTTCGTTTTCACGAGACAAAACCGCGGCAAGCTCGATGAGTTGAGCGCATTGATAGAGCGCGGTCAGCTGCGCCCACATGTGGGCGCCGTCTACTCGCTTGCCGATATTCCGCTCGCCCATGCTCTGCTGGAGACCCCCAACAACGGTGTTCGAGGAAAAATCGCGATAGCGGTCGGACCTTCGGCTCATCTCGCAAGTGCGGGCTCTTAATTGCGGAACTCGCTTCAAAGGAACGCCATGATTTACGAAATCGCTCAGCTCACTGTTCACAGAGGGAAGACTGAAACGTTCAGACGTGCATTTGCTGAAGTCGCTCCGTTGCTCAGCCGCGCTGAGGGGTACTGCGGTCACTTCCTCGCACAAGGGATCGAAGCGCCCGAACTGTTTCACTTGATCGTGCGATGGCGATCACTCGCGGATCACACGCCCGGCTTCGAATCGAGTGAAGACCATCGGATCTTCATGATGGGTTTACAGGAGTATTTTTCGGAAGAACCGAGAGTCTATCATATTGAGGGGGCAGAATTCACGACAGGCGAGTAACCGCCATCGACACCTCCGCGGCGCCGGAGCGTCGCTGCTGATGTCATGGTCTATGTACTGAGTCAGTCGTAGGGCGGATGAGCGGAGCG
>JAEXHR010000099.1 GCA_023449855.1 Pseudomonadota bacterium | reverse complement strand
GGCCGGCGGATTACGCTGCGCTAATCCGCCCTACGGATCAGGCAATTGCCGGTGTCGCTTCGGCGACAGGTTCGGTTGGCGTCTTCTGCGGCGGACCGGCGCGCAGTGCCGCCGTCGTCATCTGGCGCACGGCATTCTCGGCATGACGGGCGATCTGCTTGCGATCGGCGGACATGTCGTAGGCGACGGCCTCGCCCCAGGTGACGGTCACGTCGATGGCGCCGGAGGTGAGAATGCCGACGAGATGCGGGACGAGATCGACATCGCCATACCAGGCAATCCGCTCATGCAGCGCGCGGCCGACCGGCAGGCCGCCGAAGCCGACATAAGCGAGCGACATCGGCTGCACCATGACCTTGTCGTGATGCGTGGATTCGCCGAGTGCGTGGTGGACCGAGCCGACAAGGGCCGAGCGGAAAGGCAGCACGCGGATGCCGTCGCTCGATGTGCCTTCGGCGAACAGCACCACAGCATCGCCGGACACCATGCGGTCGCCGATCTCGCGCGCGGTGGCGCCGGTGCTCTGGCGGCGCTCGCGCTCGACGAAGATGGTGCGCTGCATCTTGGCCAGCCAGCCGAACAGCGGCCATCTGGCGATCTCGCTCTTGGCGACGAACACCACCGGCGTCTTGGCGCCGATGACGAGGATGTCGAGCCAGGAGGCATGATTGGAGAGGATCAGCAGCGGCGCCGTCTTGCTGCGCTCGCCGACTTCATGGATGCGAATGCCGATCACCGCGCAGAGCACGGTATGGAAAATATGCGGGATGACCTGCTGCAAGCGCCAGCGGAAGGCGATGCTGACAAGCTGCAGCGGCGCCAGCAGCGCGATCATCGCAAACATCGACAAGGCAACGGCAACGAGACGGATCATGGATTGCTTATACCGGTGCCGGCTGTCCCAAGCAAAAAGAAGCGGTCCCGGTCAGCGCGGCAACTGACGGAGACCGCTGGGGAAACAGCCCGTCGGCGACGGGGGGAAGCGACCGGCTGCAGCGAAAACCTAGCTGCAGCCGGTGACACCGCCATGACAGGGTTAACAATCCACAGGCTACAACTCTAGCTTACTCTGCCGCGTCCAATCGGCTGTCGAAGACATCGCCGGCACGCAGGGCGAGATAGTAGTCCCGGTCGGCCTTGTCGTCGCCTTGGCGGATCAGATCGGTGACCGGTGTGTAGCTCAGCATTCGTCCGCCATCGGGTAGCACGGTGCAGCTCATCCGCAGTACGCGGCCGCTGGCGAGGCGCAGCGTCTCCGGGGCCGGGTTGCCGGCGCGGATCTGCTCGATGCGGCGGGCGATGAAGCGGTCGATCTCGTCGGCAGGGATGGTGTAGGCGTTGGTGTCACGCGCATGATACATCAGCGCGATGAGCGGCGGCTTGCTGTCGGCTTTGGCATCGGGCAGCGCGAAATAGTTGCGGAAGGCGCGGTTGATGAACTCGGCGCGGGTGTCGTCATTGAGCAAGACAATACCGATATCGATGCGGTCGAGTGCGGCGGTGAGGCGCTCCGCGGTGGCGTGCTGCTCTGCCGCCCGTTGCAGCGCTGCACGCTGCCGGCGATGCAGGCGGACAGCCAATGTGATGCCGACCGCCGCGATCACGACGATTGCGGTCTCTATTCCCGGATCGAGAAACATGTGCCAGTCGATCTGCATCGGGCTGCACCGGTGTCTGTACGGAGGTACTAGCCGCACAGTGACGCCTGGTTGCGTCATCGCCCACAGTTTCCCTGCGCCATCGCTAAAGCTGTGTGGATGACAGCCGCGGTATTTTCCCAGTGTTCGCTTCAAATGCTATCGAAGCCGTGGGAACCGGCGGCGACCGCCGGATGTTAGCGCCGCGCTTCGACAAGGATGATCACCGGATGCCGACTTTCATTTCGCCGCTGCTGTTGCCGATCCTGATGCTGCTGGCCTCGAATATTTTCATGACCTTTGCCTGGTACGGGCATCTGAAGTTCAAGGATCACGCGCTGCCCATGGTCGTCATGGTGAGCTGGGGCATAGCGTTCTTCGAATACTGGCTGGCGGTGCCGGCCAATCGCTGGGGCAGCGAGGTCTATAACGCCGCGCAGCTCAAGACGATGCAGGAGGTGATCACGCTGGTCGTGTTCGCTGCCTTCTCGGTGCTGTATCTGAAGGAGCCGCTCGGCTGGAATCACGCGCTCGGCTTCGCGTTCATCGCGCTCGGGGCGTTTTTAATCTTTCACAAGTGGTGATGACACCCATGCAGGATGGGTAGAGTGAAGGCGCGAAGCGCCGGAGCGAAACCCATCATTCCGTCGTTGCGGCAGGCTCCGCTGATGGGTTTCGCTTCGCTCGACCCATCCTACGCGTCCGGATTCTCATTTCCCCGCCGGGGTGATCCGCAGCAGGCGTCCGGACGAGCTATCCGTCAGTAGCCATAGCGCGCCGTCCGGTCCCTGGCGCACATCGCGGATGCGCTCGTTGAGGTTTTGCAGGATGCGCTCTTCGGATGTCACGGCATTGCCGTTCAGTTGCAGGCGCACCAGAAACTGGCCGGCAAGGGCGCCGGTGAACAGGCTGCCGCGCCAGCGCGGAAAGAGATCGCCGGTATAGAAGGCCATGCCGGACGGCGCGATCGACGGCACCCAATATTTGATCGGCTGCTCCATGCCGGGCTTCGACGAGCTCTCATGAAGTTTGGCGCCCGAATAGTCGATGCCATAGCCGATCACAGGCCAGCCATAGTTCTTGCCCCTGCCGATGATGTTCACCTCGTCACCGCCGCGCGGGCCGTGTTCGATCTCCCAAAGCTCGTTATTTGCGGGATTGATCGCGAGGCTCTGTGGATTGCGGTGTCCGTAGCTCCAGATCTCGGGTCTGGCGCCTTCACGGCCGATGAAAGGATTGTCCGGTGGAGCAGCGCCATCGGTGGTGATGCGGACGATCTTGCCGAGATGATTGGCGAGGTTCTGGGCTTCGTTGCGGCCGCTATAGTGTTCGCCGAGGGTGATGAAGAGATTGCTGTCGCTGGCCTGTACGATGCGGCAGCCATAATGATTGCCGCTGGAGAGCGGGCCTTCCTGACGGAAGATGATCTTCAGATCGTCGAGCCGGGGCGCCGCGCCATCGATGAGTTTGGCCCGCGCAATGGCCGTGCGTCCGCCGGTGCCGGCGCGTTCGGAGTAGCAGAAGTAGATCGTGCTGTTCTGCGCAAAGTCCTTGTCGGCGACGACGTCGAGCAGGCCGCCCTGGCCGGTGGCCATCACCTCGGGCACACCTTTGACCGGCGGCGATAGCTGACCCTGCTGCGCAACGATACGCATGCGGCCCTGCCGCTCGGTGACGAGGACACGGCCCTGGGGCAGGAAGGCGAGCGCCCAGGGATAGGACAGGCCGGATGCAACGGTCTGCACCTCCAGCCGGCCGGCGGACGAGCCGAATGAGGTCTGCTCGCCGCGGCTGGTGGTTGCGATCAGAAAGGTCGTCGTGACCAGGATGGCGATAGCCAGCGAGGTCGTGACCCAAACCACCGGCCTTTTCATGGGACGCTCTTCATCACGCGGGCTCCATCACGGAGGCTTCGTTTACGGTGCGATGCGTGACGGCATCGCGGCATGGGTTTGTGAGTTTTGCGACCGTCAGAGCGGCATCGCCGACACGCCCCGGGTCGACAGCATGGTGAGCGCGAGAATGACGCAGAGCGACAGGCAGCCGACCGCCAGCGAAGCCGCGACGGCGTGGATCAGTTTGGTCGATGCAACGGGCGCGGGGCGCACCTGAAATCCAACAACCCCGCGGAGCGACCGTATCATGGCCGTAAATCCTTAAAATCGTGGACGAATCATCCACGTACTAAAATTCAACGGGCTGGCGGGCGACATTGCGGCGCGAAACGGGGCAATTGTGGCGGGAACGTGGCATTTTACCTTTTTATGCTCACGAACACGCGAGCTTATGCGTCAGCGACCGCGTCGACGGTATCGTATTCCGACGAGGTCGGGTGCCAATCCATGGCGACGAAGCCGGGCTGTTGCTCCACATGGCGCAGCCAGCGCCGCACCGACGGGAAGCTCGACAGGTCGAAGTCGCATTCTTCGGCCACATGGGTGTAGGCGTAGAGCGCGATATCGGCGACGGTGAGCTGGTTGGCCGCGAAGAATTCATGGATCTTGAGGTGATTTTCCATCACCTGCAGCGCCGCATAGCCACGTTCCATCCAGTCGTCGAGGGCATGGGTCTGAAGGTCACGGCCGCCGCGCACCAGGCATAGCCAGAAGTAGGCCGCGCCGAGATTCGGCTCCAGCGCGTGCTGCTCGAAGAACATCCACTGCAGCGCTTCGGCGCGGTCCATGCGCGATTCCGGCGCCAGTGACGTACCGACCGCGACGTACCAGAGAATGGCGTTGGATTCCGCGAGATAGCGGCCTTCGGCAATTTCCAGCAACGGGACCTGGCCGCTCGGATTCTTGGCGAGGAATTCCGGCGTCCGGCTCTCGCCGCGCAGAATGTCCACCTCGATCGAGCGATACGGCGCGTCAATGAACGCCAGCGCAAGGCGGACCTTGTAGCTGTTGCCGGAGCGCTGCATCGAATAGAGCTTGTACATTCGCCGGGGTCGATCTCTCAGATAATGCGGGGCGACCTCAGCGTCGCATTGCGCCTAGACAATGATGCCGCAAGGGGCAGCTCGCAAGGCCCGCATACTGGAAAAAGTCGAAAACCACCAAGGACTTTTGATATCCGGCAAATCGAATCTGTGCAGCCTAGCGCGGGTGGAAGATCACACGGCTGCGAGCGCGTCGTGATGGCCTGCGGCTTGCCGGTCGAGCACGGCGCGGCGGATGACGATGGCGTAGAACGCGATCATCGTTAACAGGCCGAGCGGCAGATGGATCGCGCCCGCCACGCTGCGCGCCAGCAGCGGCATGATCCAGGCGAGGGCAAGAACGCTGATCTCGCCACCTTTGAAACCGTGAGCGAGGCCGTGCCCGGTGAACCAGGCGATGGCGATGGCCAGCACCACGAGATCGTAGTCGAGGACATAAGGTGTCGCCAGCAGGCTGCCGATGGCGAGCGCGGAGGCCTTCAATGCAAAGGCTGCATTGCTGCGCCACAGCCAGATCAGGCCGAGCGCGACGGCCACGGCAAGCGCGCCCTGTGCGGCATAAGCGAATGAGACGTCGGCGCCCCACATCCGCGCCGCCGAAAATATCGACTGGATCTTCGGCCAGCCGGTGCCCCCTTGCTCGAGCACGACGTCACGCGTGAAGGCCGTCGAATCCGCAAAGGCGTGCCAGATGCTCGTGCCGAACATCAATGTGCTGATCGCGATGAGCGCGATCACTGTGAGTGCAGCACCCGCAATGGTGCGCCAGCGGCCGTCAGCCATGAGTGCGAGCGGAATCAGGACGCCGAATTGAGGCTTGTAGGCGATCAGGCCGATCAGGACGCCTGCGATCCATGGGCGTCGGTGGAGTTGCAGCAAGGCACCGCCAAGCAAAGCGGTGGTGAGAAAGCCGTTATGGCCGTGGCCGATATTGACGAAAATCGCTGGGAAGGCGGATGCGACGAGCAGCGTCTCGCGACGTGGCAGGATTGCGCCCATCGCAGCGCAATAGGCGATGAAGCTCGCAATCTGCCAGAGCGCCAGACCCCAGAGATAGGGGATGGTGGCCACCAACGCGGCGATGACGAGGAAGAAGGGCGGATAGTGCCAGCCGTAAAAGGGCACGTCGCGGCCGCCGAATACGGCGATTTCGGCTGCATGCTGCAGCGGCGGATCATAGGCGTCCGCGGCCTTGCCCTGCCAGACGAGTGTGCCGGCTGCATAGACATTGGAGAAATCGGTGCCGAGCGGCTTGCCGTTGCGGTCGATCGCGCGATCCGCAAGCGCAATCCAGGCCGCAATGGCCAATACACCCATCGCGAGCACGATCGCGCTATAGATGCGGATGCGTTCCGCGGTGAGCCAAGCGCCGCTCTCGATCTGTTGCCGGATACCGGACATTTTCTCTCAAAATCGTCTTTTGCGGCTGCGGGTCAGGCTAGTCGGTTCACTTTAAATTTCCCTGAAATTGCATGGCTTCCAGATGCGTTTGCAGCCCAACTGCCTTGCGATGCAAGGTCGCAGGCACTAGGGTGCGCCGATCCCAAGCAGGATCGTAATTTTGTCGCCGCGGACCGCGGGTCTCCGGCTGTTCCCTCAAGGAGAAGATGATGTCGTTCTTGTCTAGCGCTCTCGACCGCGTGAAGCCGTCCGCAACGATTGCGGTCACGGATAAAGCGCGCGCGCTGAAAGCGGCTGGCCGCAACGTCATCGGCCTTGGTTCGGGTGAACCCGACTTCGACACCCCGGCGAACATCAAGCTGGCGGCGATCCACGCCATCGAAGCTGGCAAGACCAAGTACACCGCGGTGGACGGTATTCCCGAGCTGAAGGACGCAATCATCGCGAAGTTTCAGCGCGAGAACGGCGTCACCTACAAGCCGAACCAGATCATCGTCGGCACCGGCGGCAAGCAGGTGCTGTACAACGCGCTGATGGCGACGCTGAACCCCGGCGATGAAGTCATCATCCCGGCGCCGTATTGGGTGAGCTATCCGGAAATGGTGGCGCTCGCCGGCGGCACGCCGGTGTCGGTGACCTGCACCGCGGAGTTCGGCTTCAAGCTGCAGGCTGCCGCCCTGGAAGCGGCGATCACGCCGAAGACCAAGTGGGTCATCCTGTGCTCGCCGTCGAACCCGACCGGCGCGGCCTACAAGAAGGCCGAGCTCAAGGCACTCACCGACGTCCTCGTGAAGCATCCTCACGTTTGGGTGATGACCGACGATATGTATGAGCACCTGGTCTATGACGACTTCGAGTTCACCACCGTCGCGCAGATCGAACCGAAACTGTACGACCGCACGCTGACCGTGAACGGCGTGTCGAAGGCTTACTGCATGACCGGCTGGCGTATCGGTTATGCCGGCGGCCCGGCGCAGCTGATCAAGGCGATGTCGACCATCCAGTCGCAGTCGACCTCGAACCCGTCGTCGATCGCGCAGTGGGCGGCTGTCGAAGCGCTCAACGGTCCGCAGGATTTCATCGCGAAGAACAATGCCGTGTTCAAGGAGCGCCGCGATCTCGTGGTGGCGATGCTGAATCAGGCCTCGGGCATCGAATGCCCGCGTCCGGAAGGTGCGTTCTACGTCTATCCGTCCTGCGCCGGCACCATCGGCAAGACCGCGCCCTCGGGCAAGAAGATCGAGAATGACGAAGACTTCGTGACCGAACTGCTCGAGACCGAAGGCGTTGCCGTGGTGCAGGGCTCGGCCTTTGGCCTAGGTCCCGCATTCCGCATCTCCTATGCGACCAAGACCTCGGACCTGGAAGACGCTTGCAATCGCATCCAGCGCTTCTGCGGAAACCTCCGGTAACAAACAAGCCTCGAAACTTTTGACGGTTTCGAGGCTTTATTCAGGAAGCGCCATGTTTTCGACACGGCGCTTCCTTCTTGTTCCCCGCACTATCAAAACCCCAAGGTGGAGTTAAGACTATGCGACTTTCCAAGATGTTCGGCCTTGCGGCCGTGGCCCTCGCGGCATCGGTTGCAACTGCGAACGCTCAGCAGCCCCAGGGCGTGCAGGCTGGCGTTCTCGAGTGCCGTGGTGGCCAGAACGTCGGTTACGTGCTCGGCTCGAACGCGACGCTGAATTGCGTTTTCCAGAGTGCCGGCGGCCGTGCTGAAGGTTACGTCGCCAACATCCGCCGTTTCGGCGTGGATCTCGGCTTCACCGACAACACCACCGTGCAGTGGGCGATCTTCGCTCCAACCACCCGCGTGCCGCGCGGCGGTCTCGGTGGCACCTACGGCGGCGTCGGTTCGAACGCCTCGGTTGGCGTCGGCTTCGGCGGCAACTTCCTCGTCGGTGGCCCGAACAATGTCTACGGCCTGCAGCCGGTCAGCATCCAGGGCCAGGTCGGTCTCAACGTTGCCGCTGGCGTCGTGCAGGTCGAGCTGACGCCGGCCGCGCCGCAGCGCCGTGCACGTCGTCACCGTCACCACTAATCGCTGTCGATCGTTTAACGATCGGCAAGGTTAACGAAAGGGCTCGCGCAAGCGGGCCCTTTTTGTTGCATGCGGCGCGCGTTGGTCCGCTGTCATTGAGCGGTGTCATTGGCTATGGATAGTTGATCGACTTCCCTGCTTCCGTTCATCACCCGGAGACTTTCGATGACCCGCCTGTCCGCGCTTCTTCTCGGCATTGCCACGACTGCTGTTCTCACCGCGTCGCAGGCGCAATCGCAGCAGGGCGTTCAGCTCGGCGTTCTGAATTGCCGTGGCGGCGCCAGCATGGGGTTCGTCGTCGGCTCGGTGACCAATCTCGGCTGCGTGCTCACCGGCACCGGCCGGCCGGATCAGCCTTATGTGGCGACCGTGCGCAAGGTCGGCCTCGATCTCGGCATCACCGAACAGACCGCGCTGTCCTGGGCCGTGTTCGCGCCGGTGAACTATAGTGGCCCCGGCGATATCTCGGGCAACTATGCGGGCGCGCAGAGCAGTGCATCCGTCGGTGTCGGCGTCGGTGCCAATGTTCTCGTCGGCGGTTCGCAGAACTCGATCGCGCTGCAGCCCTTGAGCCTTCAGGGTTCGGTGGGGCTGAACGTCGCCGCGGGCTTGCAGAGCCTCGAGCTGCGTCCGGGACGGTAAGGCGTAGCCCGGATGGAGCGCAGCGCAATCCGGGAATGTCGAAATCGTTGAAACGCTGATTCCCGGGTTACGCTGCGCTCCACCCGGGCTACAGTTGCGCGCCATCGCAGCGCAGCAACGTTTCCGTCTTGCCAAATGCGCGAACCGGGCGGAGCATCCAAGCGCCGACCCAATCACGGGCCGAGCTCCAGATCAGGAGGCGGCGTATGGGACAAGACCTGAGAAGTCCCCGAGGCTCCCAGCGCAATGCGCGATGCATTGCACTGGTGGGCCCTTTCCAGAGCGGAAAAACCACACTACTTGAAGCGATCCTGGCGCGAACGGGCGCCATCCCGAAGGCCGGGAGTGTCGAAGCCGGCACCAGCACAGGCGACGCAAGCGCCGAAGCACGCGCCCACAAGATGGGCGTGGGTCTCACCACCGTGACGACAAGTTTCATGGGGGACAGTTACACGTTCATCGATTGTCCCGGCTCCGTCGAATTCGCGCAGGACATGCGCGCGGCGCTGCCAGCTGTCGATGCCGCCGTGGTGGTTTGCGAGGCCGACGAGCGCAAGCTGCCGCAATTGCAGCTTATCCTGCGTGAGCTGGAAGACCTCGGCATCCCGCGCTTCCTGTTCCTCAACAAGATCGATCGCGCTCACAAACGCGTACGCGAGACGCTGGCGACGTTGCAGCCGGCCTCGCGTGTGCCGTTGGTGCTGCGGCAGATTCCGATCTGGAACGGCGATTTGGTCGCCGGCTTCGTCGATCTCGCGCTGGAGCGCGCCTTTGTCTATCGCGAGCACAAGGCTTCCGAAGTCGTCGCGCTGGATGGCAGTAATCTCGATCGCGAGAAGGAAGCGCGCTTCTCGATGCTGGAGAAACTCGCCGATCACGACGACGCCTTGATGGAGCAGTTGCTCGACGACATCGTGCCGCCAGCCGATGCCGTCTTCGATGATCTTGCCCGCGAGTTGCGTGAAGGGCTCATCTGTCCGGTGTTGATCGGCTCGGCGATCCGCGAGAATGGCGTGCTGCGGCTGATGAAGGCGCTGCGTCACGAAGCGCCGGATGTCCGCGAGACCGCGAAGCGCCTCGGCATCGCGGCGGGCGGGGATGCACTGGCCTATATCTTCAAGACCAGTCATCTGCAGCATGGCGGCAAGCTGTCTTATGCACGCGTGATGCAAGGGCGTATCGACGACGGCGCGACGATCGTCGCCTCGACGGGCGAGAGCGCGCGTGTGTCCGGCATCCTCGCTTTGACGCAGGCGGGCGACAAGCGCCCCAGCGCCGAAGCAGGCGACGCCGTTGCGCTCGGCAAGCTCGATCCGGTCAGGACAGGGGATATGCTCGCTGTCGGCAAGGCTGCGCCTGGCGTCCTGCATCTCGGCGAGCCGCTATCGCCGGTGCTGGCGATGGCGCTGGCATCGATCGATCGGAAAGACGACGTCAAGCTCGGGCAGGCTTTGCAACGGTTGACGGAGGAGGATCCATCGCTGACCACCGTCAACGACGCGCAGAGCCACGGCGTGGTGCTGTGGGGGCAGGGCGAGATGCATCTGCGTGTCGCCATGGAGCGGTTGCGCGATCGCTTCGGCATCAATGTGAAATCTCATCCGCCCGCAATCGGCTATCGCGAGACCATCCGCAAGCCGATCACACAACGCGGCAAGCACAAGAAGCAATCCGGCGGTCATGGCCAGTTCGGAGACGTGTTGCTGGAGATCGGCCCGCAATCACGGGGCGAGGGCTTTGTGTTTCAGGAAAAAGTTGTCGGCGGCGCGGTGCCACGCAATTACATCCCTGCGGTGGAGGAGGGCGTCGTCGATGGCCTCGCGCGCGGGCCGCTCGGATTTCCCGTCGTGGATGTCAGGGTGACGCTTACTGACGGTGCCTATCATAGCGTCGATTCGTCCGATCAGGCGTTTCGCACGGCGGCGCGCATCGGCGTCAGTGAGGCATTGCCGCATTGTCAGCCGGTATTGCTGGAGCCGATCCATGCCGTCGAGATCGTCTGCCCCACCGAGGCAACCGCGAAGGTCAATGCCATCCTCGCAGGTCGTCGCGGGCAGATCCTCGGCTTCGACACCCGTGAGGGATGGGCGGGATGGGACATCGTCCGTGCGCAGTTGCCGGAGGCCGAGATCGGCGATCTCATCGTCGAGCTGCGGTCAGCAACCGCCGGTGCCGGCAGTTTCACCCGCAGCTTCGACCATATGGCCGAAGTGAATGGCCGAACCGCAGACCAGATCGTCGCCGCGCACCACGTTGCGGCGTAACCAATGGCATTCACGATGCTCGGGCCGCGGGTCGTGATCATCGGTAATAGCGGCTCGGGCAAGACGACGCTGGCGCGGCAGTTGGAATGCCGCGTTGGCGGTCGTCGTACGGATCTCGACCATATCCACTGGCTGGATCAGGTCGGCACCAAGCGCGACGAGGAGGACGCCAGATCCCGCGTCATCGCCCTCGCTGCCGAGGAGAACTGGATCATCGAGGGGGTCTTTGGCTGGTTGGCCGAAGTGGCATTGCCGCGCGCCAGCATGTTGATCTGGCTCGATATGAGTCCCCAAGTGTGCCGCAACAGTATTGCGACGCGCGGCCCTTGGCGCGATGCGACCGCTGAGCAGCATGCGGGTCTACTCGCATGGGCCGCAGCCTATTGGCACCGCACGACATCTTCGTCCTTTGCCGGACATCAGGCGCTGTTTGCTAACTTCCCGCGCGCCAAGATCAGGCTGAGCGATCGCGCCGAGGTCGATGATCTCGTCGCGGAGCAGGCCACCACTTGAGAAACGCTACGCGAGCTTCTTCGCAGCCTTGCGCAGGTCCGCATTGATACGGGTCTGCCAGCCGCTGCCGGTCTTGCGGTAGGCGGCGAGAACATCCTGATCGATGCGCAGCTTGATGGCTTCCTTCGGCTGAGCCAGCGGCGGCCGGCCGCGTTTGACCACCTTGTCGCCGTGACGAATCTCGGCGCGATCGAGCATGTCCTCGGTCAATTCCGGCGCGTCGTCATACTCCGCGTCGGTGATCTCGCGCGCGTCAAGCCTCGTCAAATCGCTTTTGATAGATCGCTTTTTCGCGGGCATCGCATTTTCTCATCGATATCACATGCCGCGCCTCGTCACGCGGCGGCCACACCTCCATCACCATTCGTCCGGCGAGAAATCCGATGGTCTGAAAACGTTGCTCGCCGTAGTCGCGGCGCAGGTCTTCCAGATTGATGGTCGGTCCGGCGAATACGAGCGCCGCGTCGGCGAAGTGTATCCCTCGCTCGTCGATGGCCGTCTGGCACTTTGCGGGATCGTAGGTGATCTTCACATGATAAAATGTACCCCCAATAAATAGGCTCGGTCAAGATGTGTTCACGCGGCTCTTGCCCTCGCGCCATCGCTTTTGAATAAATGCGATGACGTGCGGGGGCGACGGACGACCATGCTGACTGTGAAGAGGAATCTGGCGCTGGCTTGTGCCCTCAGCGCGTTGGCGGGTTATGTGGATGGCATTGGCTTTATTCATCTCGGCGGATTGTTCATCTCGTTCATGAGCGGCAATTCCACACGGCTCGGCGTCATGATCGCCGAATTCAACTGGCCCAAGGCTCTGGAAGCGTTGAAGCTGATTGCCTTGTTCGTCGTCGGGGCCGGGCTCGGCAGTCTGGTGGGTCACGGCCGCGGCAGGCACCGGCAATGGCTCTTGCTGCTGGTCGAGGCCTTGCTGCTCGCGGCGGGCGGGTTAGCCTATCTGCTCGGTCAGCCTGGGCTGACGATCGTGGCCATTGTAGTGGCGATGGGGCTCGAAAACGCGATGTTTCAGGCCGACGGCGGCACGACCGGTATTGCGCTGACCTATATGACCGGCACGCTGGTTCGGATCGGACAACTACTGGCCGTTGCACTGCAAGGCGGCCCGCGCTGGGGGTGGATTCCCAATCTGCTACTCTGGAGCGCGATGGTGACCGGGGCTGGCGTCGGCACATGGGCCTATCTGCATCTCAATCTTGCAGCGGTCTGGTTCGCAGCAGGTGCAGCATTGTTGATCTGTGCGATCACTGCACTTGCAGCCTGGTACAGGCCTGCCCGATGATTGCCATCAGCCCCATGCATGATTCTCATGCGACGACCGCTTCCGCTTGAAGCGAAGGAATGTCCATGTCTAACGATGCCAAGCCTCGCGCCGCCTGCCTGATCGGTTGGCCGGCAGCGCATTCGCGCTCGCCGCTGATCCATCATCACTGGCTCCGCCATCTCGGCATCGCAGGCGGCTACACCATCGAGTCGGTGCCGCCGGAAGAAGTCGCGGATTTCGTGATGAACCTGTCGCGGCATGGCTATATCGGCGCCAACGTCACCATTCCGCACAAGGAGCGCGTGCTGAAGCTGACGGCGCCGGATCGCCGTGCGCGCGCCGTCGGCGCTGCGAACACGCTGTGGTACGATCACGGCACGCTGCGCGCGACCAACACGGATGTCGAAGGGTTCATCGACAATCTCGATCACTCCGCACCGGAATGGGATCATGCCGACGATGCGCTGGTGCTCGGCGCCGGCGGCTCGTCGCGTGCCGTGGTGTTCGGTCTGCTGGAGCGCGGCATCAAGCATGTCTATGTCGCCAATCGCAGCATCGAGCGCGCGCAGGAACTGGCAAAGCTGTTCGGCGAGCGTGTTATTCCGCTCACCTGGGATGCAGCCGCAGGCAAGCTGCCGCAGGCATCGCTGCTGGTGAATACCACGTCGCTCGGCATGAAGGGGCAGCCGGAGCTGGCGATCGATCTCGGCCTGCTGCCGAGCGATGCCGTCGTCGCGGATCTCGTTTATGTGCCGTTGGAGACGCCACTACTCGCTGCAGCACGTGCGCGTGGTCTGCGCACGGCCGATGGTCTCGGCATGCTGCTCTATCAGGCGGTGCGCGGTTTTGAATTGTGGTTCGGCCAGCGGCCGGAAGTGACGGCGGAGTTGCGCGCGGAGGTCGAGGCCGATCTCACCGCGGCCAAGCCCGCTTGATTGGCGTGAACCGAGTCGTGGGGCGGGGGAGGGGTGGGGGGGCCGCCCCGCCCGGTGA
>JAEXHR010000024.1 GCA_023449855.1 Pseudomonadota bacterium | reverse complement strand
TGACCGACTGGTATGTGAACCCGAACCAGCCGGCCGAGCGCATGAAACTGACCGTTACCATCCTCGACGCGGATCTGCGCGCCGATGCGGTGCGCGTGTCGCCGGTGCGCCAGGTTCTGCAGAACGGCCAGTGGGTCGATGCATCGGTTCAGGCCGCGACCGCGCAGAAGCTTGAAGACATCATCCTCACCAAGGCGCGCGATCTGCGCCGCGTGACGATCGGGGGCTGATCGCCCCCACCACAGACGGATTTCGGATAGACCAGATGAACGCGCGTTTCAACCATGTGAAGGCGGACGCGCACTGGCAGCGCGTGTGGGAAGAACAAGGCACCTTCCACGCTGACGACGCCAGCGCCAAGCCCCGCTGCTATGTGCTCGAGATGTTCCCCTATCCGTCGGGGCGCATCCATATGGGCCATGTGCGCAACTACACCATGGGCGACGTGCTGGCCCGCCTGAAGCGCGCCAAGGGTTTCAACGTCCTGCATCCGATGGGCTGGGACGCATTCGGTCTGCCGGCGGAAAACGCCGCCATCGAGCGCAAGGTGGCGCCGAAGGCCTGGACCTATGAGAATATCGCTTCGATGAAGAAGCAGCTGCAGACCATGGGTCTGTCGCTGGACTGGGCGCGCGAATTCGCGACCTGCGACCCCAGCTATTACAAGCATCAGCAGAAGATGTTCACCGACTTCCTCGCCGCCGGCCTGGTGGAGCGCAAGAAGTCGAAGGTGAACTGGGATCCGGTCGATCACACCGTGCTCGCCAATGAGCAGGTGATCGACGGCCGCGGCTGGCGCTCGGGCGCCGTCGTCGAGCAGCGCGAGCTGACCCAGTGGTTCTTCAAGATCACCAAATATTCGCAGGACCTGCTCGACGCGCTGGAAAAGCTGGATCGCTGGCCGGACAAGGTCCGCCTGATGCAGCACAACTGGATCGGCCGCTCGGAAGGTCTGCATTTCGAATTCGGTCTGGTCGGCGCGCCCGCCGGCTTCGAGAAGCTGCCGGTTTTCACCACGCGGCCGGACACGATGTATGGCCCGACCTTCGCGGCCATCTCGCCGGATCATCCGCTGGCGAAGAAGCTGGCTGAATCAGATCCGAAGGTCGCTGCCTTCATCGACGAGTGCCACAAGCTCGGCACCTCGCAGGCCGAGATCGACACCGCCGAGAAGCTCGGCTTCGACACCGGCATCAAGGCTGCGCATCCGGCCGACGCCAACTGGCACCTGCCGCTCTATATCGCGAATTTCGTGCTGATGGATTACGGCACCGGCGCTGTGATCGGCTGTCCCGCGCATGACCAGCGCGACCTCGATTTCGCCCGCAAATATGGAATCGACGTGCTCGACGTGTTCGTGCCCGTCGGCAGCGACGAGCGCGTGGGCAATACCGCCTTCGTGCCGGCCAAGACCGACACCGTGCAGTATATCCGCTGGGTCGGCGAACCCGGCGTGATGACCTGCGAAGAAGCGATGAAGAAGTCGCTCGCCATCTTCGAGAAAGACGGCTGGGGCAAGCGTGAAGTCAACTTCCGCCTGCGCGACTGGGGCATTTCGCGCCAGCGCTATTGGGGCTGCCCGATCCCGATCATCCATTGCGAGACGTGCGATGTGGTGCCGGTGCCGGAGAAGGACCTGCCGGTGGTGCTGCCGGAGGACGTCACCTTCGACAAGCCGGGCAATGCGCTCGACCATCACCCGACCTGGAAGCACGTGACCTGCCCGCAATGCGGCGGCAAGGCGCGGCGCGAAACCGACACGATGGACACGTTCGTGGACTCGTCGTGGTACTTCGCGCGCTTCACCGATCCGTGGAACACCGAGGCGCCGACCACGCGCGCGGTGGCCGATCGCATGATGCCGGTGGACCAGTCTATCGGCGGCGTCGAGCATGCGATTTTGCATCTGCTCTATAGCCGCTTCTTCACCCGCGCCATGAAGGCGACGGGGCATGTGAGCCTGGACGAACCGTTTGCCGGCATGTTCACCCAGGGCATGGTGGTCCACGAGACCTACAAGAAGCAGGACGGGACGTTCGCATCGCCGGCCGAGATCAACATCACCGGCGATGGGACCACGCGGTCGGCGACCTTGCTGACGGATGGCTCCCCCGTCGAGATCGGCTCCATCGAGAAGATGTCGAAGTCGAAGCGCAACACCGTCGACCCCGACGACATCATCGGCACCTACGGCGCCGACACCGCGCGCTGGTTCATGCTGTCGGACTCGCCGCCGGATCGCGACGTGATCTGGAGCGAGGAAGGCGTCAAGGGCGCCTCGCGTTTCGTGCAGCGTCTCTGGCGCATGGTGAATGATGCCGCGGCGCACGGTAAAAACGCGCCGGCTGCCAAGCCTGCAAGCTTCGGCCCGGATGCGCTTGCTGTCCGCAAGGCCGCCCATGGTGCGCTCGACAAGGTCTCGACCGGCGTCGAGCGGCTGCAGTTCAATGTCTGCCTCGCTTACATCCGCGAATTCGCCAATGTCTTCGGCGAAGCGCTGGCCAAGCCCGGCCCCCCCGCGCCCGACATGTGCTGGGCGCTGAACGAGGCCGCCACCATCCTGGTGCAACTGTTCGCCCCGATGATGCCGCATCTGGCGGAAGAATGCTGGGTGGTGCTGGGCCAGTCGGGCCTGGTGTCGGAAGCGTCGTGGCCGCAGGTCGAGGCCGATCTCTTGGTCGAGGACTCCCTCACCCTGCCCGTGCAGGTCAACGGCAAGAAGCGCGGGGAAGTCACAGTTCCGCGCGAAGCTTCCAATTCGGAAATTGAGGCTGCCGCTCTGGCCCTCGATGCTGTAAAACAGGCGCTGGACGGCAAGCCGCCCAAGAAGATTATCGTGGTGCCGCAGAGGATCGTGAATGTTGTCGGCTAAGCTCCGTATTGCCGCCCGCCTGACGGCGATCGTCGCCCTCGGCGCTCTCACGGCCGGCTGCTTCCAGCCGATGTATGCCGCCAAGACGGCCGACGGCTCCTCGGCGCTGCGCGAAAAGCTCGCTGCGGTCGAAGTGCCGCCGCTCGAATATCCCAACGCCTCCCCGCAGGCGCGCGTCGGCGTCGAGATTCGCAACGCGCTGATGTTCAAGATGTATGGCGCCGCCACGGGCATGCCGCCGCTCTACACGCTGAAGATCCGCTTCAATCCGAGCCGGACGTCGCTGATCGTCGACCCCAATACCGCGCTGCCGACGTCGGAGAATTACGGCATCGACGCCACCTATGGCCTGATCGAGATTGCCACCGGCAAGCAGGTGCTGACGGGTTCGACTTTCGCGCGCGTGACCTACGATATTCCCGGCCAGCAGCAGCGTTTCGCCCGCACCCGCGCCGCGCGCGATGCGGAGAACCGCGCAGCCGGCGAGATCGCGGACAATATCAACACGCGTCTGGCGTCGTTCTTCTACAAGGGCAGTTGAGCGGCCACACACTCCGCCCTCATCCTGAGGAGCCGCGAAGCGGCGTCTCGAGGGATAGCGGCACGCGCCAGCGCCAGCGCCAAACATCTCATGGTTCGAGACGCGCGCAAATGCGCGCTCCTCACCATGAGGGACTGAGTCGATTGAAGCCCGGGACATCAACTTGGTCGCCCTTCGCGGAAAAGACATCGACATATTCCTGAGCCGGCCGGACTCCACCCGGCCGATCATCCTGCTCTACGGCCCCGACGCCGGCCTCGTGCGCGAGCGCGCCGAGGCGCTGGTAAAATCCGCGGTCGATGACGTCAACGATCCCTTTTCGCTGGTGCGCATGGATGGCGACGACCTCGCCGCCGAACCGTCGCGGCTGGTCGAGGAGGCGATGACCATCCCGATGTTCGGCGGACGCCGCGCCATTCGCGTGCGCGCCGGCTCGAAGAACTTTTCCAGCGGCGTCGATACGCTCAGCGAGATGGCGATCCGAGACTGCCGCATCGTGATCGAGGCCGGTGAACTCCGGCCGGAATCACCCCTGCGCAAAGTGTGCGAGAAGGCGAAGACCGCCGTCGCCATCGCCTGCTATCCGGACACCGAGCGCGACCTGACGAAGCTGATCAATGACGAATTGCAACTCGCCGGTCTGCGCATGGCGAATGACGCGCGCGCGACCTTGATGTCGCTGCTCGGCGGCGATCGCCAGGCCTCGCGCAACGAACTGCGCAAGCTGATGCTCTATGCCCATGGCACCGGCGAAGTGACGCTCGACGATGTGATGGCCTGCGTGGCGGATGCGTCCGAGCTGAAGATCGACCCGATCGTCGATGGCGCCTTCGCCGGCAATCCCGCACTGGTCGAAACCGAGTTCAACAAGGCGATGATCGCGGGCACCTATCCCGGCATGATCATGATGGCCGCGCAGCGTCAGGCGGCTGCGCTGCACAAAGCCAGCCTGCTGGTGGAAGCCGGCACGCCGGCATCGGCCGCAGCGGAAAGCGGATTTCCGCGGCTGCATTTTTCGCGCAAGGGCGCCGTGGAAGCGGCGCTGCGCAATTTCACTGCACGGCGGCTGGCTGCGATCATCGAGCAGCTCGCGGTGGCTGCCCTCGAGGTGCGCAAACAAAACGCCCTCGGTGCGGTCATCGCACAGAGGGCGTTGATGTCGATTGCCGTGAATGCAAGGCGAAGGGGCTAGTCGTCTTACTCTCCGTCCCTCATGGTGAGGAAGCGCGAAGCGCCGTCTCGAACCATGAGTTGCTTGGCTCGGAGCCTGCGGTGATCCTTCGAGACGCCCCGCTTTGCGGGGCTCCTCAGGATGAGGGCCGAGTATGGTTCGCCTACGGCTAAAGGCTTACTTATCCAGCCGCTTCAAAATCTCATCGAGCTGATCGAGATCGCGATACTTGATCATCACGGCTCCGCCGGGATCGCGGTGATCGACGCTCACCTGCAGGCCGAGTGCATCGCTCAGACGCTTTTCCAGCGCGATCGTGTCCGCATCCTTGGCGACCTTTGGAGCCGAGCCGGCGCGCGGCTTCTGCGGCGCACGTTCCGGCACGCCTTCCTCATGGGCGAGCGCTTCGGTCTGGCGTACGCTCAAACCTTCGGCAACCACGCGCTTGGCAGCCGCGGACGGATCGGGCAGCGAGATTAGCGCACGGGCGTGGCCGTTGGAGAGCTGGTTCGACGCGATCAGCGCCTGTACGTCTTCCGGCAGTTTGGTCAGGCGCATCATGTTGGCGACATGGCTGCGGCTCTTGCCGACGATCTTGGCGATCTCGTCCTGGCTGTGTTTGTAGGTCTCGGCGAGCGCGTGATAGCCCTGCGCCTCTTCCATCGCATTGAGATCTTCGCGCTGCACGTTCTCGATGATGGCGATTTCCATCGCCGCGGCATCGGTAACGTCAACCGGCACGATCGGCACTTCATGCAAGCCGGCCAGCTGCGACGCACGCCAGCGGCGCTCGCCGGCGATGATCTCGAAGCGATCATGCGCGCCCTTCACCGGACGCACCACGATCGGCTGGATCACGCCATGCTGCTTGATCGAGGAGGCCAGTTCGTTCAGCTCCGCATCCGCGAAAGTGCGGCGCGGGTTGCGCGGATTCGGCTTGATGAATTCGATCGGCACCTTGCGCTGGGCACGCGCCGGCCGCTCGGTCTGCGCGGCTTCGCCGCCGACATCGCCGATCAGACTTGCCAGACCGCGGCCCAACCGCGAACGCGCTTCATCGGCCATCGCCAATCCCCTCGAACTCATGGGTCACTCCAGAACTAAAACTCAGTATCGTAGGATGGGTTGAGCGCAGACGCGCAGCGTCAGAGCGAAACCCATGCTGTCCGTCGTCGCGGCAGAATCCGCCGATGGGTTTTCGCTAAGCTCAACCCATCCTACCAAGATGCCCGTCGCGTTACGCCGCGTCGCCCGGCACCGCGCGGATGTCGCGCTCGCGCTGGATCACTTCGGTGGCGAGGCGTAGATAGGCTTCGGAGCCGGCGCACTTCAGGTCATAGACCAGCACCGGCTTGCCGTAGGACGGCGCTTCCGAAATGCGGACATTGCGCGGGATCATGGTGTCGTAGACCTTGTTACCCATGAATTCGCGGACGTCGGCGACAACCTGGTTCGACAGGTTGTTGCGCGCATCGAACATGGTCATAACGATGCCGTGGATGGTCAGGTTCGGATTCAGCGTCGAGCGCACCTGCTCCACGGTCTGCAGCAATTGCGACAGACCTTCGAGCGCGAAGAACTCACACTGCAGCGGCACGAGGATCGCGTCCGACGCGGCCATCGCATTGACGGTGAGAAGATTGAGCGACGGCGGGCAATCGATCAAAACGTAAGTGTAGTCCGAGCCCGGCGAGACATTGTTGTTCAGTTCGCCGATGGCGTCGCGCAGACGGAAAGCGCGGTCGCGGGCCGAACCGATTTCGAGCTCGAGGCCGGAGAGGTCCATGGTCGAGGCAGCGATGTGCAGGCGCGGCACCGCAGTGACTACAACCGCATCGCGCAGCGGCGCATCGCCGGTCAGAACATCATAGGTCGAGCAGGCGCGATCGCGGCGGTCGATGCCGAGGCCGGTGGAAGCGTTACCCTGCGGATCGAGATCAACGATCAGCACGCGCTCGCCGATCGCGGCGAGTGCGGTGCCGAGATTGATCGCAGTGGTTGTCTTGCCGACGCCGCCCTTCTGATTGGCCAGCGCCAGGATGCGCGGATGGCCGGGCAGTGTTTTCGAGCTATCCTCTTGATATTCCTGATCAATGACGGTCATTTTGCGTCAGCCATACGTGGGTTTGCGGACGGTTCGCGCCGCGCGATCTGGTCCAGTTCGACGATCCAGCCTTGTCCGCCAGTGAGGCTCGGATGCAGGCGTGGGCTTATATTCCAATATTTAGTAGCTTCGGTCAATTCCGCATCTACATCTTGACCCTTCAGAAACAGCGCCTTGGTGCCATCTTCCATCAGGGGAGCCGCGAAACCGAGAATTATTTCTAACGACGCCACGGCGCGTGCGGTGATGCAATCGACACGCTCCGGAAAACTATCCACATTATCCCCGATGTCAGCGAGATGAACTGAACCCGGGGCTTGCGTTACCCGCAGTGCTTCGCGCAGGAACGCCGCCTTCTTGGCGTTGCGCTCGACGAGATGAACGTGACCGCCGACATCGCCCATGGCACAGGCCAGCACCACACCGGGGAATCCGCCACCGCTGCCGAAGTCGAGCCAAATGCGGGCATGGGGCGCGAGGCTCAGGAGCTGCAGCGAATCCGAGATATGGCGTGTCCAGAGATTTGGAAGCGTGGCCGGTGAGATGAGATTGGTCTTGGCCTGCCACTGCAGCAGCAGTGCGACATAGCGATCGAGCCGCGCTTCTGTTTCACGTGAAACAGGCGTCAATCGCAGCGCTGCCGCCTTGTCGCTGTCGAGTTGAGGGGCGGGAGCGGATGGCCGGGAACGTTGCGCCATGATCGGTGTATCTGGATCGTGTATAGATGCATCATGAAAGGAATGGTCTTTCATACTCCGAGTCCGTGGCGGCGGCTATGGAAATGGGAGCCGTGAGAGAAGCGAAGAACCGTAGGGCGGGTATCGCCTCCCCTATCCATCCTACGAGTTTGCACCACCCTTCGAGGCACCGTTGGCCAGCGCGATTTCTCCATTCTATGAAGGTGCCATCCGCGAAACCGGCGTGCTCGACATTCTCGCGCCATTCGATCCGCATGTAGTCGGCACTCTGCCGCTCGGTATCGCCCTGCCTAGGAGCGATATCGACATTGTCTGTCATGCGCCTGATCGTAACGCGATCGCGCAGGTGATCTGGGCGAAGTTCAGATCGGCCGATGGCTTCGCTCTTTATCAGTGGTCGGCCAGAGGCCGACCACTCGTCGCGCGGTTCGAGGCCTTAGGTTGGCCGTTTGAGATATTCGCCGCCACCGAGCCCGTCGAGGATCAGGCCGGCTGGCGACATTTTCGCGTTGAGCAACGGCTTCTAAACCTCGCAGGTGTGGCCCTTCAAAATCAGATCATGGCCATACGGATGCGTGGGCTAAAGACCGAGCCAGCTTTCGCGGCCGTACTCGGATTGCCGGGAGACCCTATGACGCGCTCTGCTCGTTATTCGGGATGTCCGACATGGAGCTGGCTGCCCTGCTCGCTGCGGCAACCGATCAATAGGAGCAATCAGGAATTCAACAATCAGCCGACTAAGCTGTTTCACGTGAAACAATGACGGGCGATAGGATCGATTGAGAAGCGACACCCACCAGTGCTCAAGATGATGAGTTTCGACGTTGACGCTCTCTCGCTCGACCTGCCCTACGACCCAGAACTCGGCCGCTGGGCGATTAGCCCGGCCCTCCCGGCCTCAAAGCCGCAGCACTCATAGAAATCCGCAACATAGGGATTGAGGCGCATGCGGCCGGTCACCAGCAACACGCGCTGACATCCGCGCTTCCAGGCTTCTCTCAGCGCGGCTTGTACGACTTCACGCCCATGCCCCTCGCGTCGGTGCTCGGCGTGGGTCACCACATTCTCCAGAAAGCCATGCGGCGTCGCCCCACGCATCAGGTTTGGTGCCGTAATCAGGGTACAGGAAGCGACAAGGGCGCCTTCGACCACGCGAACGAAGACTAAGAGGTCCGGATTGGACAGGATCTCATCCCAGCGGCGCATCGCCAGCTCATCCGATAGCACCGGCATATCCGGTGTGAGATGGCGGTAGAGGGCGAGCAGATCCTTGAGATCGCCGAGCTGGGCCTGTCTCGTGAGGTTCATCATCGCTTCATTCGGCCATTTCACGCCAAATCGGTGACCAGCGCGACGCCGACTTGTTCGAGATCAAGGTGTTTTCCGACCGCTGGGAGACACTGATGTCAGGCTTGGAGGTTACGATCATGGATTTCATCGTACGGTTCTTCCTGTTGCTGGCTGCCCCTATCACAGCACTCTTCGTCTCCCAGGAGGAGATCAACTTCAGCGTCATTCAGGTGCTTGTCGCGGTTGGGCTCTTCATCGCCCTGGTCGCAGCCCTCGCCTTCTGGCCGCGGAAGTACGAAACCTGACGGTTCCGACTGAGGAAGTGATGGCTTGTCACTGTGGTGATAGCCGGTTCGCGTGATCGCTCGGCTGTTTCACGTGAAACACCGGCTTCGCGCGCTACCCAGACATTCCAATCATCAGATTCCAGACCCAACAGGGTTGGCGGTATCCAAAAAGCCATAGTGTCGTCGGGGCCACGCGCTGAACGCGGTAGCCGAGGACTGACTCACCTGACGATGTTTCACGTGAAACAAGTCTAGCTTGCTGCTAGCACCGCAGCCTTGCGCGCTTCCCGGCGCAGATAGGCCGTGAGGATGGCCAAAGCCGCCGGTGTGACACCGTCCAGGCGGCCTGCCTGTCCCACCGTATGCGGCGAAGCAGCCTTCAGCTTCGCACGGGCTTCATTCGACAGACCCGGAACGACATCATAGTCGACATCCGCCAGCAGCAGACCTTCGTCGCGGCGGAAGGCCTCCACATCGGCGGTCTGACGCTTCAGATAAACATCGTACTTGGCGTCGATCTCGATATGGGTGCCGATGGCTGGTTCAATGGCCGAGAGTTCGGGCCAGATCCGGGTCACGGCGGCCCATTCGGTCTCCGGATAGGACAGGAGATCGAAAGCGGAGCGGCGCTGACCGTCGTGATTGAGGGCGAGACCGTGCTTCGCGGCCTCATTCGGCGTGATCGACAACACCTTCGCCAGTGCTTTGCCCGTGGCGAGCGCGTCCATCTTCGCGGCGTGACGACCAATACGGGCGCTGCCGATACAGCCGAGGGCAATCCCCTTATCGGTCAAGCGCTGATCCGCATTGTCGGCGCGGAGGGTCAGGCGGTACTCGGCGCGCGAGGTGAACATCCGATAGGGTTCGGAGATACCGCGGGTCACCAGATCGTCGATCATCACACCGAGATAGCCATCGGCACGGTCGAAAACGACCTGGGCTGAGCCGGAAGCCAGCAACGCAGCATTCAGCCCGGCTACCAAACCCTGGGCGGCAGCTTCCTCATAACCGGTGGTGCCATTGATCTGCCCGGCCATGAACAGGCCCGGCATCCGCTTGGCCTGCAGAGTCGGCTCAAGCTCACGGGGATCGACATGGTCGTATTCGATGGCATAGCCCGGGCGGATCATCCGAACCTGCTCGAGGCCGGGGATCGAAGCGAGGATTGCGGCCTGAACTTCTTCCGGAAGCGAAGTGGAAATGCCGTTGGGATAGACAGTGTCGTCGTCGAGACCTTCGGGCTCCAGGAAGATCTGGTGGCCGTCGCGATCGCCGAAGCGGACGATCTTGTCCTCGATGGACGGGCAATAGCGCGGGCCGGAGCTCTTGATCTGACCGGAATACATCGGCGAGCGATGGACGTTGGCGCGGATCACCTCATGGGTGGTCGGCGTCGTGCGGGTGATGCCACACTGAATCTGCGGCGTGGTGATGCGATCGGTCATCACCGAGAACGGCTCAGGCGGATCGTCGGCCGACTGCATTTCAACAGCGGCCCAGTCGATGGTCTTGCCATCGAGCCGCGGCGGTGTGCCGGTCTTGAGCCGGCCGAGAGTGAAACCGATCCGCTCGAACGCCTTGGACAGACCCAGCGCGGGCGCCTCATCGATCCGGCCGGCCGGCCAGTTTTTTTCGCCGAGATGGATCAGACCGCGGAGGAAGGTGCCGGTGGTAATGACCACGGCGCCTGCTGCCAGCTCGCGGCCGTCGGTCAGGCGAATGCCGGTGACACGGCCGTTGGCCGTCATGAGATCGTCGGCCTCGCCTTCGATCACGCTCAGATTTTCGGTCGCTGTGATCGCCGCCTGCATCGCGGCTGCATAGAGCTTGCGGTCGGCCTGGGTTCGCGGGCCGCGAACCGCCGGGCCCTTCTTCCGATTAAGCATGCGGAACTGGATGCCACCGGCATCCGCGACGCGGCCCATCAACCCGTCCAGCGCATCCACTTCGCGAACAAGGTGGCCCTTGCCGAGACCACCGATAGCGGGGTTGCAGGACATTGCGCCGATGGTGGCGAACTTGTGCGTGACCAGCGCGGTGCGCGCGCCCAGGCGCGCGGCAGCAGCCGCGGCTTCACAGCCAGCGTGTCCCCCACCGATAACGATCACATCGAACTTGCCTTGCATGGCCGCAGCTTCTAGCGCGCCTGTGGACAAGTTTGAAGGAGAATCGAAAGGGCTGTTTCACGTGAAACAGCTTCAGGAACACTGGTGCCATAGGATGGGTTGAGCGGATGATACCGATCACCTCACGCACCTGGCCGTGATGGGTATCGCTCCGGCGTCATGCGCCTACGCTGAACCGATCCTACGAGTTGGTGTTTCACGTGAAACATCGAAATAGGAATAATTACTTTCCTATGCAAAAATCCCTAAAAATGCTGTCGAGGATGTCTTCCACATCAACCCGTCCGAGCAGGCGTCCGAGCTCATAGGCCGCGGCCCGCAAATCCTCGGCGACCAGCTCATCGCCTTGCTGCGCCGATACCGCAACATGCTGCAGCAAACCTGTTGTGCGTCGCAATAAATCGCGCTGACGATCTCGGGTAATGAACCCCGCCTCACTCTGCCCAAAGTACCGAGAGGCGAAATCGACCATTGCCGATATCAGCTCGGCCATGCCGTCGCCCCGCTCGGCCGAAATCGACAGAGTGGCATCGCTCGCCCCCTCCAGGGTCACATCGGTCTTGGTATGGACGATCCAGACCGGCACCTCGGTCTCGGTCAGCCAACCTTCCGGACGCGCCGCGTCCTTTGAGTCCACCAGCCACAAAACGAGGTCCGCTTCCCCGGCGCGGGCGCGGGCGCGGCGGACCCCCTCTTCCTCCACCGGATCAGCGGTCTCGCGGATGCCGGCGGTGTCGATCACCGTCACCGGATAGCCGTCGAGGTCGAGCTGCACCTCGATCACGTCCCGCGTCGTCCCGGCATGAGGCGAGACGATCGCGACATCGCGGCGGGCGAGCTGGTTCATCAGGGTGGACTTGCCGACATTGGGCTCGCCGGCGATGGCGATCACGAGCCCATCGCGCAGACGTTCGCTGCGGCCTTGCGCGGCCAGCACGTCTTCGATCTCACGCCGAAGCGCCTCAGCCTTTGCGAGCGCAGGCGCCATCAGCTCCGCCGAGACGTCGCCCTCGTCGGAAAAGTCGATACCGACTTCCACCAGCGCCAGCACCTCGATGATCTGCTGGCGCCAATTGCGCGCTCTGTCGCCGAGCAGACCCTTGAGCTGGCGCAGCGCCTGTTTACGCTGGCGATCGGTATCCGCATGAATGAGATCGTCGAGGCCTTCCGCTTCGGTGAGATCAAGTTTTCCATTTTCGAAAGCACGGCGCGTGAATTCACCCGCCTCGGCCGGGCGCAGGCCGTCGATAGTTGCAAGTGCCTCGAAAAGAGCGGTGAGCACTGCGCGCCCGCCGTGGATGTGAAATTCGGCGATGTCCTCGCCGGTGGCACTGGCAGGTGCGGGAAACCAGAGCACCACCGCATCGTCAATCGGGCCGAGTTTGTCGTCGGCAAGCAACACATGGGTGGCCATGCGGGACGGCGGGATTTTTTTCGTGAGCCGCTGAAGTGCGATGCCGGCATGCGGACCGGATACGCGCACGATGGCGATCGCCGTCGGCGGACGACCGGAAGACAGAGCGTAGATGGTCTGGTCGCGTGGGTGCATGGCCTATTTGACGAAGGCGGCGATACGGCGCAACGGGATTCTGCCGTAGGGCGGATTAGCGAAGCGTAATCCGCCGGCCGAATCCAAACGGAAACTGCGTGGCGAATTACGCCTCCGGCTAATCCGCCCTACGGCTCG
>JAEXHR010000021.1 GCA_023449855.1 Pseudomonadota bacterium | reverse complement strand
GGCTTCGCCTAATCCGCCCTACGGCCGTGCGCGTCAGAACCGCGTCACCAGATCCTTCAGGTCCGGCCGCGGTCGATCCTCGATCGCTCTGTCCGGCTTGCCGCCGATATGGATGAAGCCGGCAATCTTCTCGTCGGCAGTGAGACCGAGACCCGTCAGCACATCGCGGTCGAAAGCGAACCAGCCGGTGAGCCAGTTGGCGCCATAGCCGAGCGCCGTCGCGGCCGCTACGATATTCATGCAGCTTGCGCCGGCCGACAGTTCCTGCTCCCAGGCCGGCACCTTGGGGTGCTGCTTGAGCGAGGAGACCACAGCGATCACCAGCGGCGCCTCGGTGAGGCGCAGCTTCTCTGCCTCGACCGTCTCATGCGGCGCATCCGGATTCTTGCGGGCGAACACGGTGGCAATCGCATTGCCGGCGCGCTTGCGGGCATCGCCTTCGAACACGATGAAGCGCCACGGCGCCAGCTTGCCATGATCCGGCACCCGCGCACCGATGGTCAGGATGGTCTCGAGTTCGGCGGACGAGGGGCCTTTGCCCGACATCTCGCGCGGCTTGACGGAGCGGCGGGTCTTCAGGAATTCGATCGTGTCGGTCACGGGCAATGTCTCGCAATTGGAGAAGCGGGCTCGATTGACCGCTTACCACGCAGAAAGGCCCGCGTTGAGACGGGCCTTTCTCTTTTAGACGGATTGTGATCGTCAGCTGGACACTAGGTCGCGGTCTTGTGCTCCGGCATCTTGGCCGCGCGGTCGAGGAGATCGCGGCCGAGATCTTCCAGTACCGCGCGCGACGCGAGGTAGAGGCTGTGGCCTTGCTCGGTCTCGAGCGCGAGCGCCACCACATCGGGCCGGTTCGGGTCCGGGATCAGCTGATAGGACCGGAGCGGATAGGCTTCGATCTCGATTTCATCGTCGTCGCTCATGGCAAAAATCTCGTTTTTCGTCCCGCAGTTGTAGCAGTTTTCGAGAGACTTTCCACCCGTTGAGTGCCGGCAAGAATACGCTTGGTCCCAAATTGGGACTATGGTATGGTATGCGCCATGCGGATCATCGCGCTCAGTACGGTAAAGTCCTTTCTGAGCCGCGGTGAAGGCGTCGCGGATGCGCGGGAGCCGCTGATGGCATGGGTCCGGCAGGTAAGCGCGGCGGACTGGGCCAAGCCCGCAGACATTAAGCGCGAACTCCGCAGCGTCAGCATTCTCAAGGACGGCCGGGCGGTGTTCAACATCGCCGGGAATAAATATCGCGTGGTGGTCTGGATCAACTACCCCTATCGCGTGGTCTATATTCGCTTCATTGGCAGCCATCGCCAATATGATGCCATTGACGCACAAACGATCTGAGAGTGCCACGCCATGGATATCGCACCGATCAAATCGCAAGCGGGTTATCGCCGGGTCCTCAAGGAGGTCGAGAGCCTGATGACTGCGCGGCGCAATACGCCGGAGGGCGACCGACTCGATGTCCTCGTCACGCTGGTCGAAGCGTGGGAGCGCAGGCACTATCCGATGGATCTGCCGGATCCCGTCGAGGCGATCAAATATCATATGGAGCAGAACGGATTGCAGCCTCGTGACCTGATCCCGTTCATTGGCAACCGCAATCGGGTCCATGAGGTGCTCAACCGCAAGCGTGAGTTGACGCTCAACATGATCCGCCAATTGCATCAGGGGCTCGGCATTCCTGCCGAGTCCCTGATCAAGGTCGGTCGCGCAACGGCTGCTTGATCAGCTCTCCCGTGCCCGCTTGACGTCGGGCGGCGTCGCTTCCTCGACCAGCGCGGCGATGGCTTCTTCCGTGGACATCACCTTCTGGCCCTCGCTGCCGAGGCGGCGGACCGAGACCGAATGACTCTCGGCTTCCTTCTTGCCGACCACGAGAAGCGCAGGGATCTTGGCCAGCGAATGCTCGCGGACCTTGTAGTTGATCTTTTCGTTGCGCAGGTCGATCTCGACGCGCAGGCCCGCCTTGCGTGCCGCGGCAGCGACCACCTTGGCATATTCGTCGCCTTCCGAGGTGATGGTGGTCACCATCACCTGCGTCGGCGCCAGCCAGAGCGGGAAGTTGCCGGCATAGTGCTCGATCAGGATGCCGATGAAGCGCTCCATCGAGCCGCAGATCGCACGGTGCACCATGACAGGCGCCTTCTTCGATCCGTCGGCGTCGATATAGAACGCGCCAAAGCGCTCCGGCAGGTTGAAGTCCACCTGCGTGGTGCCGCACTGCCAGTCGCGGCCGATGGCGTCGCGCAGGACATATTCGAACTTCGGCCCGTAAAACGCGCCTTCGCCCGGATTGATCTCGGTCTTGACCCGGCCGCCCGACTGCGCCTCGATCGCCGACAGAACGGTGGCCATCACGCGCTCGGCGTGATCCCACATCTCGTCGGTGCCGACGCGCTTCTCCGGACGCGTGGAGAGCTTCACCACGATGTCGCCGAAGTCGAAGTCGGAGTAGGTCGACAGGATCAGGTCGTTGATCTTGAGACACTCGTCGGCGAGCTGCTGCTCGGTGCAGAACACATGCGCGTCGTCCTGGGTGAAGCCGCGCACGCGCATCAACCCGTGCATGGCGCCCGAGGCTTCGTAGCGATGCACGATGCCGAATTCGGCAAGGCGCAGCGGCAGGTCGCGATAGCTCTTCAGGCCATGCTTGAAGATCTGCACATGGCCGGGGCAATTCATTGGCTTCAGCGCGAACCAGCGCTTGTCCTCGGCCTCGTCGCCGGCGGACTGCGCCGCGAACATGTTTTCGCGATACCAGCCCCAATGACCCGAGGTCTCCCACAGCCCCTTGTCGAGGATCTGCGGTGCGTTCACCTCGTCATAATCGCCGGCGAGGCGGCGGCGCATATAGGCGATCAGCGCCTGGAAGATGGTCCAGCCCTTGGGGTGCCAGAATACGACGCCCGGGCCTTCCTCCTGGAAGTGGAAGAGGTCGAGTTCGCGGCCGAGCTTGCGATGGTCGCGTTTCTCCGCTTCCTCGATCTGCTTCATGTAAGCGTCGAGGTCTTCCTGCTTGGCGAAGGCCGTGCCGTAGATGCGCGTCAGCATCGGATTGTTGCTGTCGCCGCGCCAATAGGCGCCGGCCACCTTCATCAGCTTGAAGGCATTGCCGATCTTGCCCGTCGAGGTCATATGCGGGCCGCGGCAGAGATCGAACCAGTCGCCCTGGTAATAGATCTTGATCGGCTCGTTGCCGGGAATGGCATCGACCAGCTCGACCTTGAAGGCCTCGCCCTTGTCGCGGAACACCTGCTTGGTCTTCTCGCGATCCCAAACCTCCTTGGTGAAAGGCGTGTCGCGCTGGATCAGCTCGCGCATCTTCTTCTCGATGGCGGCGAAATCTTCCGGCGTGAACGGTTCCTCGCGGTAGAAGTCGTAATAGAAACCGTTCTCGATCACGGGGCCGATGGTCACCTGCGTCGACGGCCACAGCGTCTGCACGGCTTCGGCGAGCACGTGGGCGCAGTCATGCCGGATCAGCTCCAGCGCGCGCGGATCGTCGCGGTTGATCAGTTCGAGCTTCGCATCGGCGGTGATGGGATCGTTGAGGTCGGTGACCACGCCATCCAGCGCCATGGCGACGGTGCGCTTGGCGAGGGAGGGCGAGATGCCCTTGGCGATGTCGAAGCCGGTCGTCCCCTGCGGATACTGGCGCACGGCGCCGTCCGGGAAGGTGAGGTTCACGTTGTCGCTGTTTTCGGTGGCGAGGGGGAGGTTGGCGAGGCCGAACTGGAATCCGGGCGCAGGCGTATTGTTCTCAGACATGTCGTTCTCCTGTAGCTCACTCCTGCACACGGGCGCAGGTAAGCGGGAACAGCGGTATAGCAGGCGATTCGGGCGATGCAACACCGCTATGGCAAGGGTCAGGCATGGTTTGACGCTGTCATGGTTGCATCACTAAAATACCGCATCTTGTCCCAAGCTCGTCCATTCGCGCCCACCGCACTCATGATCGGCAATTTCGTCACCGGCATTGGCTTGCTGGGGCCGACGGCGATGCTTGGCGAGTTGTCGGCGGGGCTCGGCGTCACCATCCGGGAAGCGGGGCTCCTCATCACCTTCGGCGCGGTGATGCTGTGCATCTGCTCGCCGCTGATGTCCTGGCTGACCAGCCGCGTCGAGCGCCGGCGCATGTTGATCGGGGTGAGCGTGGTGGTCACCCTGTGCAATCTCGCTTCGGCCTTTGCGCCGAATTACACCGTCTTGCTCGCCATACGCCTCGTGATGTGCATTGCGGCTGCGCCCTACACGCCGCAGGCGGCAGGTGTGGTCGGCATGCTGGTGCCGCCGGAAAAGCGCGCCAGCAGTGTGGCCTATGTCTTTCTCGGCTGGACACTCGCCGCAGCCGTCGGTCTGCCGCTGGTGACATTCATCGCCAGCCGGTTCGGCTGGCGCGAAGTGTATGGCGTCGTCGGCGTGATGAGCTGCATCAGCCTCGCGCTCCTGGTGTGGCGAATTCCGCGCGGTCTGTTCGGCGCGCCGGTCGATCTTTCGACCTGGTCGTCGCTGGCGCGCAACCGGCTCGTCTTGCTGCTGCTCTCGATCACCACTTTGCAGATCGCCGGGCAGTTCTCGATTTTCACCTTCATGGCGCCGCTGCTCGAACGCCTCGCCGGGGCAGGGCACGATGCAGCGGCATCGGTTTTCGCGATCTATGGCGTTTGCGGTTTCCTCGGCATCATGACGGCAACGCGGATCGTCGATAATTGGGGACCGCTCCGAACCTCGATCCTCTCCACCTCGCTCGTATTGGCGGGGATGTCGGTGTGGACATTCAGTGCCGGCCATCTCGCGGTGATGGCGCTTGGCGTCGCGATCTGGGGTCTCGGTTTCGGCGCCATCACCTCGATGCAGCAGGTGCGCCTGATCATGGCCGCGCCGGCTGCGGGCGCTGCTGCTGTCTCGCTCAACACCTCGATGCTCTATGTCGGCCAGGCGATCGGATCGGGCATCGGCGGATTGCTGTTCGCCGGCGGTTACTTCCACGCGTCGGGCTTTGTCGCGATGGCGTTTCTCGCCACTGCGCTGTCGGCGATCCTGTGGAGCCGAAAGCTCGCCAAGCGCATCGCAGCGTGAACGCTAATCGGTGTTCGTCATATCGTTGACCCCGCGCCAGCGCGCATAGCGCCAGGGCAGGTACCAGCGCGCGCCGGCAGGGGCCGTCGCTGGCACATTGTCGATGCCGGAGGTTCCCCAGGGCTGGCAACGCAGCAGGCGTGCCAATGTCATCCAGCCGCCGGCCCACAGGCCATAGCGTTCAATCGCCTCGTCGCCATAGATCGAACATGAGGGGATGTGACGGCAGTTGAAGCCGACCAGCGGCGAGAAGGTGTGGCGGTAAAGCCAGATTGCGCCACGGCCGAGGTTCCGTGGGGTGCGCCGGATGATACCGATGCAATGCGGGCACGCCGATGAGTGGTTCATGATCTGCTTGCTGTCGGATCGCTCAGGATTTGCCGGGTTTCGTGGCAGGGAACCGCGGTGCTTATGCACTGGGGTCACACCTGCCATTTTATCGCATGCAGTGCAGCAAAAGTAACTGGACGCCGGGCGCGCGCAGGATAGGTTTTGATAACGCTCATGTGACGGAATCATGAGCGTTCATTGTGGCCATTGCTCAGTTGCCAGCTCCCATGTGAGCGCGGGAAAGGAACCGGGTTGAGCTTGATGCGGTCGTTTCGTTCAAGTGGATCGGCGCTGCTGCGCGTTGTTGCCGTTTGCGTCGCATGGGCGAGCCTCGTCGCGACATTCCCGGTTACCGCCGCTTCCGCCGCCGTCATGGAGGAGCGCAAACTGCCGATGCGCTTCACCTGGGTCGCCTGCGAGCCGAACTGCCGCGGCTGGTTCACAGCAGTCGGCATCGTCACCGGCGACACGCAGAAAGATTTCGAGGAATTCGCCAGGGAACATGACCTGAGCGGCGCCACCGTCGTGCTGGATTCCTCGGGTGGCTCGGTCAATGACGCCATCGCCATCGGCCGCCGCTGGCGCAAGCTCGGCCTGCGCACCACAGTGGGGGCCTCGATCGAATTGCAGTCGTCGTCGGGCGTGATGAAACCGGCGGTGCTGCCGCAGGCCTATTGCGAATCCATGTGCGTGTTCCTGCTGCTATCGGGCAAGACACGTTATGTGCCGGACGAAGCGCATGTCCGTGTGCACCAGATCTGGATGGGCGACCGCGCCGACGATCCGAAGGCGGCGAGCTACACCGCGCAGGATCTGATGATCGTGCAGCGAGATGTCGGCCGTCTGGCCAAATATGCGGTGGAGATGGGCGGTTCCGGCGATCTGCTCTCGCTTTCGCTCAGCGTGCCGCCGTGGGAAGACCTGCACCGTCTGACGGTGGATGAGCTGAAGCTCTCCAACCTTGTCACGACCTATAGGATCGACGACGTGTTGCCGCAGGAGCGTGCGCCGGAGACGACGCCGGTCGCCTCGCTCGCGCCGAAGACGATTCAGGATCGCTTTGTCAGCGGCGAGGAACACGAGAAGCAGCCGGTGGCATCGACGGTTTCGACCACCAAGACCGCAGAAATCCAGACGCCGACCGGCGGAGCGGCTACGGCGCCGGCCAAATAATATCGGCGCCGGCTCAGGCCGGCGCGCTTTCCGTCTTGCCGGTTTTCGCCTCGATCTGCCCGATGGCATCGACCACCGCGTCGAAGGTCAGCAGCGTCGAGGCGTGCCGAGCCTTGTAGTCGCGCACCGGTTCGAGGGCGGCGATGTCGGCCCATTTCGCTTCGGTCGGCGGCGCCCCGTTTTCCTTGAGCATCTTTCGTACGGTCTCGCGCAGCGCACGAAGCTCGCCGGCGGTGGAGCCGACGACGTGCCGCGCCATGATCGATGACGATGCCTGGCCGAGCGCGCAGGCCTTCACGTCATGGGCAAAGTCGGTGACCACGTCGCCGTCCATGGCGAGGTCGATCTTCACGGTCGAGCCGCACAATTTGGAATGGGCGGTGGCGCTTGCATCGGGAGAGGGCAGGCGGCCGAGGCGCGGAATATTACCGGCGAGTTCGATGATGCGCTTGTTATAGATGTCGTTCAGCATCTTAAGGACCTTAACTCTGCCACCGATTCCAGATTTCGCTGCCGGGCGCTGCCCTTGGCGGGGGTGGGGAGTAACCTTATATAGGGATGCGGCCCGGCGAAAGAACGCCGGCTGTTCTCCAGATCGCCGGAATTTGAGAATTCCATTCGGCGCTGGCGACGTTATGTTTTGACGGTTTCAGGCGTCCGGCGGTTTTTCGCCCCGTCTGCCCGGTGACACCTCCGGCCTCGGATATTCGGCCGGTCGAACGGAGATAAGATGGACGCTGTGATCAAACCCATTCGCAACGCTGCTGAGGGCGCCAAGGCTGGCGACGGCAAGAAGGAATTTCGCCCCGCGCAGCTCGATCCTTCCGAATTCCTCGCTGCGGCGGTGGATCCCGAACAGAATCGCCCCTCGCGCGCCGAAGCTGAAAAGGCCGTGCAGACGCTGCTCGCCTATATCGGTGAGAACCCGGAGCGAGAAGGTCTCGTTGATACGCCGCGCCGCGTGGTCGAGGCCTATGACGAAGTGTTTCAGGGCTATCACCAGTCGCCCGCCGAGGTGCTGAACAAGACGTTTGGCGAGACCGCCGGCTACGACGATTTCGTGCTGATCCGCGACATGGGCTTCGTCTCCCATTGCGAGCATCACATGATGCCGTTCTATGGCAAGGCCCACATCGCCTATACGCCGGTCGAGCGCGTTGTCGGCCTGTCGAAGCTGGCGCGTCTGGTCGATATCTTCGGTCATCGCCTGCAGACCCAGGAACATCTCACCGCGCAGCTCGCCGCTGCCGTGGATGAGGTGCTGAAGCCGCGCGGCGTCGCCGTGATGGTGGAAGCCGAGCATACCTGCATGTCCGCCCGCGGCATCCGCAAGGAAGGCTCGCGCACCTTCACCACGCGTTTCACCGGCAATTTCCGCGACAATCCTGCCGAGCAGGCACGGTTCATGTCGATGATCCAGGCGATGTCGCGCTAAGCGGTGACGGATTTCGATTTGGTGCTAAAACATCGGGCGCATCACGCGCCCGATTTTCATTGAGAGACCACCGTGTCCCACGATCACGCCCTTGAAGAGGGTCTCACGCTGACCCCGAAATTCGACGCTAACGGTCTCGTCACCGCCGTAGTGACCGACGTCGCCAATGGCGACGTGCTGATGGTCGCGCATATGAATGACGAGGCGCTGCGGAAGACCATCGAGACCGGTGATGCCTGGTATTACAGCCGCTCGCGCAAGGCGCTATGGCGCAAGGGCGAGAGCTCCGGAAAGAGCCAGCGCGTCGCCGAGATGCGCATGGACTGCGATCAGGACGCCATCTGGATCAAGGTCGAGCAGATCGGCGGCGCCGCCTGCCACACCGGCCGGCGCTCGTGCTTCTATCGCGCGATCGCCAGAGGCGAAGACGGCGCGGCGAAAGTGTCGTTCGTCGATGCCGACAAGGTGTTCGATCCTGCGGCGGTCTATAAATAGTCTCTTAAGGCTCGTTAATTGCCAGTTAACCATGATTGCTGCACTGTGTCCGCTCAGCGGGGCAGGGCATGGCGGTCGAGGCGACCAATCTTTTTGCGGCGAATGCGACGCGCAGCCAGGTGGCAGGCGCGATCAAAAATGCTGCGGGCGTCACCGGCACCAGCTTCGAATATCTGCTCGCCACCGCCAAGATGGAATCGAATTTCGATCCCAAGGCGACCGCTACGACATCCTCCGCCAAGGGCTTGTTCCAGTTCATCGAGCAGACCTGGCTCGGCACGGTGAAGGAAGCCGGCAGCCAGCTCGGTTATGGCGCCTATGCCGATGCGATCACCAAGTCGCCCTCCGGCACTTACTCAGTGAGCGATCCGCAGGCCAAGGCGGCGATCCTGAAATTGCGCGATGATCCGGTAGCCAGCTCGGCCATGGCCGGTGTGCTCACCCAGTCCAACAGTTTCAAGCTCACCGGCGAGATTGGCCGGCGTCCCAATGATGCCGAGCTCTATATGGCGCATTTCATGGGCGTCGCCGGCGCATCGAAGCTGATCAACAACGCCGCCAACAATCCGAATATTTCGGGCGCAGCGCTCTTCCCCAATGCCGCGGCAGCCAATCGCTCGATCTTCTATGATCAGAGTGGCGGTGCGCGCAGTGTCTCGCAGGTCTATTCGGTGCTGTCGTCGCGTTACGATGCCGCGGCCGGCTCGAGCGCCACGCGCAGCGCCATCGCTGCCGCAGGCGGTCCGCTTGCGGCGTCCGGCGTCACCATGGCGCAGGCCGTTTCGCCCGTGGCGGCATCGACATCGTCCAACGCCACCTTCCTGTCGCGCTTCCCCGATCTCGCCACCGCGCAGGTCGCGAGCTTCGCCGATGGCAGCTCATCGATGCCGACATCAACGATGCCTGAGCCGCCGATGTTCCGCTCGCTGTTTCAGGGCGGCGAGCGCAGCCAGCCGATCTCGCCGGCGGTGCAGGAGCTGTGGGGCAACAGGGCCTCGCTGACATCGAACGCGCTGCCGAAGACGCCGGAAGTCGGCACGCCGAAGCCGCTGGACCTGTTCAGCGACCGGTTCGGGACGTTTAGCAGCTAAGCTCGGTTCGTAGCCCGGGTGAAGCGGAGCGCAACCCGGGGACCAGCGCTTCAGTCGTCACGACATCCCCGGATTTCGCTGCGGTGCATCCGGGCTACAGATCGAGCAGCTCCGCTCTCTTAACAAAACCTCAACAACACCAGTCGGTTATGGTGAACCCTTTGTTAAGTGCCATGGTTTATTTTCCCTGACTGTGGCATCGCGTTCCGGTGTCGTGTTGCGTAGGCCGGCAGTAACATGATCGTTCGGCAGTTTATTAGTTGGGTTCGTACCGCTCCTCCGAGCGAACGTGCAGAAGCGACGCGCTCTTTGGCGCGGGCCTTCCTCTTTTCCGATTTGTCCGACGACGATCGTGCGGCCGCCGAAGGCGCGCTGCTGATGCTGCTCGACGACGCCTCGCCCCTGGTGCGGCAGGCGATGGCGCAGGTCTTCGCCCGTGCGCCGATGGCGCCGCCCGCCATTGTGCAGGCGCTGGCGGTCGATCAGGCTTGTGTGGCGCTGCCGGTGCTCGAACATTCGCCGCTGTTGGTGGATGCGGACCTCGTCGACATCGTTGCCACCGGCGAAAGCGAGCTGCAATGCGCAGTTGCCCGCCGCATCACGCTGCCGGCTTCCGTATGCGCGGCCATCGCCGAGGTCGGCTCCGCGGCTGCCGCGCTCGAGCTGATCGAAAATCCCTTTGCCGAACTCGCGCCGTTCTCATGGGACCGCATTGTCGAGCGTCACGGCCATCTCGCCGCGATCCGCGAGGCGATGCTCGCCCTCGATGGTCTGCCTGCGAAGACGCGCCATGCTCTGGTTGCCAAACTCTCTGATACACTGACGCGTTTCGTCGTCGCCCGGAACTGGCTGTCGCAGGACCGCGCCGAGCGCATCGTCGATGAAGCCATGGCGCGCTCTACGGTGAACATCGCCTCGCGCTCGCGCGGTGAAGAGATGCGCGATCTCGTGCATCATCTGCGCGAAGCCGGCCAGCTCACTGCGGGCCTCATTCTGCGCGCGCTGCTGTCCGGCAATCTCGATCTGTTCGATCAATCGCTGGTGGTGCTCAGTGGGCTGCCGGAGAGCCGCGTCGCCGCTCTCGTTGAGGACGGCGCCGATCACAGCGTCAACGCACTGCTCGCGCGAGCCGGGCTGCCGAGCTCGACATTCCCCGCCTTCCGTGCGGCGCTTGCCGCGCGGAGTGAAATCGGTTTCGTCGGCTCGGTGGGCGGCGCCATGCGCCTGCGCCGCCGCATGGTCGAGCGTGTGCTGACGGCCTGCGAGACCGATGAAGCGGCCTCGGAGCCGTTGCTGATCCTGCTGCGCCGTTTCGCGACGGAATCCGCCCGCGAGGAAGCGCGCCTCTTCTGCGACGAGCTGGCCGAGCAGGGGATGTATGAATACGAGGATGAGTACCAGACGATCGCTGCCTAGTGCGATCTGTAGGATGGGTTGAGCGCAGCGATACCGATGATCTCATGCGCTAGCAGTGATGGGTATCGCTGCGCTCAACCCATCCTACGGAGTTACGGCACGATGCTCGGCGCCGCCAGCGCGTCCAGATGCTCCGGTCGATCCTTGTTCACAGCTTTCAGATAGTCATCTGCCACCGCGCGCAGGCGGCTGGAAAGCTCATTGGCGACGCCGGCCTTCTCGATGGTGTTGTGCTCGCGCACGATGGCATGCACGGCATCGACATGATGCTGGATCAGCTCTGCCGGCACGGCATCCAGATCCGGCGCATGTTCGATGATCCGGCACAGGCTCTCCGCCGCGGCGCCCGCAGCGGGAAAGCCGAAGGTCGGCGCATCGCCCTTGATGTCGTGGGCGGCGCGAAAAAGTTCGCCGCGCGTGATGTCGGTAAAGCCCTTGGCCATCACGGCCGTATGGGCCGCGGCGAGGCGGTCGCATTCGCTACGCATCCAGCTCTTGAATTCGCCGGAGAGATTGGCCAGCGCGGCTTCGGCGCGGGCGACGGGATCGTCGAGCTCGCGATGGTGGGCCGGGCGGATCGCATGTTTCAGCGTATTGTGCGGCGTAATGACGTGGTGATCGGCGAAGGCTTCGATCTTCGGCGCCTGCAGTTTGTCCTTGGCCATCTGCGGTTCTCCGAAATCAGCTGGTGACGCGGGCTTTGTCGAGCAGGGAAGGCTGCTGCAGAATCTCGGCCTCGCCGCCATTGCGGCGCTCGGGGCCGATATAAGCGACAGTGGTGTTGCGGCGGCGATCGGGGCCGAAGAAATTACGCGTCTTGATGAAGGGGCGGGGATGCGCGACCACGCTCATGATGCGCTGATACAGCCCCTTGGCGGAAATCGGCTTGGCCAGAAACTCCGTCACGCCGGCATCGCGCGCCATGGTGACGCGGCGCTTCTCGGAATGCGCTGTCAGCATGATGATCGGCGCATAGGGATTGCCCTTGGAATCCGGCTGCCGGATCATCTGCGTCAGCTCCAGCCCGTCGAAGATCGGCATCGCCCAGTCGGCGATCACGATATCGGGGACATAGTGGCTGTACATTTCCAGCGCGGTGGCGCCGTCCTCGGCTTCATAGACTTCGCGTGCGCCGAACGAATGCAACAGCGTGCGCAGGATGCGCCGCATGTGCGGATTGTCGTCGCAGATCAGGAAGCGAAGCTTGTTGAAGTCGATACGATACATGGGCTCGCTCGGCCGGGCGGTTACCTCACGTTAACCATAGCGGGGCGGGGGTTAATGAAGGGTTAGAGCCTGATCGTAGCGCGGATTAGGCGAAGCCGTAATCCGCCGGCGGTGTTTATGTGACGGGGCTGGCGGCGGATTATGCGGAGTTTATCATCGGGCGCGCTTTGCGCGACCCGTTGGCTAATCCGCCTTACGATCGTGCTCTAATAGCTGAACTGCTCGCTGATGATCCGTTCCTCGAGGCTATGTCCGGGGTCGAAGAGCATGCGCATGGAGATGGTGCGGTCGGCGATCACCTCGACGCGGCGGACATCGCGGGCCTCGTCGTGATCGGCAACGGCCGCTACCGGCCGCTTGTCGCCTTCGAGCACTTCGATCACCACGAAGGCCTTGTTCGGCAGCAGCGCGCCGCGCCAGCGCCGCGGGCGGAAGGCGCTGATCGGGGTGAGGGCGAGGAGGGCGGCGTTGATGGGCAGGATCGGACCCTGCGCCGACAGATTATAGGCGGTGGAGCCGGCGGGCGTGGCGACGAGGATGCCGTCGGCGATCAGTTCGGCCATGCGCTCCTGCTCATCGATCAGGATGCGCAGCCGCGCCGCCTGATGAGTTTGGCGGAACAGCGAGACCTCGTTGATGGCGTGGTGGATATGCACATTGCCATGCATGTCGGTGGCGCGCATGAGCAGCGGATTGATCAGCGTCTCGCGGGCTGCAGCGAGACGCGCATGCAGATCGTGCGTGGAGAACTCGTTCATCAGGAAGCCGACGGTGCCGCGATGCATGCCGTAGATCGGCTTGCCGGTGCGCATGTGGTCGTGCAGCGTCTTCAGCATCAGACCGTCGCCGCCGAGCGCGACGATGACATCAGCCTTGTGCGGGTCGTCATTGCCGTAGATCTGCACCAGCTGCTCATGGGCAGCCTGCGCTTCCGCGCTGTTGCTCGCAACGAAGGCGATCCGGTCGAGGCGCTTGGACGTGGTCATGGCGGAGATCGCGAGCTTCGGCTTGATGCGTGTGCGGCGGTCTCTATCGACCGGGCAGCGGATTGTCGAGCCGCACTTAACGGCAGTTTGAGGCGATCTGTCGAGAGGGCGGCGAGCGGATGGTTACCGGCCAGCGCGCCGAATGCAGCAAAAAACCGGCGCGGCCCGCTGGGTCACGCCGGTTTTGAACCGATCCGCGAACGGGATCAGTAGGTGAGGCCGGTACCCGGCGTCTGCGCGAGCGCGTCAGCGAGCGATTTGTATTCGGCGGAATTCTTGCCGGTCAGCGAGGCCAGCTTGTTCAGGTGATACTGCGCCTGATCGCGGTTGCCCTGTTCGACCTGCCACAGACCGTAATACTGCCAGGTGCGGGCATGGTTCGGATCGGCCTTCAGTGCGCGTTCGTAATAGGCCTGCGAGACCTTGTAGTCGCCGAGCTTGCGATAGGAGTAGCCGATCAGATTGGCGACATCGGCGCGGTCGTCCTGCTTCAACGCCTTGAGCTGCTCGATCGCAGCAGCGTAGTCGTGCTTGTCGTAGATCGTCGCATAGGCGGCACGATAGCCGTCGAGGAACGCGCGGTCGTCGGGCTTGGTCGCATTGTGCTTCTTGTCCTTGGCGCCCTTCTTCTGGTCCGAGGGCGGCGGCGAGGACGGCGTGTCGCTGCCTGCGGCAAATGCGGTGGTGAGGGCGGATGGCGAGGCGGCGATCACGGCCGAGAGAAGTGCAAGTGTCGTCAGCCGGATCATCGAAGACTTGGTCATGGCGGCGCTCCTGTTTGCAGGGGTGTCAGTCTGGCACGGAAGCCTGCGGTTGTGAACACGGAATGAACACCGCAGGCCGGTGTTCATTCCCGCAATCATGCGCGGCGCTGCTGCGATCCCGTTCGCATGACCAAGATGTCACCGAGATGAACGGTGGCTGCATGCCGTCGTCAGCATGGGTTCAGCGCATGCGAACTAACGTCGCTGCATGATCGATGAGCCCGGCCATTCCGACCGGTCACCTTCTTGATCGAGATCGACAGGAGAAGACCATGTTGAAGACAGTTTCCGCCGCGCTGATCGCCGTCTCCATGCTGGCTGCGCCGGCCTTCGCCGGTGGCATTGGCCACACCGGCCGCACGCATCATTCTCAAGCGCTCGATGCGAAGGCGCAGATGCATGGCGGTCATATCAAGCATCACCACCGCATGCATATGCACGGGCATCGGCACTTCAATCTTCACAAGAAATTCGATCACCACAAGAGCTTCAAGCATTCCGGGATCACAGCCAAAACCGTGCACAAACACGGTTGAGGGACTCCGTGGTCGCGGCGTTTTCATTGCCCTGCCGCGGCCACGGAGTTTGACGGTCGCCTCGCCATGCCCGCGTCCCCGGGCGTGGCGGGGTGGGCCCGTCACCGAGATGCGAATTCCCTTCCATGCGCGAACCGTCTAGGACAAGGCTGAGTTCGAACAAGCAGGCGGGAACAACGTTGAATCTGCAGAATGCCATGCGCGCAGCCATGCTGCTGTGTTCCTTCGGCCTGAGCGCCTGCGCAGGCCCGAGCGGCAGCATCGCCTTCACCGAAAGCGCCAGCGGCCCGCAACCATTCCCGACCAATTATCGTACCGATCTGCTCGCCTTCATGCGCACTTATCTGAACGATCCTGTCGGCGTGCGCGGTGCTGCCGTCGCCGAGCCGGTGCAGCGAACGGTCGGCGGCAATATGCGCTATGTGGCCTGCGTTCGTTACTCGGCGAAGGATTTCAACAACCGCTACACCCCGGTACAGGAACGCGGCATCGCGTTCGTCGACGGCCGACTCGACCGTGTCGTTGACAACAGCGCCGAGTTTTGCGCCGGCGCGAATTACCAGCCTTTCCCCGAGCTGGAAAAGATGACGCGGTAGCATCGTCCGCAGCGATCCGTTTCGCCGCAAGTTTGCCGCAGGATTCGCTTCGCGAATGGCGCGGTTTTCGACGATTCAGCGGATAAATCCTGCGGCTTTCTTGCGGCAATACAGCGGCGCGCCCTGCCTCAACTTCGCGTGAACCTCGAACCGGATCGGGCCGATCTGCGTCCAAAAATGAACGGAACCGAGTGTTGCTACTTTGTCGCACTCAACAAAGATCACCGTGACGGGGAACGCCGCGAAGCAACCAAACTCCCGCCACGTTGTTTTCAGACCGTCACAACGCAACACAGGGGACTTCAGATGAAAAAGTTTCTGCTGAGCGCGTCGGCGATCGTCGCTGTCGCTGCCGCTTCCACCACGGCTTTCGCTGCCGATCTGCCGGCGCGAACCTATACCAAGGCACCGGCCTATACCGCTCCGGCGGTAGTCTATAACTGGACCGGTTTCTATATCGGCGGTCACGTCGGCGGCGCCTTCGGCGACAGCAACAGCCTGGTTGGCGACAGCGGTCGCTTCATGGGCGGCGTGCAGGGCGGTTTCGATTATCAGTTCGCCACCAACTGGGTGCTCGGTATTGAGGCTAATTACAGCTGGATGGGGAGCAACAATACCGGCTTCGTCTATCCGAACGGCACCACCGTCACCGGCAACAGCAATGAACTCGGATCGGTCACCGGTCGCCTCGGCTACACCTGGGGCCCGACGATGCTCTACGCCAAGGGCGGTTACGCCTGGCGCGGCAATAACGATCTGACGGTCACCAGCCTCGTGCCGGCGACTCCGGTCGGCATCGATGGCAACAGCAAGAGCGGCTACACCGTCGGCGGTGGTCTTGAATACATGTTCACGCCGAACTGGTCGGGCAAGATCGAATATCAGTACTACAACTTCGGCAACACCACGCTCACCTCGACCGCATTCCCGGCCGGCTCGACGAGCTTCAACAATGACGAACACACCATCAAGGCCGGCCTGAATTATCGCTTCGGCTGGGGTGGTCCGGTGGTCGCCAAGTACTGAGCGAACAGCGAATACGAATCGGGGCTCCCGGTTCGGCGCAAAGGCCGGCTTCACGCCGGCCTTTTTGTTTGTCGGGACCAGGCCAGGGCAGTGCGGAATCGAAGGTAAACGAGTCCTAAATCCTTGAAAAAATAAGCCGCGAGACTCCTTGCCTAGAATCGCCCGATGGTCATCAGGCAATGAGAATGATCGACCATATCTGGTGTAACGGGGTTCAGACGGCGCTCGCCGTGGCCCTTTTGGCCGCCTGCGCGGTCAATGTGCTGCTGCTCTGCGGGCGGCTGTAAGCGTGTGCGGCGGTCGCAAGACCGCTGTGGGAAATCGATAAGGTTTCGCCGGCCAGTAGCCCTGCGCCGGCAACTCTGGTAAGTGACGGCGCAACACAGGATCGGCCTGCCGCCGGCGCCCCGAAAACGGGCTCAGTTTGGTGCTAACCCATTGATCCTGCAGCCGGCTTAGCTCAGCGGTAGAGCAGCGGTTTTGTAAACCGAAGGTCGGGGGTTCAATCCCCTCAGCCGGCACCATCACATCCCACGCCGTTTCTCCCGATTGACCGTCCGGCCAGCTTCGGCACGGCGCCGCGGATCGATCTCCTGCAAGATTTCCTGCTGCGTCAGGACGCCATCGAGGCGACATGTAAGCGAGCGCCGTTGAAGCCGTGCAAGAGACACACCCAAGTGTCCAGACATGACAAACCCCGGTGCTGCTGACTGCACCGGGGTCTTGGCGTTCGAGATCTCGACTACGGTATGTGCCGCTTCCGTCAGAAACACGGATAAGCGCGGCCGTCCTGGCCGCGATAGGCGGCGGCGGATTGTTTGCAGCGGCGGGACAGCGGGCCGTCGTAATAGGCGAAGGTGCCGGGCGTGAGGCCGGGGCCGTAATTGTGCAGATAGCTGATCCGGTAGGGTTGGCCGGGCGCCGCGAAGACAAAGGTCTCGGCGTGGTGGTGGTGATGCCGGTGGTGCTTCCAGTGCTTGGCGAAAGCAGGCGTGGCGACCAGAGCCGAGAGGATGATGGCGGCGCTGAGGATCTTCATGGGAGCTCTCCGGAAGCGATGGGATGGCGGACGGACTTTCGGTGCATATGGATCAGACCATGCGCGGGCAGCAATTCGCAAGATGCGACATCGTTCCGGCACAGCGTGATCCCCGCACGATGACGCTATCGCCGCGCCGCAGGCGTTAACGGAATCGTTTCGCGATTCCAGGCATTTGAACTCGATTGCATGCTTACGCGTTAGGCTTACCGGCAGTTTAGGCGGCGCCTTTAACCCATCCTGCCGGGCCTTTGATTATCCTACCGACATCAATGCAGGACATCGCCATGCGGGTCATTCCGACACTGCTGCTTACGATCGCCACCACGCTGCCGGCTGCGGCAGCCGATGGATTCAACATCGTCATTCCCGGCCGGCCGGGCGTGCCTGTCATCATCAATGGCGTCGATGCGTCCTATCGCGTGATCGAGGGCGACCGGGGTCTGCAGAACCGCATCCATGTCCAGCCGACCATCTATGGCGGCCGGCCGATCGATCCGGTGCCGAATGTCGGCCACTACTATCCCAGCCTCGGCCGAACGCCCGGCTATGGCCGGCTCGAGATCGAGCCGCCGGCCAATCGCAAGTTGCCGGAGCCGGCGCCGAGCTTCTCCGAACACTGGTCGGCGCAATCGGCGCCGATGGGGCACAATGATGTTCCGATGAACCCGCCACCGGTCATCGTGGCGCCTCCGGTGGAGCGGCGCTGATACGAATTTCCATCACCAAACAAAAAAACACCGACAGGAGTGCGTTATGCGTATCACGATTTCAAAATGGGCTGCGGCGTTTGCCGTCGCCGCCGTCAGCGCGGCAGCATCGCCCGCAATGGCCGGCGGTAGCTTCTATGCCGGTGGCTGCTCGCCCTGCGGCGGCACCTATAACTATTATGGCACGGGCTATGGCTATGCCGGCTATGTGCAGCTGCCGGATCCGGAGCCGGTGACGCGTCAGTATTACTACGCCGATCAGGGCCCGACCTATGGCGGCCCGGGCCAGTTCGCGCCAGTCCCGACCTATCAGGAAACCGCCATCGGCTGGCGCGGCTATCCGCGCTATGACGGCGGTCCCTATGCCAACCCGTACAATCACTATCGTTATGGCTACGGCTATGCGCCGGCCGTGAGCGGCCCGGTCGTGTTCACGCCGCGCCTGCCATATTACGGTCGCTCCAGCTATCGCTACGGCTACAGCACGCGCCCGCGCGTGCGTTACGGCTACGCCCAGCGCAGCTATTATTCGCAGCGCTATGCCAAGCCGCGCGTGATCTACGGATCGCGTCACGGCTATCATCATCAGTATGACCAGCGCCCGGTGCGCCGCGCTTACTGATCCGGTCGCATCGAAGATCGACGCCCGCCTGCACCGATGCAGGCG
>JAEXHR010000286.1 GCA_023449855.1 Pseudomonadota bacterium | reverse complement strand
TTAAAACGCCCCCGCCCCGGCGGGGGGCGGGCCACGGCCCGCACCCGCCAGCGGGTCAGCGCGGCGCTGCCCTCGGCCTGGATTTCAGGGGGCATGGCGCGGCGAAAGACCATGGCCAGCACGCCCGATTGTTCGGCTGCCAGTTGCAGCCGGCGCGAAGCGGTCAGCGACATTTTCCGCAGTTCCCCGACGACGCCGCCAAGGCCGGGGTGACGCAGGCATTCCTCCATCGCGATGAGGACATTGGTGTCATTGCCCGCTTCCACGAAGATGACCCGATCCGGGTGAAGCCCGGCGAGGTGCAGGGCCGGCGAAAACAGGTCACGCCAGTGGAGGCACCAGATGATCTGGCCCTGCGACCGCGCGAGAATGCCAGCGAGGAAGATGGTGGCGGCGGCATCGTCGGCAAGATCCGGACTGCCGGCCACCTCATGGAGCGCGCCGGTCGCGATGCCGCCGCCCGGCAGATGATCGTCGATGGTATCGATGCCGAAGGGAAGCACCGGATGCCGACCGCCCACGGCTTCGACCTGCGCGATGCGCGCGCGCAGCTCGTCGAGGATGGCGGTTCTGGACATTGGCAGCAGGGACTCGAAATTATGTTCCCTTTTTGTTCGCTCCAATCGGGCATTGGAGTCAATGGCATTTCGTTCTTCATATGTTCCATGTTAAGAAGATGGCTTCGAGTCCTGCCAAGGAGGTCCCACATGTCACGGCTGTACTGCGCGCGAGCGAGCATCGCCGAGATCGCGGCGCATTTCGGGGGCGAACCCTTACCGTCGATCGCGGTGCCGGAGGAGACGGTCGAAGGGCTGCCGGGGCTGGTCATCTTCGAGAAGGCTGGTCGACGCATCTTGCGGTCCATGACATGGGGCTTTCCACGACTGACCAGGGACATGCGGGTGCGTGGTGAAGAGGCGGGGCGGATCGGCCTTGTCGCCGATCTCACCAATCCGATGTGGGAGGAGATGGTGGTCGATCCGCGCTATCGCTGCCTTATCGTCCTCACCCATTTTGCCAATCCTGATGGGGTGCCGGGTGCCAAGACGAGGACCTGGTTTTCCGTGAAGCGCCAGCCGATCGTCGCCTGGGCCGGCTTCTGCCGGAATCTGTTGAGCGAGGGGCCGGTCTATGCCGGCATGACGATGGAGGCCAATGCCGCGATCCCGCCGACCAATGACCGGATGCCGGTGCTGCTCGACCCGCATGACTATGACGCCTGGCTGCATGGCGGCATCCAGGATGTGATCCGCTTCCAGTTCCGTCCCCCCTTTGCGGCCGAACGAATGGCGGTGCATCAAACCGAGGACAGCTGGCGCGGCAAGGCGCCGCCGCCCGGGACGCAGGCACAGGCGCTTCTGCTATAGCCGGGTCGAGAAATTTGCCGGCTATCCTGCCAGATAGGCGGCTTTCTCGTCTTTCGCTCCGTGATAGTATGAAGCTGGAATCGCCAATTGCACCAGCCGTTCCGTTCGAACAGGAGGTCAGCCATCTGCAATCTCTACACCGAGCGGTTGAGCGCTGCCGAGGTCGCCGCCCATTTCGGCGTGGCAAATCCAGTCATGTCCAATGCCGGTGACGAGGTCTATCCCGGTACGCCGGGCCTCGTGGTCCGGGAAGAAGCCGGGCAGCGTATCATGCAGTCCATGACCTGGGGCTTCCCGTTGCGCCTCAAGGGCATGTCGCCGATGGCCAAGCCCAAACCCGTCAACAATATCGCCGATCTCGCCAAGCCGATGTGGAAGGGCTTGGCGGCCAGGCCGCAATGGCGCTGCCTCATCCCGCTGACGGCCTTTGCGGAAGCGGAAGGGCAAAAGGGCGCCAAGACCCGGACCTGGTTCAATGTGAAGGGACAGCCCGTCTTTGCATGGGCGGGCCTATGGCGCGTGAGCGACGAGTGGGGGCCGGTCTATTCGGGCGTGATGACGGATTGCAACGAAGCCATCCGGCCGGTGCATGATCGCATGCCTGTACTTCTCATGCCCGATGACTATGAGCGCTGGCTTCATGGATCGTTCGACGATGCCGTGGCGTTTCAGAGCCGTCGCTTTCCTGACGAACTGATCGAAATAACGCGTACTAGCGAGCTCTGGGTGAAGAAGAAGGCGGCGGTAGCTGAAGCTCCGTCGCTCCTATGACCCGGGAGATGGAACGTTGGGCAGCGGCTCTCGCCGTTGATCGCCAATATGGCGCGGGGGCAGACGAGTTCATCGCCGAACGCGTGAAAGATCTCGCCATCAGAGGTGACGAAGCCGGCGTCATGCGCTGGCTGGCAATTGCAGATTGCCTCGATGCCCTTGCGGCCGGAGGCACGATCCAGTGATATGATGGCCGGGCCGCATGATCGGCCGACGAATCACGACTGATCGCTCCCATAAGGTCTGCCGCGCACGCCACCTTTCGTCACGTCAGGCCAGTGTCCCGTCAGCATTCTACGCTAGCGCCTGTACTTCTTCGCCAGGCTGCGAAGCTCGCAAACATCTGTTGAAACCCGTGATTTTCTGCGTCTCTTAATCATCCCATCGACGGTCCCGTATCGTCACCAGATGGGAAACAAGCATGTCTGCAACTGCGGCCATATCTGTCGGCAAGCCCCTGCGCAGCGCGCGAATGCTGCGGACAGCATTGGGGGCCGATATCGGGCGATGGCTCCAGGATCCGGCCGTCATCGAGGTTATGCTCAATCCCGACGGTCACCTCTGGGTAGATCGGTTGGGCGAGGGCATGTCCGACAGCGCCATCAGGCTGGCGCCCGATGATGCAGAACGCATCATTCGCCTCGTTGCCCATCATGTCGGCGTTGACGCACATCCGGGATCGCCGCGAATATCGGCAGAACTGCCGATAACGGGAGAGCGGTTCGAGGGACTGCTTCCACCGATCGTGAGGGCTCCCAGCTTCGCCATCCGCAAACCGGCGACCGCCATCTTCACGATCGACGATTATGTCCAAGCGCAGGTGATAACGGCCGGACAGGCCGCGCTGCTGCGGCAAGCTGTCGCCGATCGCGCCAACATCATCATCGCCGGTGGCACCGGCACAGGCAAGACGACCCTGGCCAACGCTCTTCTCGCGGAAATCGCCAAGTCGCCGCACAGGATCGTCCTCATCGAGGACATGCGCGAATTGCAATGCGCCTCGCCCAATCTTGTCGCCATGCGGACCAAGGAAGGCATCGCATCGCTGCAGGATCTCGTGCGTTCGGCGCTGCGGCTACGGCCCGATCGCATACCCATCGGAGAGGTGCGCGGCGCGGAGGCGCTCGACCTTCTCAAGGCATGGGGAACCGGCCATCCCGGTGGGATCGCGACGCTCCATGCAGGCTCCGCGATCGGCGCGCTCCGTCGTCTTGAGCAGTTGATCCAGGAGGCGGTCGTGAAAGTGCCCACCGCCCTCATCGCCGAGACCGTCAATCTCATCGCGGTCCTCAATCGCAACGCCCAGGGGCGGCGCCTTACAGAACTCGCCTGGGTGACCGGGCTTGATCCCGTGACCGGCGACTATCGCCTGACGTCCTACGCCTCATGCCCAGGAGACAATTCATGATCCATGCCTTCGTGCGTCGCGTCCGGGCGGTGCAAGCGCTCTCCAGCGCTGCCTGCATCGCGGCGATGCTGATGTCGGCGCCAGCCCATGCCAGTGGCTCGTCCATGCCATGGGAGGCGCCGCTCCAGTCGATCCTGCAGTCAATCGAAGGGCCGGTCGCCAAGATCATCGCCGTGATCGTCATCATCGTGGCGGGGCTCAGCCTCGCCTTTGGCGACACGTCGGGTGGCTTCAGGCGGCTGATCCAGATCGTCTTCGGTCTCTCGATCGCCTTTGCCGCATCGAGCTTCTTCCTGTCTTTCTTCAGCTTCGGCGGCGGGGCGCTCGTCTGATGCAAGATCCCGACGCCACCCCCGGTTTCCACGCGCCGGTCTACCGTGCGCTCGGCGAACCCATATTGCTGGGTGGCGCGCCCCGTTCGCTGGCCATCGTCAACGGCACACTTGCCGGTGCGGTCGGGCTTGGTCTCCGCCTCTGGCTCGTGGGGATCGCCCTCTGGGCCATCGCCCACTTCGCTGCGGTATGGGCCGCGCGCCATGACGCACAGTTCGTCGACGTGGCCCGCCGCCATCTCAAATATCCCGGTTGGATGGAGCCATGATGTCATTGCGGGAATATCGCGCCAGGTCGGCCTGCCTTGCCGACTTCCTGCCATGGGCCGTGCTGGCCGCGCCGGGCATCATCCTCAACAAGGATGGCTCCTTCCAGCGCACGGCACGGTTCCGGGGACCCGATCTCGACAGTTCGACGCCGGCGGAACTTGTTGCCGTTGCAGCGCGCGTCAACAATGCCCTGCGCCGCCTGGGAACAGGCTGGGCTCTGTTCGTGGAAGCGCAGCGCCTGCCAGCGCAGGACTATCCTGAGAGCCTGTTCTGCGATCCCGCATCGGCCCTGGTGGACATGGAACGACGCGCCCAGTTTCGCGAGGCCGGTGCGCATTTCGAAAGCTTCTATTATCTGACCCTGCTGTGGCTACCGCCGGCGGAGGAGATGTCCCGGGCCGAGTCCTGGCTTTACGAAGGGCACGCGAAAGGCACGCTCGAACCTTCGGCTCTCCTGCGAAATTTTACCGACCGGACCGATCGGCTGCTTCACCTGCTCGACGGCTTCATGCCCGAGGCCAGATGGCTCGACGATAGTGAGACGCTGACCTTCCTGCACAGTTGCATCTCCACCCGGCGCCAACGCGTGCGGGTTCCCGAAACCCCCGCCTATATCGACGCGCTCCTGGCCGATGAGGGGCTGGCTGGCGGTCTGGAACCGCGCCTTAGCGACCATCATCTGCGCACGCTCACCGTCACCGGTTTTCCGACCTCGACCTTCCCGGGCCTCCTCGACGAACTGAACGCGCAGGCTTTTGCCTATCGCTGGTCCACCCGGGCGATCATGCTCGACAAGAGCGACGCGACCAGATTGCTCACCCGCATCCGGCGCCAATGGTTCGCCAAGCGCAAGTCTCTCGTCGCCATCCTCAAGGAGGTGATGACGAACGAGCAGTCGGTGCTTCTGGACAGCGACGCGACAAACAAGGCCGCCGACGCGGATATGGCGCTGCAGGCACTGGGCGCCGATCACGCCGGCATCGCCTATGTGACGGCGACCGTGACGATATGGGACCGCGATCCGAACCAGGCGGCGCACAAGCTGCGGCTTGTCGAAAAGGTCATTCAGGGGCGCGACTTCACCTGCGCGGTCGAGCGGGTCAATGCCGTCGAGGCATGGCTGGGTGGACTACCCGGCCAAGTCTACGCCAATGTCCGCAAGCCGCCCATTTCCACGCTCAACCTTGCGCATCTTATTCCTCTGTCTGCGGTCTGGGCAGGAGCGGAACGCGATGATCATCTGGACGGGCCTCCGCTTCTCTACGGCAAGACCGAGGGCTCAACACCATTCCGTCTCTCCCTCTATGTAGGCGATGTCGGCCATATGCTGGTCGTTGGTCCCACCGGCGCTGGCAAATCGGTTCTGATCGCCATGATGGCGATGCAGTTTCGCCGCTATCGTGACAGCCAGATATTCGCCTTCGATTTTGGCGGCTCGATCCGCGCTGCCACGGTCGCCATGGGGGGAGACTGGCGGGATCTTGGTGGCCAGATCGATGCAGGTTCGGACGTAATCCAAAGGATTGCGCTGCAGCCACTGGCACGGATCGATGAGACACCCGAGCGCAGTTGGGCGGCGCAATGGCTTGCTGCCCTCCTGGCAAGCGAAGGGATTGCCCTCGATCCGGCGGAAAAGGACCACCTATGGACCGCGCTGAATTCGCTGGCGTCTGCCCCGATTGCTGAGCGCACGCTTTCAGGCCTCGTCGCACTCATTCAGACACAGCGGCTCAAGCAGGCGCTGATGCCTTATTGTGAGGGGGGCGCATCGGGCAACTATCTCGATGCAGAGAGCGAGAATCTGGGATCGCAGTCGGTCCAGGCATTTGAGATCGAAGGTCTGGTCGGCGCCCCGGCGGCGGCACCCGTGCTCTCCTATCTTTTCCACAGGATCGAAGCGCGCCTCGATGGCAGGCCGACCCTCATCCTGATCGATGAAGGCTGGCTGGTCCTCGATCATCCATTGTTCGCGGAGCAATTGCGGGAATGGCTCAAGACGCTGCGGAAGAAGAATGCGAGCGTGGTGTTCGCAACGCAGAGTCTCTCGGACATTGATGGCTCTGCGATCGCGCCGGCCATTATCGAGAGTTGCCCGACCCGCATCTTCCTGCCCAATGAGCGCGCCCTGGAGCCGCAGATCGCGCAGATATATGCCCGCTTTGGCCTCAACGATCGCCAGATCGAGATACTGAGCCGGGCGACGCCCAAGCGTGACTATTATTGCCAGTCCCGGCGCGGCAACCGGCTTTTCGAGCTGGGTTTGGGCGAAGTCGCACTCGCCTTTGCCGCCGCCTCTTCGAAACAGGATCATCGTCGGATCAGTGACACGCTCGGCCAGGTCGGACGAGAGCAGTTCGCGGCGAGATGGCTGTCCGACAAAGGCCTGGACTGGGCAGCGGATCTCCTCGCGCATGTCGAGACCGCAGCGGCTGCGGATTTCGATCCTCAGACCCTTCCCCATTTCGAGGAGCCCTCCCAATGAGAAAGCGCATCCTGCTGATTGCTCTGATGGCGCCGACGGCAGCCACGATCGTGCCGCCCGCTCAGGCCCTCGTGGTCTATGACCCGACCAACTATGCGTCCAATGTCCTGCAGGCTTCGCGCGCGCTCCAGCAGATCAACAACCAGATCCAGCAAATCCAGAACCAGGCCACCTCGCTGCTCAACGAAGCGAGGAATCTTACGAGCCTCCCAATCTCGACATTGTCGACGCTCCAGGCACAGATAGGCCAGACGCGTCGCCTGCTCGCGAGCGCGCAGCGCATCGCCTATGACGTGCAGGACGTCCAGACTATATTTGCGAGCCGTTACTCGGGCACAGCGCTTCGCGGCAACGCTGCCCAGATGGTCGCGAATGCCGATGCCCGCTGGCAGGACAGCGTCGCGGCATTGCAGGACGCCATGCGCGTACAGGCAGGCGTGGTCGGCAATCTTGAGGGCGCGCAGTCCAGTATGGAGCGCCTCGTCGATGCCAGTCAGTCGGCAACCGGCGCCCTGCAGGTCGCGCAAGCCGGAAACCAGATGCTGGCCCTCCAGGCGCAGCAGCTTGCCGATCTGACGGCGACGGTTGCAGCACAGGGCCGGGCGCAGGCGCTGGAGGCGGCGCAGGAAGCTGCTGTCGAAGCGGAGTCGCGCGAGCGGTTCCGCCGATTTCGTGGCAACTGACATGCGGCGGCCCGGGATCATGATATTATGCTGCGGCGCTGCGGGAATTTTCGGCGGGCTGACATTGCTCATGGCCGGCCCTCCGTCACCCGAGCCGCTGGCAGACGCGGCGCGGCCGCAAGGCCTGGCCGATACTCCTGAACCGGTCCCCCAGAAGTGTCGCACAATTGCCGAGTCGGACGCGACATGCCTTGCCGTCTGGGAAGACAGGCGGCGGCGCTTCTTTGGCACGGATCGTCAGCCATGAACGACACCGGCGTCATCGACGAGTTTCTCCTCGTCTTCACCACCTATATCGACAGCGGTTTCGGCCTGCTGGGCGGCGAGGTCGGGTTCCTCTCATCGAGCCTTATCGCGATCGATGTGACGCTAGCCGCGCTTTTCTGGGCGTGGGGCGCCGATGAAGACATCGTCCAGCGCCTGGTCCGCAAGACGCTCTATATCGGCACTTTCGCCTTCATCATCGGTAATTTCTCGACGCTGGCGACGATCCTGTTCCAGAGTTTTGCAGGTTTGGGGCTCAAGGCTTCCGGCAGCGGCATGGCGATCGGCGATTTCCTGAGGCCCGGTACGGTTGCCGCCACTGGGCTCGATGCCGGCGCGCCGCTGCTCGACGCAACAGCCGATCTCCTTGGCCCGGTCGGCCTCTTCACAAATTTCGTTCAGATCACGATCCTGCTCATCGCCTGGCTGATCGTCGTGCTGGCCTTCTTCATCGTCGCGATCCAGGTGTTCGTGACGATCATAGAATTCAAGCTTGTGACGCTTGCCGGCTTCGTCCTGCTTCCCTTCGCCTTCTTCGGCCGGACTGCGTTCATGGCGGAGCGCGTACTCGGCCATGTGATATCTTCCGGCATCAAATTGCTGGTACTCGCGGTGATTACCGGGATCGGCACGAGCCTGTTCGCCCGCTTTACGACCAACGACTTGACCGCCGATCCAGATCTCGCGCAGGTGATGTCGATAGCGCTTGCCGCATTGACGCTGCTGGGGCTCGGTATCTTCGGTCCCGGGATAGCCAACGGGATCGTCTCGGGCGGCCCGCAACTTGGTGCCGGGAGCGCAGCGGGAACGGCTGTCGCCGCAGCTGCCACCCTGGCGGCAGGCGGCGCTGGCGGCAGGCTGGCTGTCAGCGCCATTGGTTCCGCGACAGGCAGCGCGGCCGCAAGCGGCGCCCGGATGGCTGGTGCCGCAACACAGGCCTATTCCGCCGGCGCGAATGGAAAGTCGGGGGCATCCGCCGTGGGCGGTGGTCTGGGGCAGGTCGCGAGGAGCGCTGCAGCCTCCCTTTCCTCGCCGCTGCGTAAAGGCGCGGCCGCGCTCAAGAAGGGATTTGCGCAAGGGGGCTCCGGCGCGGGACCGCAAGAACCCGGCCCGAGCGCCGGAGCCGGCGTCGGTCATGTTCCGCAATGGGCCATGGCGATGAAGCGACGCCAGATGATGAGCCAGGGCGCCACGATCGCCAGCCAGACCCTCAAGAGCGGCGACAGCCATGGTGGCGGTGCCGGTCCGGATATCAGCGAGAGGAACTGACATCATGTTCCAGCGTGCATCAGCCCATTATGGCAAATCCCCTGAGCCAGTGACACCTTATCAGCGCGCCGCTCAGATATGGGATGATCGGATTGGGTCGTCGCGGGTACAGGCTCGCAACTGGCGGTTGGCATTCTTCTCGAGTCTCGCCCTCTCGACGACCTTGGGTGCCGGCCTGTTGTGGCAAATGGCACGCGGCACTGTGACCCCATGGATCGTCGAGGTCGACAAACTGGGGCAGGCCCAGGCGGTGTCGCCGGCAATGCACGACTATCGCCCGACGGATCCCCAGATCGCCTTTCACCTCGCCCGCTTTATCGAGCAGGTCAGGAGCCTGCCCGCGGATCCCATTGTCCTGCGTCAGAACTGGCTTCGCGCCTATGACTTCACGACCGACAGGGGCGCCGCAACGCTTAGCGAATATGCCCGGCGCGATGACCCTTTCGCAAAGGTGGGCAAGATCCAGGTTGCGGTTGAGATATCCAGCGTCATCCGTGCGTCGGACGATAGCTTTCGGGTCGCCTGGATCGAACGACGATATGAGCAGGGGGTGCTGAACGACACGAGCCACTGGTCGGCAATCCTGACGGTCGCGCTCCAGTCGCCCGAATCTGCGGACACCCTCACCCGGAACCCACTTGGTATCTTCGTCGAAGCCCTCAACTGGTCAAAGGAGTTCGGACAGTGACAATCCGGCGATCCATGTTCCTTTCCTCAGGCGGCATGTCGCTCCTGGGACAGTTCATGCTCGCGCTTGCACCGGCAATGCCCGCGCACGCGCAGGACAGCAGCGGGATGGCAGAAGCGAGGAGTTCGCCGGTGAGCGCGCCTCTCAACATCGTGTCCGTCCCGGTCCCATTGCCACTGCCCGGGCAACTCAAGCCCTTGGCGCATGGGGAGCGGAGCCTGCCTGATATCCCTCAGCGGAATGTGAAATCGGCCAATGCGGCAGCACGCGTTCAGCCAAGCCAGGGTGACTATGTGAACGCGATGCAGCGTTACGCATTCGCAGACGGCGCGCTGTATCAGGTTTATGCGGCGCCAGGGCAGGTCACCGACATTGCGCTTCAGGAGGGGGAGCATCTTGTCGGCGCGGGGCCGATCGCTGCGGGTGATACTGTCCGCTGGATCATAGGCGACACGGTGAGCGGAAGCGGATCCTCTCTTCGGGTTCATGTGCTCATCAAACCGACGCGGAGCGACATCACCACGAACCTCATCATCAACACGAACAGACGCACCTATCATCTCGAGCTGCACGGAACGGCTTCGACCTACATGGCCTCGGTTTCCTGGACTTATCCACAGGATGCACTGTTCGCGCTGGAGGCAGCGGCCGTCGAGGAAAACCGCACTGCCCCCGTCGCCGCCGGCATCGATCTCACGGCCCTGAACTTCCGATACAAGATCATGGGCGACCTGCCTGCCTGGCGCCCGCTGCGCGTGTTCGACGACGGCCGCCAGGTCATGATCGAGTTTCCGGAGACTGTCGCGAACACGGAAATGCCGCCGCTGTTCGTCAGCGGCAAATCGGGTTCTGCAGAGCTTGTGAATTACCGGGTCCAGGGACGCTTCATGATCGTGGACCGCCTTTTCGGCGCAGCGGAACTGAGGCTCGGGGATAAGAAAACGAGCAAGACGGTGCGCATCGAAAGGATCGAGGCCAAGCCGGCGCGTATCGGGCGACGGTCATGAGCACCGCTGACAATGGCAACCGAACCAGCGCCACCGTCGAGGATCAAAGGGAGCGTGGTGTCCATGACACCGTCCGGCAAGGCGACATACCGGAGGGTGCAATTAGCGATGCATTTCGATTGCGCGCAGATCCACCGCGGGTCGTACGGCTGTCCCGGAAGGCCATTGCGCTTCTGACAGCGGCAGGCTGCGTCGGTCTCGCCGGCACTTTGATCTATGCCCTGCGGCCAACGACGCTCGGCCGCATCGAGAAGGAGCCTGTCACGCAAGGGCGCATCAGGGCCGACACCATCACCGCGGCGCCTGACGACTATGCCAAGATCCCCAAATTGGGGGCGCCATTGCCAGGCGATCTGGGCCGGCCCATTCTTTCGTCGCAACAAGAGGCAAATGCGAATAGCGCCTATCAGGCGCGCTCCCCCAATGGTCGCCCGCCAGGGTATCAGGATGAGCGCGAGCGCCAGCGCGTTGTGCGCGAGGCTGCAATTTCCAGCAGGTTATTCCTCCCTTCCGCATCGGCGGCCTCGAACGGTGCCGTCTCGGAGCAGGCACGGGAGGCAGATAGCGCGATGACTATTGTTCCGGGACCAGGCATTGAGGACCAGCCGATCGAACCAAGAACAGCGGACTTGGCGCGACGCGAGTTCCTCAATCCGGTCGTCACTGCCAAGCAAAGCCCAGAGCGCCTGACAGCAATAGCATCACCCTATGTGGTTCAGGCTGGCACTGTGATCCCGGCAGCGCTCATCACGGGTATCCGATCCGACCTTCCCGGCCTTATCACGGCGCAGGTAACTGAGAATGTCTATGACAGCCCATCGGGTCAGATCCTGCTGATCCCGCAAGGCTCGCGGCTCATTGGCGAATATGACAGCGCAACCGCAGCCGGGCAGCGACGAATTTTGCTCGCCTGGGACCGTCTGATATTTCCCGGTGGCCGTTCAATCCTCCTTGATCGGCTTCAGGGTGCCGATCCATCCGGCAGGTCAGGCCTGCAGGATGGCGTAGACAATCATTGGGCCGGCTTGCTCGCCGCGGCCTTGCTATCGACCCTGTTGAACGTAGGAACCGAGGTTATGGCCGACGACGACGGGAGCCTCGTCCGCGCACTGCGCTACGGCACGCAGGACAGCATCAGCCAGGCCGGCCGTCAGATTGTGGGGCGACAACTGTCGATTTCCCCGACGCTCACAATCAGACCTGGCCACCCTCTGCGCGTGATGGTGAAGCGCGACATCATCCTGGAACCTTTGGAAGGGACGAACTGATGGCAAAACTCAAGCTCGGGCCGATCGAGGATGACAAGCCGGTCAAGATTGCGGTCGAACTATCCGCCGCCGTGCATCGGGATTTGCTGGCTTATGCCCGCCTCCATGCGAGCGATACTGGACAGTCGCAGCCTTTGGCGGTGGAGCGATTGATCGGCCCGATGCTGGAACGCTTCATGGCAAGCGATCGCGGGTTCAAACGCGGGCGTTGAAGGCTCGGCCATGTGGAAATCGGTACCGTAGATACTCAGCCATCAGAATTGGAACGCCATGTGCGGCCCGTCTGATTCCTCGTTCCGAATTCATCAAATGGCCGATAGGCGAATGTCCGGTTCAGAGCCGAGCCGTGAGAGTTCGCAGGTATCGACCGGCGTCAGCTGCCGACCAGTTCACGCTGCTCCGGTGCACCATAGTGAACGTCAGCTCGCGCCGGCATCAGTCATTCGATGGCGTGGCAACGGCTCGGCAGAAATGCGCCGCCAACCCGGTCGGTCAGACCCTCCGCCGCGATGCCCGTAAGCTGCCGTTCGATACGGCCAGCAGCAACGGCCAAGAAGGACGGGAAGCGGAAGTTCGCCACATGCGCAATAGGGTTGGCCTGCCCTATCGAAAGCCGACATTCGATGGGGCGAAGCGGTCAAGATCGATGTCGCGCACGTCGCAGGCTCCAGCGTATTTCGCGAAGGGGTTTCCTCCGCCGAACGAACCGCCGGCTGCACCGACCGATGGAGAGTTGCGTGGGCTCGCTAGCGAGTAGAGGCAGAGGCGGAGTTACACATGCAACATGGAAAACCAGTTCAGAACCCGTCCGATTGCACCTTGTTCGGCTGCGCCAATTGCCAACAACGGTGATCGACGCGAAGCTGAAGATTTTCGCTGCCGCCCACCGCCGGGGCAGGGATCGCCATTTGCTCGTACTTCTCGACGGGCAAGGCCTTGTTCTCGCGAACTCGAATGGTTGCTTTCTGAGGTCCAACACGACTAACTCAACCCGAGCATTTGGTGGCCAAGGTGATCAATGAATATTCAAGCCCCGGACTTCGTGAATCCGTTCTTGCGCGCCATTCAAAGCGAGCACCGGACAGAAATCACTATCCGTGAACTGCTGACCATGGGGAAATCTGGCGCTTTCGTCGCGATGGTCGATTGCACCGGTGACTTGGACGGCATCCACATAATGAAGGTCGACGTCCTGCCCACCGACTGGGATGGCGAGAAGGTGCGCCACGAGAAGGCGATCTCGGAAGGGGCGTTCTCAGGCAAGATTCCTCAGATCGCACTGAGCCTCGACGTAGACGGTCGCTACTGCATGCTGATAAAATTGGCTGGCCAATCGTTGATTCAGTGGCGGCCATTGGTTTCGGAACCGGGGCTGTTCTGCTCCGCGTACACAGAATTTTCGAAGGCCGCGTGGACGCCCAAGCTATTCACGCTGGGCGCACAGCAGCCAATGAGAGAGGTGTTCGAGAGCATCCTCGGCTACAAGCTTTTCGCCGAGCAGGGGGGGCGCATTCATAAGCATGTGTCAGATTTCATTTCGCCGGAGGTCCTGACCTCCTCGATCTTTATGTTGCACGGGGAGCTACTTCCGAATCCCGTCGTATTTTCCACGTCGAACCTAAACACCCCGGTTTTGCGCCCTTTTCTGGGTCCAACCCACGGTGACTGCCACAGTCAAAACCTGTTTGTGAAGGCCGGTGAGAACAGCAACGTCCTTGATATCAACTTGATCGATTTCGCAACCTATCAGTCGAGTGCCCCACTTTTCTATGACCACGCATACCTAGAACTCGCAACTCTGCTGCGTGCGTTTAACGGTCTTGGACTTGAGCGCTGGCACAAGTTGTCAAGAGCACTCGCAAAGGAGGACGCTGCTGCACCGATAGATCCAACCGAGCGCGGTTGGCTCCAAGACATTCTGACCGCGCGAGCAACTGCCGCCAAACTCGCCAAGGAAAGCAATCCAGATCGTCAAGACGATCTGAAGCTGCAAATGCTGTTGGCACAAGTCGCGGCCGGCCTTGCCTTTTTGCACAAAGTTCCCCGAGGAACCGGCGGATCGGGAGGACTGACAGAATCCCAATACATCCAGAGTTTTGTTTGGTCGGCTGTCTTTCTCAAACAGCTGTTCGACTTGATAAAAAAGGACCTGTCCGAAATATTTCCGAACCAAACAGCAGTTCCCTGGCCGCTTGCCCGCGCCCAAGGCGCTGAGTTCGAGCCACCGCTTGCCGGCCGAGTTATTCGGTTGGACGAAACAAGTTTCAATATCCTAGTTGTGGGACAGGAAGTTGAGATCGTTCCACCGGAGATTCTATTTGTACCCTGGTCAATTGTCGTAGATTTTCGCACGGCCCCGCCGACATCAGACGAGCAAGAAGAGACTGCGAGAGTAGCTCGACAGTCTTGGCCTGGAGAGAGGCAGCCAGACCTGAAAATCCTGCAACGCGGGTGTATTTGGTACTACGCAAATGGTCGTGAAGACATTTCGGGAGTGGAGCCCGCTTCTACAACCCGCGAATGGCGACAGAAATACAAGCGTCCCCTTGACGACCTATTGCACAAGATCGCCCAACATCAGTCGCCAAGCCAGGTGCGCGCCCTAGTCCTCGGGGACGGCCTCTCCAACCAGATCGCGCGAAATGTGCTCGAAAGCATAGACATGGAGTTTGCTGACAAGCTTTCTCCAGTGATCTCATGCGACGCGAGCTCCATTTCCTATGAAGTCGACGGGATCGAAGTCCTCGAAGTTCCGCTGGAAACGATCGTCTCCGAACTGGCGGGCAATCGCGAAGCGTCTATGCTGCAGTCCGGAGATGCGCTGCTTCCGAAAAGAACGAGCGGAACGATGGAGTTGGTTCCACCCCCATCTGATCTGCTAATCCGGGTCAATCGAGATCTTACCGTCTTGTATCGTGCGAGAGCACAAAGCTTTCCCAAGGACCGTGCTTTCGGAATTGATTTTCGTCGCGGAATGCCGATCGAGTGGGCCGAATTGGCCCAACAGCTCGACGTTCCGCGAGAGAACGCCTTTGATAGTTTTTTCACGAAGATCTCCGAGGCGCTCGAAGCTTCAAGTAATCGCACCGTAAATCTGTTGCATGAACCTAGCTCAGGCGGCACGACGCTTGCCCGAAGACTCGCATGGAGTTTTATGGAACGTGTTCCCACCGTCATATTAGACCAAATCAGTAATGATACATCTTCCTATTTGAGAGATCTATTTCAATTTTGTTCTCTTCCAGTTCTAGTCGTCATGGAGTCGTCCGTCGTTACTGAAAGCGAGCGGGAGGGTTTGCTTCAACAACTTCGCGAAGACAATACTCGGGCTGTTTTCTTGGCGGTTACCCGCGCAATGAAGAAAAATGACCGCGACGGCGTGCTTCCCGGTGAACTCGACGAAACCGAGCGGACCAGTTTTCTTCACGCCTATCTGGAACAAGTCGACGACTTTTCCACCCAGGAGCAGCTGCGTCGCCTCGCTGGCCCATCTACTCCCCGCGAGCAACAGAACCCGTTCTTTTTCGGACTCACCGCATACGGTGAAGGCTTTGTCGGTGTAAAGAGGCTGATCGAGAATGTACTGGAGAATGCGAACAACGAGCCCGCAAGGGAGCTCTTGGCCGATCTGTCACTTGTCAGCTACTACAACAGCGAAGGGTTTCCCGAAGTCGAATTCGACGAACTCTGCAAAACCCTCAACAACGGCAAGTCGCCCGTCGACGAGGATTCGTTGTTTCTGGTGAGATCGGGTGGCCATATTCGGGTTTCTCACTCACTTCTGGCGCGCCAGGTTCTTTCAGGGCTTGCCAGGAACAAACAGATATGGCGCGCTGACGTTTCGCGCTTTTCGACGACGCTCCTGTCACACCTCAGCCGACTCAAGAATAAGGCATCGGACAGAGTCCAGCGAATGGTCCAATCTCTGTTTATTACCCGCGATACCGAAAGCGCTATTCTTGCGGACGTGGACTTTTCAGTAGGCGGTATCGCCAATCGGCGTTTCTCGCAGTTGATCAACGATATTGGAAATGCGGAGTTGGCGCGGGACCTTTTTTCTCGGGTTACCAAGATTTGGCCAAGAGAACCGCACTATATCGCGCATTTGGCGCGCCATTTGATGTACGAGGATCCAAGGGATATTGACGGGGCGGTAAAGAAAGTCAGTCTTGCCGAAGACCTGCCCGAAGCGAAGGACGACGCTGCACTTGTTCACGTGGCCGGTATGGCTCACCGGATCCGCATGGAACAGGTTCTCCAAGAAGCAATCGCCCAGGACCTCAATTTGGCTGACGTTGAGGACACGGTACGATCGGATTTCGATGAGGCGGTCAGTCGCTTCGAACGGTCCACGCAAATCAAACCATCCAACGAGCACGGATTGGTTGCGACGATCCAGACGGTGTCGAAACTGCTGCGGCAATCAATGAGGCTCGCGGGGGAGGGGAATCTCTCGACCTTCCTGACCAAGCGGTCGTCTGGATTCTATATGGATGCCCTGTCTCTGGCCGAAGAGAACATCGACCTGTTGAACAACCGTCCAAGAATTTCGATCAGAGCGGAGAAGACCATAGCCGAGTGGAACAATGTCTACGGCAATACCGATCGGGTCGTG
>JAEXHR010000271.1 GCA_023449855.1 Pseudomonadota bacterium | reverse complement strand
GCTTCCTTGTTTTATGACTTTTTCTTCGCGGGAGCCGGTTTGCGCTTCGCCGGTTGTTTAGCTGCCGGTTTGGCAGGGCGGGCTTTCGCCGCCGCGGGTTTCGCTGGCGCAGCCTTGGTGGCTTGGGTCGCTGCGGCTTTTGGTTTGGTTGCCAGCCAGATCACATGCCGGGCACCGCCGCGGGGGCCGGCGGCGCGGATCGGGATCTCCTCGGTGGCAAAACCGGCCTTGCGGAGCAGATTGGTGAATTTCGGATGCGGGAACGATGACCACACCGCGAGCACGCCGCCGGGGCGCAAAGCGGCAAGGCTCGCATGCAGGCCGGAGAGGTCGTAGAGCGCATCGTTGGATTTGCGGGTCAGCCCTTCCGGCCCGTTATCGACATCGAGCAGAACGGCATCATAGGCATCCTTCGCCGATTTGATTGCCTTGACCACATCGCCCTCGACGATGGTGACGCGCGAATCCTTGAGACTGTCCCCGGTGAGTTCTGCCATCGGCCCGCGCGCCCAGGCGACGATCGCCGGCAGCAATTCGACCACGGTGACCTTTGCCTTCGGCCCGAGCACTTTCAGTGCAGCACGAAGCGTGAAGCCCATGCCGTAGCCGCCGATCAGCAGCTTCGGCGCCTTCACATCCTTCAGCCGGAAACAGGTCAGCGTCGCCAGCGCTTCTTCGGAGCCGAACAGGCGGCTGCTCATCAGCTCGTTCTGCCCGAGCTTGATGGTGAACTCCTTGCCCCGTTGCATCAGGCGCAGCGGCACGTTGCCTTCGGGCACGTCGGTGGTGTCGATCAGTTTCCAGGGAAGCACGATGGTCTTTCGGAAGGAGAGTGAGTGTCGATGTCGTAGCGTGTACGGGATGGAGGAGGCAACGCAGTCAGATAGCTTCGGTGGGTTCCCAAATCACGCAGTCGTCACGAACTCATTCGACAAATCGCGGCGAACAAGCGTGTCGTGCGAAAATATGACGTAGAAACAGGGCTGTACGCAACGCGTACACTCCGCCAGTGATCGACTGGTGCTTCGCCGCCGAAGAACAGGCGATGATGGACCTATCGAGGAGAGCCGAAGGACCGTTCTTTTTTGTGCGTAACCGGCCGCTTTCCCATCCTTGAGTACCCGTTGTTAGGGATCAAGTGGCATGGTCCCGCGCCATGGACAGTGCCGTTCGTTCTAGCTTCCGACATCCAAATCCGCAGATCCGGCGCGAGCTCGTCGAGCTGCTATACACCTCATTGCCGCAAGTCGCGGCGATTGGCCTGACTTCGGTGATCGGCGGCGTGGCGCTGGCCTGGATGAGCGGCGATCCCGTCTATTCGATCATTTCGCTGTTCGTCTTCATCACGGCTGCCAGCCGCATCGTCAGCCTGCGTCTCTACAAGTTGCGGGGGGCGCATGCCTCGGATGCCGGCGTCATCCGCTGGGAACGCATCTACGGCATCGGCGCTGCGACCTTCGGCGTGTCGCTCGGCATGCTGTCGTTCCGCGCGCTGCAGCTCGGCGATGCGCCGGGAGCGTGGCTCGCTTTCGGCCTGGCGATGTCGTTCTGCGTCGGCATGGTCTCGCGCGCCGCGATCCGCCCGTGGATCGTGCTGCTCACGGCGGCATTGCTGTTCGGGCCCATTGTCACGGCTGCCTTCATGCGGCCCGAGGCGTCCTATTCCATCGGCGCCGTCATGCTGTTCCTTTTCTGGCTGACGCTACGCGAAGCATCCCGCCATCTCAGCACTGCCTTCATCGAACGCCTCGAGGCCAAGCATGCGTTGGCAAAGCAGGCCAGTCAGGATTTCCTCACCGGCCTGCCGAACCGGGCGGCTTTCGTTTCTGCGTTGCAGAATGGCAGCGGCCATGTGGCGATCATCGCCATCGATCTCGATGGCTTCAAGCCGGTGAACGATCGGCACGGACATCATGCCGGCGACGAATTGCTGCGTCAGGTGGCGGCCCGCCTTCGCGAATGCATGGGCGATCACGGCATGGCGTGCCGGTTCGGCGGCGACGAATTCATGCTGTTGAGGAGCGTGCAGACCGGCGATGCCGGCCGTGAGGTGGCGCTCTCGATGGCCCGCCGGGCGGTCGCAGCGCTCTCGATGCCCTATCGGGTCGGCGATATCCCGATCCGCATTGGCGCCAGCGCAGGCATTCTCGTCACCGGTGCGATGGATCATCCGGAAGCCACCACGTCGGATCTGCTCCAACAGGTCGATCGGGCGCTCTATGCCGCAAAGCGTGCCGGCGGCGGACGCTGGAAATGGTCGGACGAAGAACCGGATAGCGACGCCGACAGCCGTCGCGACGCCGGCTAACCATCAATTGCAATCGCAGCCTCAGCCGCGCGCCACATTGCCAGCGGCATCGCGTGCGTTGCCTTGCGTGCCGACCGGGGTTGGCTTGCCGCGGGGTGCCAGCGTCAGATGCGCGACGGTCGTCGAGTTTTGCAGTTGGACGCCGGAATAGGTGAAGGTGCCCGCGCCCGGCAGGCTGTTGTCCGCTGTTGCGTTGAAGCTGGGAGCCGCAAGAGCGAAGCCGAAGGCGAGAATGAAGCTGAGGATGCGCATGGCTGTCTCCGTCCAAAGGGGGCAGCGATGTCCGCTGCGTCGTTGGGCGGATGGATAGCCGCGTCGGGTTTCCGGGCTTTGGCGCCGCCGCGGAAAACGGCTTCGTGGGGGCGGACTTTTGTTTCGTGCCAACGCAGGCACGAAACAATTGCCGCGTCAGCCGATCGCGCTCTTGATGACGGCGAGCAGATCCTGGAACGGCTCGGCGCAGGGCGGCTCGGACGGCAACTGGCCGAGCACGTTGTAGATTTTCGGAACAAGGTTGACGGCCTGATCGAGTTCGCTGTCGCGGCCGGGCTGATAGCCGCCCATCAGACGAAGATCGCGGGTGTCCTCGAAGCGCGCGATCATCGCGCGCAGCTTGCGCACCAGCGTGGCTTCCTCCGGCGACCAGACATGCTGTCCGAGGCGCGACACCGAGGCGAGGACGTTGACCGCGGGATAGCGTCCCTGATCGGCGACGTCGCGGTCGAGCACGATATGGCCGTCGAGCGTGCCGCGCACGGTGTCCGCCACAGGTTCGTTATGGTCGTCGCCATCGACCAGCACGGCGAACACGCCGGTGATGTTGCCCTGACCTTCGAGACCGGGTCCCGAGCGTTCCAGCAGGCGCGGCAACTCGCTGAAGACGCTAGGCGCATAGCCGCGTGCGATCGCAGGCTCGCCGGTCGCCAGCGCCACTTCGCGCGAGGCATGGGCGAAGCGCGTGACCGAATCGACGATCAGCAGCACCGATTCGCCGCGATCGCGGAAATATTCGGCGATGGTCATGGCCGTCTTCGGCGCCAGGCGCCGCATAATCGGGCTTTGGTCGGCCGTGGAAACGACGGTGACGGCACGGGTCTTGTGATGGACGAGAGATTCTTCCAGAAACTCGCGCACTTCGCGGCCGCGTTCGCCGACCAGAGCGGTGACGACGGTGTCGAAGCCAGTGCTGCGCGCCAGCATCGACAGCAGCGTTGTCTTGCCGACGCCGGAGCCAGCGAAGATGCCGATACGCTGACCCATGCAGAGCGGCGTGAACAGGTCGATCACCTTGACGCCGGTGCGCAGCGGCTTGCTGACGCGCGAACGTTTCAAGGCCGGCGGCGGATCGCCGTCAGTCTGCATCGCGCGCTCGCCTACCGGCATGTCGCCGAGGCCGTCGAGCGGCTCCCCGAGCGCATTGATGACGCGGCCCTTCCAGCCCGGATGCGGCGTCAGCGCTTTCGGCGGCATGCGAAAGGCGGGCAGGCCGAGGCCGGCGGCGATATTCGATTCGAACGGCTTGGCGGTGACGCCGTCATTATCGATGCGCACGACTTCGCTGAGATGGACCTTCTCGTCGATCTCGAGCCCGATCAATTCGCCGAGTTTGACATGGCGCGCGAGGCCCGAGACCCGGAAATGGGTCGAGGTCACTTCCGAGACGAGGCCGCCGACGCGGACCACCGGCACGTCCTTGCGCAAAACGGCGATGGTGGATTCGAGCTTTTCGAGCGCGTTCATCTCAAACTCCGGTCAGCCTCAGGCTTTGGACGGATCGCCGAGGGTACGAATGGCGTTCTGGACTGAGCTTTCGGAGTCCTGAATCAGCGAGCTCACATTCTGGAAGGTGCGTGTCGCCATCATCATGTGGGTGAGCTCGGTGAGCGGATCGACATTCGATCCTTCGACGAAGCCCTGCTGGAAGCCGACGGTGACGAAATCGAGCGCCGCGGTCGCCGGCTTGTCCGGGATCACGCCGGAATTGCCGAATCGCTCCAGCTTCGCGTCGGAGGCGATGTCGAACAGGCCGAGCTGGCCGACCTGGTTGATTCCCTGCGAAATGGTGCCGTCGCGCGAGATGGTCAGCGCGCCGCCATCGGGATCGACGATGATCGGCGTGCCGCCGGAATCGAGCACGGGATAGCCGGCCAGCGTGCGGAGCTGGCCGTTGATGTCCATCTGCATGCGGCCGTCGCGGGTATAGACGGGGCCATTGGGGCCCTGGAAGGCCATCCAGGTGGTCGCGCCGGGATCGGGACCGCCGGGATAGGCGGCCATGCTGTTGCCGGCGATCGCCACATCGAGCGGATTGCCGGTCTGCGTCACCGCGCCTTCCTTGCGCGAGATGAAGTTCTGGCCGGGCGATGCAAAGGCGACGGGCTGGGTCGCCGCGCGCGACAGTGCGGTCTCGAATTTCACGGCGTCGGCGCGGAATGCCGCCGTTTTCACATTCGCCATGTTGTTGGCGATGGTTTCCAGCCGTTTCTCAAGCGAGACCTGGGCCGAAAGGCTGACATAGAGCGCTGATTGCATCTTGGAATCCGAGTTTCAGGTTCGCGTGCGCGACTGCATGCAAATTCCCCGAGCAGGCTTGTCCGGGGCTGGCCGGAAATGGAGGATGTCAGCTTCGTGCAAGCATCGATGCCTACAGGAGTCATATCCTCAAGTCGGAGCGGTGCGCTTGAACGTTCTCATCGGTGTCATCATCACACTCGCCAGTCTGATCGGCGGCTATGTTGCGATGGGCGGGCATCTCGCTGTCATCTGGCAGCCCTGGGAATTCGTCATCATCATGGGGATGTCGGCCGGTACCTTCGTCGTCGCCAATCCCTGGAAGGTCGTGATGGACACGGGCAAGGCGACCGTCCAGGCGATCACGGTCGACGTCCCGAAGCAGCGGCATTATCTCGATCTGCTCGGTTTGATGCACTCCCTGATGCGGGAAGTGCGCAACAAGGGCCGTAACGAGGTCGAAGCGCATATCGACGATCCGTCATCCTCGGAAATCTTCACAGCCTTCCCGACTGTGCTCGCCAACGAGCCGCTGACTCAGTTCATCTGTGACTATTTCCGCCTGTTGGTTATGGGCAGCGCACGCACCCATGAGATCGAGGCATTGATGGACGAGGAAATCGAAACCATCGTCCGCAGTAAATTGAAACCCTACAACGCGTTGATGATGATCGCAGAAGGCCTCCCTGCGCTCGGTATCGTGGCGGCGGTGCTCGGCGTCATCAAGGCAATGGGCGCGCTCGATCAATCGCCGAAATTGCTCGGTGGCTTCATCGGCGCCGCGCTGGTCGGCACCTTCGTCGGCATCTTCCTGTCCTACGGCATCGTCGCGCCGCTGGCGCTCAAGGTGAAGATGGTGCGCGAGCAGCGGGCGCGTCTCTATGTGATCGTCAAGCAATCGTTGCTCGCCTTCATGAACGGCGCGCTGCCGCAGATCGCGATCGAGCACGGCCGCAAGATGATCGGTCCCGCGGATCGTCCGTCCATCGATGTGGTCGAAAGCGAGACCATCACCGGCGGGGCTGGCAAGGCTGAACAGGCCGAACCGGCCAAAGCAGGAGCACGCGGCTGATGTCGGACGTGAAGACGGGCCGTACGGAGCAGGGATCGGATCAGCTTCTCGGCGCGGCGGGGATTTCCGTCGAACGCATGCCGATGCTGCATGTGATCTTCGACACGATGACCAATCTGTGCGCCGAAAGCCTGCGCTCGATGTCGCCGTCGCAATCCTATTTCTCGCTGATGAGCGTCGGCAGCGAGCGTCTGTCGGATATCCTGGACCGTCACGAAGGCGAAGCCATTGCCGCTGTCTTCTACGCGCAGGCGTGGGACGCGCGCGTCCTGATCGGGTTCGATCGCGACTTCGTCTATACGATGATCGAGCTCTTGTTCGGTGCCGATGGTGCGGAGCCGCCACTCGATATGCCGCGCGTGTTCTCGAATGTGGAGCTGCATGTGGCGCAGGCGCTGTTCGAGCGCTTCGGCAAGGCGCTGCAGTCCTCGTTCGAACGGGCGACCGAGGTCACCTTCAACCTCGAACGCGTCGAAACGCGGATGGACTATCTGGCGATTGGTCGTCTCAATAATATGGCGGTCTGCTCCAAGATCCTGCTCCAGGCCCTCGACCGGGGCGGCGAGATGTTCATCGTCATCCCGCATGCGGCCCTCAATCCGATCCGCACCGCGATGTCGCAGATCGTCTCCGGCGAATCGGCTTCGACCGATCCGAAGTGGAGTCGCCAGCTGCATAGCGAGATCAAGCGCACCGAGGTCACGTTGAAGGCGATCCTCGAGGAGCGGCAATTCACTCTCGGCGAAGTCGCCAATTTCAAGGTCGGTCAGGTGTTGCAGCTGAATGCTACGCCGGACACGCTGGTTCGGCTGGAGTGTAACGAGCAGCGCCTGTTCTGGTGCCAGCTCGGCCAGATGAACGGCGTCTATTCGCTGCAGGTCAAGGAGTCCGGGGATCAGAAGCGGGAGTTCATCGATGATATCCTCAATCGTTGATATCGTTCTTTTCGTTGCCCTGCTTTTTACGAGCTTTCGCGTCACCAGGATGCATCGCGAACTAGTGCGGCTGCGCGCGCACCAAGGCGAGTTCACACAGGTGCTCAGCAAGACCAACGAGACAGTCGACGACATGGTCGTGATGGTCCGTGAATTCAGTGCCGACGGCCGGCAGATGGTTCACGCACTCGGCGACAAGATCGATGAAGCGCGGCGAACGATCGCCGAGATCGATGCGCGCAACGCCAGTCCGGCGTGAGATCTAGCGAATTCATTTCTGGAAGGCAGGGGACCATGAAACAACCATTCGAAGCCGACCCGGCGACTGCAATCGCAGCCGATACACTCGGCGCGGAAAAGGCGTCGTTCGGCAAGCTGGCGGACCTGGCGGCGCGCGCTGCCGAAGAGACCAGCCGTCTGACGAATATCGAGCCGATCTTGCGGATTCCGGTCACCGTGCAGGTGCTGCTCGGTTCCGCAACCATGCCGGTGGCAGATCTGATGAAGCTTGGCCGCGGGGCCGTGATCCCGCTCGATCATCGCGTCGGCGAACCTGTCGAAGTGGTCGTCAACGGCCGCATCGTGGCGCGTGGCGCCGTGGTCGTGGTGGAAGACGAAAATTCGCGTTTCGGCGTGTCCCTGACGGAAATCGTCGGTGGCATGTCCGGAGATCCGGACGCCTGATAGAGGCCGCCCATGGCATTCAACGCACCCGTCAAGCGCAATACCTCCGTAAGGCCCCTGGGCGGCACGGAGAAAGCTGCCGTGCTTCTGCTGGCCATGGGCCGAGACCTTTCCGGCGGAATCCTCAAGGAGTTCGATCCCGACGAGATCAAGCTGGTCACGCGCGCCGCGGCCGAACTGAAGCCGATCTCGACGTCCGAACTGGAGGCGATCATCGAGGAGTTCGCGCAGAACTTCTCGCAAGGGCCGAATATCTTCGGCACGGTCGGCGAGCTCGAAAAGCTGCTCAATGGCGTGCTCCCGCCGGATCAGATCACCGACATCATTTCGGAAGTACTCGGCAACAAAACAAAATCGGTGTGGGAGCGTATCTCACTCGTCTCCGAAGGTCTGCTCGCGAACTATCTGCTCAAGGAGCATCCGCAGACGGCGGCGTTGATCCTGTCGCGCGTCAAGCCCGCCTGTGCGGCGCGCGTGATGAGCCATCTGCCGCCGGACATCCGCCACGACCTGATGCGACGGATGCTGAGTTTGAAGCCGGTGGTCGAGGATGCCATGGGCATCATCGAAAAGACGATGCACGAAGACTTCATGATCAATTTCGCCCGCAATATGGCATCCGATACCTATCCGCGCATGGCCGACATCATCAACAAGATGGAGCGGGCGCAGATGGAAGAGTCGCTGAAGAGCCTGACGGAATCGCGGCCGAAGTCGGCGGAAATCCTGAAGGGCATGCTCTTCACCTTCGACGATATCGTAAAGCTGACGGCGAAGGCGCGCATGCTGATCTTCGATCAGGTGCCGACCGATCGCACGGTGTTGGCGCTGAAGGGGTCCGAGCCCGCGTTCCGCGAGCTCATCCTGTCGTCGCTGGCAGGACGTACCAGGCGTCTGGTCGAACACGAATTGTCGAGCGGCATTCCCGTCAATCAGCGCGAAATTCTCGATGCACGTCGCACGATCACGGATCTTGCGCTCGATATGGCCGGCCGCGGCGAGATCGAGCTCAATCCGGATCAGGAAGATCAGTCGTTTTTCACCTGAAGATAGATTGCAGTGTCTGAGGCGCCCGAGAAGGACAGCAAAACCGAAGAGGCGACCGAGAAGAAGGTCCGCGATTCCATCGAGAAGGGCCAGATTCCCGTCTCGCGTGAAGCGCCGATCTTCGCCTCGATGCTCGCTTTGTTGATTATCATGAGCTTCCTGATGTCCGACAATGTTCGGAAGCTCACTTACACTCTGGCCCGGCTGATCGACGATCCATCGGGAATTCGTCTTCGCAACGGTGCGGATGCGATCTCGTTCCTTACGGAGATCGGAATGAGCGCGGCCGGGCTGATCATTCCGATCGTTATTGTTCTGTTGATTGCGGGGCTGGCGTCGTCATTCTTGCAGAATGCGCCAAGGCTGGTCTTCGACCGGATCCAACCGGAAATGTCTCGTATTTCGATCATGAAGGGATGGGAACGCATCTTCGGCGCTCAGGGGCGTGTCGAGTTCGCCAAGTCGGTTTTCAAATTCGTTGCCGTCAGCCTGGTCGTGTCGATCGTTCTGCGAGCCGAGGAGGCCGTGGCCGTGAATGCATTGTTCAGCGATCCGACCGCCGTCCCGGAGCTCGTCCTGACGACGGCGATGCGTCTTGTTTCGGCCATAAGCATTGCCACCATCGTCCTGGTCTCGCTCGATCTGGTCTGGGCGCGCTTCCACTGGCGGCGCGAGATGCGCATGACCAAGCAGGAGATCAAGGACGAGTTCAAGCAGGCCGAGGGCGATCCGATCCTGAAGTCGCGCATGCGGTCGCTGGCACGCGATCGCGCCCGCAACACGATGCTGGCTGCCGTGCCGAAGGCGACGCTCGTGATCGCGAATCCGACTCACTTCGCCATCGCGCTCAAATACAAGCAGGGTGAGGACGCTGCGCCGACCGTGCTCGCCAAGGGACAGGACCTGATTGCACTCAAGATCAGGGAAATCGCCGAGAAAAACGACGTTCCCGTGGTCGAAGACAAGGCGCTCGCGCGCTCGATGTATGACGTCGCACAGATCGACCGGATGATCCCCGCAGAGTTTTTCCGCCCCGTTGCGGAGATCATCTACTTCCTGCACTCGCGCAAGCAGCAGAAGACGAATGCATGAGGCGCGTGCCCGCTCGCGCACCTCAAGCCTCGGACAAGTTTCCAGACGTAAACCAAGCCTAATGAATCGTGAATCGTGGGGACACTGTGGGACCCGTCTATCTTATGGACCTCGCCTCGTCGCATGAGCGATGGCTGTCGCTACGACAAGCTGCGGTCTCGTCGAACGTGGCTAATGCAAATACCCCGGGCTACCGCGCCCAGGATATCGAACCGTTCAACAAGATCCTCGACGCCAAGGTGGTGCCGGTGACGGTGACGTCGCCGATGCACATTACGACCGGTTCGCGTGTCGAAGCGCAGGCAATGCGCAAGGAAAAGACCTGGGAAACGGTGCATTCCGGTAACTCGGTCAGCCTCGAACAGGAAATGCTCAAGGCCGGCGATATCAATCGCGACTACTCGTTGAACACGGCGATCGTAAAATCCTTCCATCGCATGTTCATGAGCAGCATGAAAGCCTGACGGAGAGAACGATGATCGATCCACTTCAGGCATCCACCCAGATCGCAAGCTCCGGCCTCGAAGCGCAGTCGACGCGTCTGCGCGTGGTGTCGGAAAATCTCGCTAACGCAAATTCCACCGGGCGTACCCCGGGATCTGAACCGTACCGTCGCAAGACCACGACCTTCACGGCGGAGATGGATCGCGCCGCCGGCGTCCGTATGGTCAAGGTCAAGGATATCGGTTCCGACCAGGCGCCGTTCCGCGTCGATTACGAGCCGGGGCATCCGGCGGCCGATGAGTCCGGCTATGTGAAGTTTCCCAACGTCAATTCGCTCATCGAGATGGGCGACATGCGGGAAACCAACCGGTCTTACGAGGCCAACCTGCAGGTGATCAAACAGGTGCGCTCGATGGTGTCGATGACCATCGATCTCTTGAGGAGCTGAACATGCTTGATTCTGTATCGTCGGTTGTCACCAGTGCTGGCGAGCTTGCGAAGACAAGCGAAGTCTTCAAGACAAGCAACGCGGCGCCAGCGGCGCAGCCCGCCTCCGCAGGCCTGGGCTTCAACAACGTTCTGGAACAGGTCGCAGCCGATGCCATCGGCTCGATGAAGGCCGGCGAAGCCGCTTCGATCCAGTCGATCCAGGGCAAGCTTTCGGCGCAGAAGGTGGTCGAGGCTGTCATGTCGGCCGAGCGGTCGTTGCAGATGGCGGTGGCTGTCCGCGACAAGGTCGTTCAGGCCTATCAAGAAGTCAGCCGAATGGCGATTTGAGGTTAGATCATGAGAGCACTAGCTATCGCTGCCACCGGCATGAGCGCGCAGCAGCTCAATGTGGAGGTGATTGCGAACAATATCGCGAACATCAACACGACGTCCTACAAGCGCTCGCGCGCAGAATTTACTGACCTTTTTTACCAGATCGATCGTGCCCAGGGTGTGCCGAACCGCGCGGGCGAAGGCGCGGTGCCGGAAGGCGCCAAGCTCGGTCTTGGCGTGCGTTCCGCGGCAGTGAGGAAGCTGCACATCCAGGGCGCCATGGCGCAGACCGGCAACACTTACGATCTCGGCATCAACGGCCGCGGCTGGTTCCAGATCGCCGGCCCGAATGGCGAAACGCTCTATACGCGTGCCGGTGCGTTCAACCTGAACGAAAACCGTCAGCTGGTGTCGCCGGATGGCTATCTGGTCAACCCGGCGGTGGTGGTGCCGCCGAACGCAGTGGACGTCATCATCAACGAGTCCGGGCAGATCTACGCCAAGATCGATGGTGAAGTGGCGCCTGTCCAGATTGGCCAGATGCAGCTCGCAAACTTCGCCAATGAATCCGGTCTCGAGCCGCTGGGCGGCAATCTCTACCGTGAAACGCTCGCATCGGGCGTGCCGGTGGTCGGCTTTGCCGGCGATGTCGGTTACGGCAAGCTGCACCAGCGCTATCTTGAAAACTCGAACGTCGATCCGGTGAAGGAAATCACCGAGCTGATATCGGCACAGCGCTCCTATGAGATGAACTCGAAGGTCATCCAGGCCGCCGACGAGATGGCTTCGACTGTCTCCAAGGGGCTTCGCTAAGCACGATGACGGAGCTGCGTCCGATGCGCGTCCTCAAGATCGTAACTCTGTTGCTCGCGGGCCTCGCGCTCGCGGGCGGCGCCATGGCGGCGGAAGAACCCGTCAAATACCCGGTGCCGGCGACGACGATCTATCCGGGCGACGTGATCAAGGACGAGATGATCATGGATCGCAACTTCGCGCCCAATATCCAGGGCGCGAGTGCATTCATCAACGATCGTGCTGCACTGGTCGGGCGCACTGCGCGCCGCACGCTGATCGCCGGTCATCTCATTCCCATCAACGGGCTCGAGGATCAGAAGGTTGTCACGCGCGGCGCCGTTGTAAAGGTGCTGGTGGAGGATGACGGTCTTGTCATCGTGACCTATGCGACCTCGTTGCAGTCGGCCAGCCCCGGCATGATGGTGCAACTGCGCAATCTCGATACCGGCGTGACCATTCGAGGCATCGTCCAGCAGGACGGATCAGTACGGATTCAGAACGGATGATGCTGCGTCTTCTTTGCGGACTGCTGCTCGCGCTGTCGGTCTCGGCAGCAGAAGCTGCCGTGCGCATCAAGGATATCGCGAGCCTCAAGGGCGTGCGCGAAAACCAGATCATCGGCTACGGCCTGGTGATTGGCCTCAAGGGCACGGGCGATACGTTGCGCAACGCGCCGTTCACCGAGCAATCCCTGCAGTCGATGCTCGACAATATGGGCATCAACATCCGCGGAACCCAGCTGCGTACACGTAACGTCGCTGCAGTGATGGTGACCGCAGATCTCCCGCCTTTTTCGGCCGGCGGCTCCCGCATCGATGTGGCGATCTCGTCCATGGGCGACGCGTCGTCGCTGCTTGGCGGCACGCTGGTGCTGACGCAGCTCCGCGGTGCCGATGGCGAGACCTATGCAGTCGCGCAGGGCGCCATCGCGGTCGGCGGCTACAATATCGAAGGCGCGGCCCAGAGCGTCAGCCAGGGTGTCGCGACGGCCGGCCGCATCCCGAACGGAGCCCTGATCGAGCGCGAAGTGAGAGGCAATTTCAGCGAGATGCAGAATCTGACGCTGGAACTGAAGAATCCGGACTACGCGACGGCCACGCGAATCATCGATGCGATCAATGCCCATGGCCGTGGACGATACCAAGCGAATATTGCTTTCGAGCGCGACTATCGCACGATCATGCTGCAACGGCCGCGCTCCGCGCCGCCGGTTCGCTTCATCGCCGAGATCGAGGAACTTCTGATCGAACCGGACACACCGGCGCGCGTGGTGGTGGACGAGCGCACCGGCACGGTCGTGATTGGCCGCAATGTTCAGATCTCCACGGTGGCCGTGACCCATGGCAATCTCTCCGTCCGCATCACCGAAGCGCCGATCGTGTCGCAGCCGAATCCGTTCGCCCGACGCGGTGAAACGGTCGTCGTTCCGCAGACATTCATTGAGGCGAACGAGAACGGCGCGAAGGTCGCCATCCTCCGCGGCACCGATCTTCAGAGGCTGGTGCGCGGCCTCAATCAGATCGGGCTGAAGCCGCAGGGCATCATTGCGATCCTGCAGGCTATCAAGGCGGCCGGGGCGCTGCAGGCCGAACTTGTCATCCAGTAAAGTGATGGGTCAGCGCCGCGCAAGGCTGCACGTGCAACGCTTGCTTAACCGATTCACGAGAGCACGAATGGCGCGTCCCGCAACCTGGTCGATCTGCATCCTGGCAGCAGTCATCGCATCGGACCTCGCTTCGGCCGAGCCGGCGCAGAAACTGTCCAAGCCGCTGAATCTTGCCGAGTTCGCCAAGACGACGCATCCTCCGCGTCCGAAGACGGCGCCAAAGCAGGAAGTGGTGGCAAAGCCCGAGACAAGGTCATTCAGCGACTCGCCGCTGGTCACCGGATCCATCGACAAGAAGGAGCAGGCTGCAGCGACGCAGGAATCGGATGTCGCGCGTTTCTGCAGCAATATCACCGATCAAGCGCTCGATGCGCGCGTCGCCTGGCAGCAGAAGGAGCTGGAGGCGACCGAAGCGAAGCTGAAGCTACGCATCGCGGAGCTCGAGGCCAAGCGCGCGGAATATGAAGAGTGGCTGAAGCTGCGCGAGGATTTCCTCAAAAAGGCCGAGGACAATGTCGTCGAGATCTATTCGCGCATGAATCCGGAAGCGGCTGCGCAGCAGATCGCCAGCATGGCTGACGATACGGCTGCCGCGGTGCTCGCCAAGCTGAAAGTACGGGTCGCCAGTTCGATCCTCAATGAAATGGAGCCGGCGCGCGGTGCGCATCTCGCCGATACGTTGGCCGGCATGCGTCGCACCGACGACGGGAAAGCCAGGAAATGAAGTCTTCGAGAGTTTTTCTGTTGCCGGTCCTGCTGTCGGGCCTTGCCGGTTGCGCCAATCCGCTGGCGGAGCTCAGTCAGGCGCCGACCATGTCGCCGGTCGGCCAGGGCCTGCAGGTGGATGCGCGCGGAATTCCAATGGAGAAGCGGGCCTATCGCGGTCCCGGTGAGCACTCGATCTGGAGCGAGCGCAAGGATCTCTATCGCGATCCACGCGCAACGCGCATTGGCGACATTCTCACCGTCAATGTCACCATGAACGACAAGGCCATTCTGGACAACAAGACGGACCGGTCGCGCGATTCGCAGATTAAATTGGGGACCGACTACGCTGCGGACATCGCGAAATGGGCGTCAAAGGGCAATTTCGATGCCAATGTGAGTTCGCAATCGTCGAGCAAGGGATCCGGAAAGATCGACCGCGCCGAGGAAGTGCGTTTCTCGATCGCTGCGGTCGTGGTCGATGTGCTGCCAAATGGCAACCTGCTGATTAGCGGTTCGCAGGAAATGCGCGTCAATTACGAGATGCGCATCGTCAATGTCGGAGGAATCGTGCGTCCGATCGATATCGGCCGCGCCAACACCATTCCGTATGAGAAGATCGCGGAGGCCCGTATTTCATATGGCGGCCGCGGCCGCATCATGGAAGTGCAGCAGCCGAACTGGGGCCAGCAGGTCTACGATCGGGTCGCGCCGTTCTGATGGGGATCGACCATGGCCGATGATGGCGAGAACGAGGGACAGGGCCGAGGCATCCTGCAATGGATGGTCGCGCTGCTGGTCGTCACCGGACTGTCGGCGGGCGCGGGGACCCTCGCCAGCTTCCACATGCTGTCGGCGGTGGAGCGCCTCGTCGAGAGCAAGAAGGAAGTGGTCGAGAAGCCCGTGGTGTCCGCCTTCAATCCCAACGATCGGCTGCGCAAGATCTCGCCCGTCACGACGAATCTGGCCGCACCGCCGAATACCTGGATCAGGATGGAAGCCTCGATCGTCACCGACAAGCTCAATGAGGAGGAGGCTTATGCGTTGACCGCCAAGGTCGGCGAGGACATCGTCTCCTATCTCCGCACGCTCACGCCGCCCCAGATCGAAGGCGCGCGCGGCCTGCAATATCTGCGCGAAGACTTGAACGAACGCGCGGTGACGCGTTCCAGCGGCAAGGTGCGCGAACTGATCATCGAAACCCTGGTGGTGCAATGACGCGCGTGTTCCTGATTCTGGTCGCCGTCATGTTGCCGACGACTGCGATGGCGCAAATCCCGGACCTGTCGACCTTGCTGCCGCAAGGTGAAAGCAGCGCCAGCGGCCGCATCATCCAGATGGTCGCGCTTCTCACGGTGCTGTCGCTGGCGCCGGGGCTGCTGATCATGGTGACGAGCTTCACCCGATTCGTCGTCGCATTGTCGTTTCTGCGCACCGGTCTTGGCTTGCAGACGACACCGTCGAATATCGTGATGATCAGCCTAGCGCTGTTTCTTACTTTCTACGTCATGTCTCCGACATTCGACCGAGCCTGGCAGAACGGCGTGCAGCCATTGATGAAGAACGAGATCAGCGAACAGGAAGCCTATTCTCGCATCACCGATCCGTTTCGCGAATTCATGTTGCAGCATGTGCGCGAGAAGGATCTACAGACTTTCGAGAATCTCGCTGCTGAGAGTTTGAAAGTGAAGCTCGATGGCCAGCGAATTGATTTGCGAATCATCATCCCCGCATTCATGGTGTCGGAGCTGCGGCGTGCATTCGAGATCGGTTTTCTTGTCGTCATGCCGTTCCTGGTGATCGACATGATCGTGGCGACACTGACGATGTCGATGGGCATGATGATGATGCCGCCCACGGTGTTCGCGTTGCCGTTCAAGGTGCTGTTTTTCGTGTTGATTGACGGCTGGAATCTGCTCGCCGTCGGCCTTGTCAAATCGTTTCTGTAATCGGCGCGTTTGTCATCGAAATGAATCGATAAGGATAGCGCCGTTAACTATACCGCTGTTCGCCAACTTCAGCTTTGGGTAAGGTTTGGCGGATAGCTTGCAATTCACGACAGGTTGGGTCGATCAGACATCGACAATTCCAAAGGCATGATGCCGCCCTGTCGTACCGGTGAAAGTCCGGTATGTCCCCAGCAAACATTCAAATCGAATTAAAGGGACATACGATGTCTAGCTTGATGACCAACTCCCAGGCGATGACCGCGCTGCAGACGCTGCGCTCGGTCAACTCCAACCTCTCCACGACGATGAACCGCATCTCGACCGGCTATCGCGTCGCGACCGCGTCGGACAACGCCGCTTACTGGTCGATCGCCACCACGATGCGTTCGGACGTGCAGGCTCTGGGCGCCGTGCAGGACGCTCTCGGTCTCGGCGCCGCGACCATCGACACGATGTATACGGGCCTGGAAGGCACGGTGGACGTCGTTTCGTCGATCAAGGAAAAGCTGGTTGCTGCCCGTACGCCGGGCGTCGATCGCGCCAAGATCCAGTCGGAAATCACCGAACTCCAGAAGCAGCTGAAGAACACCGCCGACAGCGCCGTGTTCAACGGTGAAAACTGGATCTCGGTCGACTCGCAGCAGCCGACCTACAACTCGAGCAAGTCGGTCGTGTCGTCGTTCTCCCGCGCCGGTGGCGTGGTTTCGGTCGATACCCTGACCGTCGACCTCGATGCCATCAAGCTGTACGACAAGACGCTCGACGCTGCCTACAAGACGGCTCACGCTGCCGCCACCACCACGACCCTCGTTTTCGATCCGGCCACCGTCGGTGACGCGGCCGCCGTGCCGCCGACGACCACGGGCACGATCGCCTTCGCCGTCACGCCTGCTGGTGGCGCTGCCGTCACCACCACGATCAACGTGTCGCAGAAGTCCACGGTTCAGGACGTTGCCAAGGCCCTTAACGGTCTCGGCATCGAAGGCCTCACCGTCGGCATCAACAAGGACGGCAAGACGATCGAAATCAAGAACGCCAGCACGACCGCGATTGCCACCACCGATACCGATGGCGGTTCTACCGGCGGTACCGTGACGGCGCAGGCCGCCGCTACGGCCGACGTCAAGACCGAGAAGGGCGTTCTCGACAAGACTTACGACGTTTACCAGAACGGCGCCTGGAGCGACTTCAGCGTTGCCAACCTGGACATCTCGAAGTTCACGGACAGCGCGACCGACCTCGCCGCGCTGGAAACCTACATCGCCGGCGTTGACGACGCGCTGGGCACGATCACCGACGCCGCCACCAACCTCGGCGCCATCAAGAACCGTATCGGCCTGCAGCAGGACTTCGTGAAGGTTCTGACCGACTCGCTCGATCGCGGTATCGGCCAGCTCGTCGACGCCGACATGAACGCCGAATCGACCCGCCTCCAGGCTCTGCAGACGCAGCAGCAGCTCGGCATCCAGGCGCTGTCGATCGCGAACTCGGGCAGCCAGTCGATCCTGTCGCTGTTCCGCGGCTAATCGCTCCCTCATACGACTTCGAGGTGGCCGCGCTAGCAATAGCGCGGCCATTTCGCGTTAAGGATCTCGTAATGCTCGGACAAGCTTCGCGATCGATGATCGCGTCGGAAGTGGGGCAGAGGATTCGATGGTCAATCGCGAGCATGCGCAGAAGCTCTGGAGCAATCTCCTGGAGCTTGGCACCAAACGTCTCATTCTGCTTGCAGTGATTGGCGTTGCGGTCTTCGCCGGCGTCGGCGGCGGCGCTTATTATCTCAGCCGGCCGGAGTACAACACGCTCTATGCGGGTCTCAGCCGCGAGGATGTCTCCCGCGTGGGTTCGGTGCTGCGCGACGCAAATATCGCCTTCGACATCAATTCAGCCGGCGACACCATCTATGTCCGTCCGGCGCAGACCGCGCAGGCGCGAACGCTGCTGGCGGACAAGGGACTGCCGAGCAACACCAGCGGCGGCTATGAGCTGTTCGACAAGATCGGATCGCTCGGTCTGACGTCCTTCATGCAGGAAGTGACGCGTGTGCGCGCCCTCGAGGGCGAGATCGCGCGCACGATCCAGGTGCTCAAGGACGTCAAGGCTGCGCGCGTTCATATCGTCATTCCCGCGCGCGGCTCTTTCCGTCGCGAACAGCTGCCGCCATCGGCGTCGGTGGTATTGCGAACCGATGGACCTGCCGATGCCCGTACGGCGCGTTCGGTCCGGCATCTCGTCGCGGCTGCCGTTCCCGGCATGACGGCGGACAAGGTTACGGTGCTCGACAGCAACGGCTCGTTGCTCTCCGACGATGACGGTGGAGGCATCGGCGCGACCCCGACCACGATGGCCAATCTGCAGCGCATCGTCAGCCGTTCGATTCAGGAAAATGTCAGCCGCGCGCTGACGCCGTATCTCGGTCTCGACAATTTCGAGGTGAGTGTCGCCACCCAGCTGTCGACCGACAAACGGCAAACCAACGAAACCACCTACGATCCGGAATCGCGTGTGCAGCGCTCGGTCCGTGCGGTACGCGAGAAAGAGTCGTCGCAAAGCCTCGATCGCCAGCAGCCGACGACCGTCCAGCAGAATCTCCCGGATCAGCAGGTCAATGCGAACGGGGCAAAGAACTCCAGCGATGAGAAGCAGCGCCGTGAAGACATCACCAATTACGAAGTTTCGTCGAAGACGGTGACGACAGTCAGTGATGGTTACGTGGTGAACAAGATGTTCCTCGCGGTGCTGGTCAACCGGCCCCGCCTGGCGGCCAGCCTCGGCGACAAGGCGAGCGACGCGACTATCGATGCCAAGGTCGCCGAGATCTCGCAGATTGCCGCAACCGCGGCCGGCATCGACAAGCCGCGCGGCGATCAGATCCAGGTCTCGGCGGTCGAGTTCATGGAGAGCGCGCGCGATATGGCGCCGGTGCCGTCCATCACCTTCACGGAAGTCATGATGCGCCAGGCCGGCAGCCTGGTAAGTGCCATTACCATCCTCGCGGTAGCCGGCATGCTGATCTGGTTCGGCCTGCGTCCTGCGATCAACACGATTCTGGCAAGTGCCAAGTCGGACGAGACGACGGAATTCCAGGCTGAGGCCAATGCCCTGCTGAGCGGCGGAACCGCCGGCAGCGCAACGGCGATGACGGCGCTCTCCAATGAGCCTCCGCCGAATCTCATTCAGGACGTATCGAACAGTATTCAGAATGCCCCGCAGAAGCGGCTCGAGCAGATTATCCAGCTCGACGAGAAACAAGCCGCTGCAATTCTCAAGCAATGGATTAGACAAGAGGAACCGGCATGAGCGCAGAGAAAGTCGCCCGACTGATCGCGGACTTCGATCGGCCAGACACCGTCAAGCCGCGCAGCCGCGTCGTTCCGTTCGACCAATTGCACCATTCCGCCGTTCGTCCGCAGCATCAGCCGTTGATCGAGAAACAGCCGCGCGCGCCGCAACCGCAGCCACTGGTGGAGAAAAAGCCTGCCGTTGTGGAAGATGATGGCTACGAGCGCGGTCTCGCCGACGGTCATGCCAAGGCGAAGGCCGAATTCGAACAAAAGCTCGATGAGGAACGACAAGCATTGGCCGCGCAGGCGTCCGATGAGCGGGAGCAGCTGCTCAATGAGACAGCCGCTAGACTGGCGGCCGATGTGACTGAAGCGGGCAATGAACTGCAGAACCGGATCGCTGGCGTCATTGCGCGCATTCTCGAGCCGATGATCACAAGTGCCGCGCAGAAGCAGGCCGTTGCCAGCTTCATCGATCATCTGTCGTCCATCACGACCGATGTGCGTCGACCGGTCCTGCGCCTGACTGGTCCGACCGAATTACTGGAGCTGATCCGCAACAAGCTCGGCGTTCGCGCCATTGCCATCGAATTGCGTCCAGGCCCGGAGCCAGAGGCATCGATCACCATCGATCAGGTCGTGCTCGAAACGCAGCTCAAGGTCTGGACCGATCGACTGAAACTGGCGCTCCAAAACTAAAATGGCCGAGCAGGAACCGACCGAAATTCTGATTATTCGTCGTCGCAGCTCTCTCGATGCTGGCGAGACGAAGAACAGCGTCTGGAAGATCGCTTATGCGGACTTCATGACGGCGATGATGGCGTTCTTCCTGGTGATGTGGCTGATCAATGTCACCAGTCAGGAAGCGCGCGAAAGTGTCGCGACCTATTTCAATCCAATCAAGCTGACGGACTCGACGCCCGATCGCAAAGGCGTCAACGATGCGCGTCGGGTCGATCCGGGCAAGGCCACTGAGGGAAACGCCAAGTCGCCGCTGCCGGAGCCGGGTGAGCCGACCACCGATGTCGTGCAACCGCAACAGCCACAGCCGCGCTATGGGGAGGCGACGCTGTTCCGCGATCCTTATGCGGTGCTGACGGAGATCGCCGGAGGGCCGCCGCGCACCGGGCAGACAAGCGGCGCGCTCGATCCGGCGCGCAAGGAAGGACTGAAGGGCGGCGAGGCCTATCGCGATCCGTTCGATCCGATCAATTGGCCGATGGCATCGATTTCGTCCCTTGAAAAGCAGCCTGCGGGCCGCAAGGAGGCTGGAAGCCTGCCCTACGGTGAGGATATTGCTGCCATCACAGAAGGACAGGAGCCGCGTCCGGCCGATCCCAAGCCGGATGCAACCGGCACGCCGACACCGGAGACGGCTGGCACCAGTACGACTCCGCCGAAATCCGAGAGACCTGATCCCCCAAAGCCCGTCGGCTTGTTTTCCGATGATGTCGCCAAACCGAACACCGCGGCCGATCTGAAGCAGCAGGCTGCGGCGACAGAGAAGTCCTCGACCAAGAGCGACAAGCCGCAGACACAGGCAGAGAAGACGACGCAAGCCGATGCGGCCAAGTTACAGTCCGCTATCTCCGCCGTGCTGGCGACACTTGGCGCGGCGCATCCCGTGGCCGAGGTGCGTGAAACGCCGGAAGGTCTGCTCATCAATCTGACCGATGATACGAACTACGGTATGTTCGCCAATGGCTCCGCCGAGCCAACACCGGGTCTGGTGCGCACGCTGGACAAGATCACGCCGATGATTGCCCAGAACCGCGGCCAGGTGATCGTGCGCGGGCACACCGATGCGCGCGTCTTCCGCACGACCGAATACGACAACTGGCGACTTTCCACTGCGCGCGCTCACATGGCTTATCACATGCTGGTCCGTGGTGGTCTGGACGCTGCGCGTGTCGAGCGGATCGAAGGCTATGCCGATCGTCGGCCCAAGAATCAAAATGACCCGCTGGCGGCACAGAACCGGCGGATCGAAATTCTGATTCGTGCGTCAACGCTATGATGTCCTGCAGGACCACCACGGCAATGCTGATCATGTGCATTGGTACCGCCAATGCGCAGCCGGCCGATGAGCCGGTGCGTGAGCCGTATCAGATGGTCCGCTCGCTGCAGATGCTGCAGGATCAGATCGCGCGGGGAGACCTCGAAGCCCACAATGCGCAGCCGGGACTGCTGAAACGAATCGGAGAGAGCTTCCTCAAGACGGATGCCGCTATGTGGAAGGAGCCGCGAAACTCGCGCGCGGCGGTGACATTTCTGTTGAGCGGTGGTGCGCCACAAGTCGTTGCATCGCTTCGTGCGCGCAACGTTCTGAACATCGATGAAGCGACCGTCGACGGCGCCATCGCCTATGTGGAAGGGCGCACCGACGAGGCGAAAGCCAAACTCGGTCATATCAAGCCGCGTAGTCTGCCGGCGACGCTCGGTGCAGAGATTGCCCTGGTGCAGTCGGCACTCGTCGCGCAGGACGATCCCAAGGCGGCCATCGCACTGCTCGACGACGTCCGTCTCATGATGCCTGGAACGCTGATCGAAGAGGCGGCGTTGCGACGCGAGATCTTCATCGTCGGTCAGGATGACGACTTCGACAAGTTCGAAGCGCTCGCGATCCGCTATTTCCGCCGATTCCGTCACTCCATCTATGCCGGCAATTTCCGTCAGCGATTTGCGACGTCGGTCGCGCGCTTCAGCTTCGCGCAGCGGCCGGATCGGTTTCCGCGACTGGTGGCCGTTCTCGATCATCTGGATCGAATCAGCCAGCGCGGTCTTTACCTATTGATCGCGCGGACTGCGCTCGTTCGCGGCAAGACCGAGATGGCCGTCCTCGCGGCCGAACGCGCTTCCGTGCTGTCCGATGATGGTAGCCCGGAGCGCTTGCGCGCGCATCTCTACCACGCCGCCGCCCGCGTCGTCACATCAGGCCACCGCGAAGCCATTGCAGAGCTCGAGAAGATCGAAAAAGGCAAACTGTCGGATCGCGATATGGAATTGCAGACGGCAGCGCTCGCCATTGGTCTGAATGTCCGCAAGGCGCTGCCGGAAGCGGCAAAGGGCAGCAGCGATACGGCCCCCAAGACGGTGATGCGCCCGCGGATCGACTTTGCCCGGTCGATCGCCGTCGTCGATTACGCCCAGAAGCTGTTGGACCAATCGCAAGAACAACTGAAGGAGAAAACCCGATGAAGCAGGCCGATCTCCTGACCGCTATGTTTCGTCAGCTCGCATCAGCAAAGACGGGCGCGAAGGGCGGGTTGAACAGTGCGCTCCACTCCAAGGATGGAAAGGAGAAGGCCGAGCATTTCCGCGAGCAGATGCGGCAGATCTCGAAAGATCAGTCGCCCGCTATTGCGAAGATCGAAAAGAATGCCGTCCATGTCGCGTCGGTCGCGGCGACGCCCGTACTTGAGGCCGCGGCCATTCTCGCCGAGCTTTCCGGCGAGGCAAAGCCGAAGCCGGTCACGGACGAGCAGCCTGAGAAGGATGAGGATGCGCCGAAGTCCACCGGAGACGGCAAGCATGCGCCAGCGGCCGCTCATGATTGGCGCGATCCCAATGCGGCAATCAGCGCTGTGATGTCGAAACTCGACCAAGCGCAGCAAAACACCGGCCGGGACGATAGTTCGACACTGTTATCTCCGGCACCGCAAGTTGCTCTCAAGGCTGACGATAAATCGCCTGAGGCGACGGACGTAACAAAGGCCGTGGATGTCGACACCCCGGATATCGACGCACCCGCTGCCAAGCGCTTCACCGCGACTGTCGAGACGATGGATACGAAGCCTGTTCCGGTCAGCAAGGCCGTCGTTCGCGAGCAGGAAACGCATTTCGAGCCCGTCCAGCAGGTAACGACGCTGCAAAAGATCGTGGATCGGATGGCGAGCGACCTTCCGGCTGTCGCGGCGCCTGAAGGCGCACATCCTGCCGAGGCACCGTCTCAGGAGATCGCGAAATCCGCGGAGAGTCGTCCCGTGCGGATGATGACGCTGGAGCTCGATCCGCCGAACCTAGGCTCCGTTACAATCAAGATGCGGCTTGCAGGCGATTCCGTCGAGGTTCATCTCACGGCCGACCGTCTTGAGACCACGCATCTGCTACGTCAGGAGCGGGGTGCCTTGACCGACGCGATGCAGTCGGCCGGCTACAGTTTCGATATCGCAGCCATCGATCATACGCGTACACCGGATGCCAATATCAACAACGGCCAATCACAGTCGCAACCGCAGCAACAACAGGCGTCCTCGGATCAACGCAGTCCGATGTCGTCGCCGAACGGCTCGCAGACGGATAGCGGCTCATCGGGGCGATCATCCGGTGACGGGCAAGGCGGAGCGCGACAGAACAGGCAGGATCATGATCAATCGCACTCAGCTTCCGAGCGTTCGCAGGATCAAGGTGCTAGCCGCATTCGCAGCAGCACTGTCTATCTCTAGCGTTCCGGAATTGGCGCGCGCCGAAGGGCCGTGCGAACGCGAGATGGCGCGCGCAGCCCGCCAACACGGCGTGCCGTTGGGTGTCCTCTATGCAGTCGGTCTCAGCGAGACCGGACGGAAGGGCGTGCTCAATCCGTACGCGCTCAACGTCGATGGCAGAACCGTTCTGGCCACCGATCTGCGCGATGCAGTCACGCGCTTCGCGGATGAAAAACGCAAGGGCGCCAAACTGGTTGACCTCGGTTGTATGCAAATCAATCACCGTTATCACGGTGAGAAATTTGGCAGCGTGGAATCGATGTTCGATCCGGCACGCAATGTCGATTATGCCGCGCGATTCCTGAAGGAGCTACGCGCGCGAGAGGGAAACTGGACCATGGCTGTCGCCCGCTACAATGCGGGACCCAACAATGTCGTGGGCCAAAAACGCTACATCTGCAACGTGATTGGCAGTCTCGTTGCGAGCGGTTTCGGATCATGGACGAGTAACGCCCGCAGCTTCTGCGCAGAGCGTACGGCATCGGGATAAGCCTGTGGATAACCGCCAGCCCCGCACAAGCAATCTCCACTCTAATACCCCTACGTCAAACGGAGGATGATCGATGAGTCTGTATGGTGTGATGCGCACGGGTGGCTCCGGCATGAATGCGCAGTCGAACAAGCTCGCAACGGTCGCCGACAACATCGCGAACGTGAACACGACTGGCTACAAGCGCGCATCGACGGAATTTTCGTCGCTCATCCTGCGCAGCGGTAGCGGCAACTACAACTCGGGTAGCGTCGAAACGCAGGTTCGCTATGCGATCTCCGATCCCGGTACGATGAATTACACGACCTCGGCGACGGATCTCGCGATCCAGGGCAATGGCTTCTTCATTGTGAGCGACGCCGGTGGAACTCCGTTCTTGACCCGCGCAGGTTCGTTCGTTCCGGATGGCCAGGGCAATCTCTACAACACCGCCGGTTACTATCTGATGGGCTACAACGTGCAGAACGGTGCGGTGCCCGATGTCGTGGCCAACGGTCTCGGCAATCTGCAGGTCGTGAACATTGCACAGCAGACTCTGGTCGGAAATCCGACCACGGAGGCCAGCATTGTCGGCGCCAATCTCGACGCAAACGCAGCGGTCACCGCAGGTCCACCGAACTTCACATCGAAGACCTCTTTGATCACTTACGACAACATCGGAAATGCCGTGAAGCTGGACATGTATATGTTCAAGACGGCAGCCAATACGTGGAACGTTCAGATCTACAACAGCGCGAATGCGGCGCCCGGTGGTGGCTTTCCCTATTCGGCCGCAGCGTTATCGACCCAGAATTTCACCTTCGATGTCACCGCGACAGGCAAGGGTCGGCTCGCCGCAGCCAGCCCGACGTCCATGGCGTTCACCATTCCGGGTGGCTCGCCTTTCACGTTCGACATGTCGAACCTCACGCAGGTCGCCGACGAATTCCAGTTCAAGGCCACCACGAACGGAAATGCGCCAAGCGGTCTGGATCGCGTCGAAGTTGCCTCGGACGGCACGATGTACTCGATCTTCGACGATGGTACGCGCATCGCGACGTGGAAGATTCCGCTGGCGACGGTACCGAGCCCGGACAATCTCTCTCCGGAGGCCGGCAACGTCTACTCGGTCAGCATCAATTCGGGAAACATCCAGGTCGACTACGCCGGCAACAGCGGTCTTGGCACGATCAAGCCCGAAGCGCTCGAAGCGTCGAATGTCGATCTTGCGAACGAACTGACCGCGATGATCGAATCGCAGCGCGGTTACACGGCGAATTCCAAGGTGTTCCAGACGGGTGCCGATCTGCTCGACGTGCTCGTCAACCTGAAGCGCTAACCGTCGCACGTCAATTCTGACGGAGGCTTACGATGTCACTTACGATTGCGCTCAATTCTGCCCGCTCGTCTCTTATGGCGGCGGGCGTCCAATCCTCCGTCATCTCGCGCAATGTCGCGGGAACGCAGCAGGAGGGATATTCGCGCAAGAATGCGATGATCGTCTCGCAGCCGGGCAGCGGCGTTTACGTCAACGGCATCCAGCGCGCCGCGAGCGCCGGCTTGTTCAACAACGTGGTCAAGGCGGTCGCGAATACGGCCCAGCAGGACGCGCTCTATAACGGCTTGCAGAAGGTCGCGGCCGTCACGATCGATGATCCGGAACTTGACCAGTCGGCCGCAGCGCAACTGGCCAAGCTGAAAAGTGCCCTGCAGCAATATACTTCGGCCCCTGACAATGTGACCTTCGCCAAGTCCGCGGTGAAGGCGGCCCAGGACGTTGCGGTCTCGCTCAACGATTCGACGACCACCGTGCAGAAGACGCGTTCAGAAGCCGATGCCGAGATGGCCACGTCGGTGAGAACCATCAACGAGCTACTCGCGCAATTCGAACAGGTGAATACGACGATCGTGAAGGGAACGACGGCCGGGGCCGACGTTACCGATCATCTGGACATGCGCGATAGCATTCTTTCGAAACTGTCGCAGGAAGTCGGTATCACCTTCGCCACACGTGCCAATAACGACATGGTCGTTTACACCGACTCTGGTGTGACACTGTTCGAACGGACGGCGCGGACGGTCTCGTTCGCGCCGACCAATTCCTATACGGCGGGTTTGACGGGAAATCCGGTCGTGATCGATGGCGTCCCCGTCACCGGCCCCAATTCAGTTATGCCGATCAGCTCCGGCAAGCTCGCTGGCCTCGCCACGCTGCGCGACGACAAGATGGTGACCTATCAGAACCAGCTCGACGAAATCGCGCGCGGCGTCATCGAGATATTTGCGGAAAAGGATCAGAGCGGCGGCGGCGGCCCGGACCTGACGGGTCTTTTCACCTATGGCGGCGGTCCGGCGATGCCGACGCCGGGCGTCATCAATCCCGGCCTCGCTGGAACCATCAAGGTCACCGATCTCGTCGACCAGGCACTGGGCGGTAATCCGAGCCTGATCCGCGATGGCGGCATCAACGGCGCCAACTATGTCTACAACGCAGGTGGCGAGGCTGGCTTCTTTGCGCGCATTCAAGGCCTCGTGGACGACATGGGCAAAGTGCGGCCGTTCGATCCGAACGCCCTTGGCAAGCCCAGTGGTACCTTGGTCGACTTTGCAGGCTCGTCAGTGAGCTGGCTTGAAGCCGAGCGCAAGACGGTCGGTGCGGCGGCCACTTACAATCAGACGCTGCTCGAGCGCAGTGCCGATGCGCTGTCCAACGTCAATGGCGTCAATATGGACGACGAAATGTCCTTCATGCTCCAGGTCGAGCGTACCTTCTCTGCTTCATCGAAGTTGATCGCGACGATCGACCAGATGCTGCAGAATCTTCTTCAGGCGGTGAGGTAATCGAAATGGCTGCAACATTCATCTCGTCAAACTCGATCGCGACCACATTGCGCATCTCGGCCTCGAAGAGCCAGGTTGCGATTGCAAAGGGCGTGAAGGAAGCGACGACCGGCCGGCACGACGATATCGGCAAGGAGCTCGGTGCACTGACCGGGCGTAATGTGACAATGCGCGCAGAGCTGCTGGAGATCGACAAGCTCGTCGATACCAATGCGCTGGTCGGAGCAAGGCTGGAAGTGGCGCAGGAGCGGCTGTCGCAGACGATCGAAACGGCGCAGTCGTTCCAGAAGGATCTCTTGGCGGCGCGCAACTCGGCTAACGGCGGCGGTATTATCGCTCAGCCCGCAGCGTCGAATCTCGGCTCGCTGCTGTCGACTCTGAACGTGTCGATGGACGGACAGTTTTTGTTCGCCGGCATCAATACATCGCAACAGCCGATGACGCCCTATGAAAATGGCTCGGCGAGCAAGACGGCGATCGATGCGGCATTCACTGCGGCTTTCGGATTTCCGCCGGGGTCGGCGGGTGCGGAGAATATCCTGCCGGGAGCCATGGATACGTTTCTCGACAACGCATTTGCGACCGAGTTCGCTGATCCGGCCTGGGGGACGAACTGGTCATCGGCTTCCGATCAGGTCATGCGCAGTCGCATCTCTACAACCCAGACCATCGACTCCTCTGCGAGTGCCAATGACGTCGCGTTCCGCAAGCTGGCGATGGCCTATACGATGCTCTCCGGATTGGGTGTCGACAAGATGAACCAATCCACATTCCAGGTGGTCACGGACAAGGCTCTGTTGCTGGTCGCTGGTGCGGTCGCCGATCTCGCGAGTGTGGGCGCGCGGCTTGGCACCGCGCAGGAACAGACCACCAACGCCACCAGCCGCCTCAAGGTGCAGAGTGACATCGTCACCAAGCAGGTCAATGCGATGGAGAGCGTCGACCCGGAGGAAGCGTCCGTCCGGGTCACGAGCCTGAGGAACCAGCTCGAAATGTCTCATGCGCTGTCCGCGCAGATCCAGAAGCTCAGCATCCTCAACTATCTCTGATTTGCGATACTTCCATAAAACAGCGGGTTGTCCTTCGACATGACATTGGCAAGTTACGACGCGGAGATCGAGGATGGCGGCCGCGAAGCGCGCTCGCGCGAGCGGCGGGCGCTCAATCACGGCATTGGGTTGCTGCAGAAAATACAGGCCGGCGAACTCACCTTGCCGGAACGTACGGACGCCTTTGTCTATATCCGCGACTTGTGGGCGTTCTTCATCCAGGATCTCTCGAACTCCCGCAATGGCCTGCCGGAGCAGCTGCGCGTGCAGTTGATCTCCATCGGCCTTTGGATCGTCAAAGAAGCGGAACGTAATCGTGAAGCTCAACTGAGCGAGGTCGAGGACCTCGTCGCGGTCAATATCGCGATCCGGGACGCACTCGGATGAAGAAGCCTATGTGCATCTCGCTTCGTAGCGGCGAGAAGATCTACGTTAACGGCGCAGTGCTGCGTGTCGATCGCAAGGTCACGCTGGAGCTGATCAATGATGTGACTTTCCTGCTGGAAAGCCAGGTCATGCAGGTCGAGGACGCCACCACACCGATGCGTCAGCTCTATTTCGTCGTGCAGCTGATGCTCATGAGCCCGGGCGACATCGAGCAGGCGAAGTCGGTGTTTGGCCATCAGCGCTGTGCACTCTATGCCGCGGCCGACAATGCCGAATTGCTCAGCGGTCTCGATGCGGTCGAAACGCTCGTCGAAGCCGGGCGCTATTACGAAGCTCTGCGCAAGATCAGGTCGCTCTTCGATATCGAGCAGTCGATCCTTACCAGCGCCGAGATGTTGCTGCCCGTGGCAGTCGCCTGAAACCGGAGAAACGGACATGGAAGTCAACGGCGTCAATGCGAACCGCTCGGCCAATGACACGGCTGGGACCTCCTCGACCAAGTCGGGCGGAATGATCGACTATAACGGCTTCCTGCAACTCCTGATCGCGCAGATGCGTAATCAGGATCCGACCAATCCGACGGATTCAACCGAATATATGAGCCAGCTCGCGCAGCTTTCGTCGGTCGAGCAGGCGGTGCAGACAAATGCCAAGCTCGACAGCCTGCTGTCCTCGAGCGCCATCCAGCAAGCAGAGGGTCTGATCGGACGTACGGCGTCCTTCACCGACGACAAAGGTGAAAAGACCACCGGCAAGATCAAGGAAGTGACGATCATTTCGGGCGGTGCCGTCGCGACGCTGGAGAACGGCGTCAAGGTGGCGCTCGGCGCCGGCATCACGATCAGCTGAGCATGAACGAGCGCGACGCCCTCGATATCGCCCAACAGGCGATCTGGACCATCATCGTCGCCGCCGGTCCGGCGGTGGGCGCGGCGATGCTGGTCGGCATCATCATCGCCCTGTTACAGGCGCTGACCCAGGTGCAGGAGATGACGCTCACCTTCATCCCCAAAATCGTCGTGATGCTGATCGTCGTGGCCGTGACCGGCACCTTCATGGGTGCCCATATTTACGCCTTTACCGAAGTGCTCTACGGTCGGATCGAGCACGGTTTCTGACCGCAGACCTGTCCACCATCCTCGCGCAAGGTCAGCGCTGCAAAATGCGGCGATGATATTTGCGCAGGAAGCGTCATGGCCGATGTAACGATTTCCGCCCTCCCGGGCGAACGGCGGGTCGGCACCGACGTGGCCTTTGCCGTCGGTATCGTCGCGATCTTGACGATGCTGGTGCTCCCGGTCCCGACCTTCCTGATCGACGTCGGACTGTCATTTTCGATCGCGCTGTCCGCGCTGATCCTGATGGTGTCGCTCTGGATCCAGCGCCCCCTGGATTTCTCCGCATTCCCGACCGTTCTGCTGATCGCGACGATCCTGCGCCTGGCGCTGAATGTCGCCACCACACGCGTGATCTTGTCGCATGGTGGCGAAGGTGAGCACGCCGCCGGCTATGTTGTTGCCGGCTTTGCCAAATTCGTGATGGGCGGCGATTTCGTCATCGGTCTGATCATTTTTGCGATCCTGGTGACTGTGAATTTTGTCGTGATCACCAAGGGTGCGACCCGTATTGCCGAAGTCGGCGCACGCTTCACGCTCGACGCCATTCCCGGCAAGCAAATGGCCATCGATGCCGATCTGTCGGCCGGCCTGATCGACGATAAGGAAGCCCAGCGGCGCCGCCGCGAACTTGAAGAGGAAAGCGCGTTTTTCGGCGCCATGGATGGTGCCTCGAAATTCGTCCGCGGTGACGCCATCGCCGGTCTGATCATCACGGCGATCAACATTTTCGGCGGCATCATCATTGGTGTCACGCATCACGGCATGCCGCTCGCGCGCGCGGCCGACGTGTTCACCAAGCTCTCGGTCGGCGACGGTCTCGTCTCGCAGATACCAGCGTTGATCGTGTCGCTGTCGGCAGGTCTGCTGGTGTCGAAGGGCGGTACGCGGGGATCGGCCGAACAGACCGTTCTGAAGCAACTCGGCGGCTATCCGCGCGCGCAATCCGTTGCAGCCTTGATGATGTTTGCGCTCGGCCTGTTGCCGGGGCTGCCGTTCCTGCCCTTCGCTCTGCTCGGCACGATCATGGCGTTCATGAGCTTCACGCTGCCACGCAAGCAGGCCGCGCGCGACAAGCTTGAACAGGCGCGCTTGGCCCAGGTGCAAGAAAAGGCGCAGATCGAGGCGAAGGATTCGGTCAAGGAGCTGCTGAAAACCTCCGACATCGAACTCTGCGTCGGCAGCCAGCTCGCAATTCAGATGCTGAGTGCGCATGGCGAACTCGCGCATCGCGTTGCCAAGGTCCGGCGCCGCTTCGCCACCCAATATGGCTTCGTCGTACCCGAGATCAAGCTCACAGACGATCTGTCGATCGGTCCGAAATCATACCGGATCAAGATTTACGGCACGATCGTTGCGCATCACGAATTGCGTATCGGCGAGGCGCTGGTTCTGTTCGATGGCGATCGCCGGCCGGATCTGCCGGGCGACGAGACGATCGAGCCGGCATTCGGCATGAAAGCGATGTGGGTCCCGCAGGCTTTTGTCGATGAGATCAAGCAGGATGGATTCAAGATCGCCGACAATATCTCGATCCTGCTGACCCATCTGAGCGAAGTCGTCCGTAACAACCTGGCGCAGCTTCTCACATACAAGGATACGCGCGCCCTGATCGAACGGCTGGAGCCCGAATACAAGCGTCTGATCGAGGATATGGTGCCATCGCAGATTTCCTATTCCGGTCTCCAGGCGGTCTTTAAATTGCTCCTCGCAGAGCGCGTTTCGATCCGTAACCTCCATCTCATTCTGGAAGCCATCGCGGAGATTGCGCCGCATGTGCGTCGGTCGGAGCAGATTGCCGAGCATGTTCGCATGCGGATCGCTCAGCAGATTTGCGGCGATTTTGCCGACAACGGCGTGCTCAAGGTGTTGCGCCTCGGTAATCGCTGGGATCTCGCCTTCCACCAGAGCCTGAAGCGCGACGGCAAGGGCGAAATAGTGGAATTCGATGCCGATCCGCGGCTTGTTGAGCAATTTGCGGACGATGTCTCGACCGCAGTGCGAAAAGCGGCGGGGAACGGTGATACGGCCGTTCTGGTCGCTCCGCCCGATGTGCGCCCCTATGTACGCATGATCACCGAGCGGATGTTCCCGACGCTCCCGGTGCTATCGCATGTGGAGATCGCACGTGGCGCCGAGGTCAAGTCGCTCGGAGCCATATCTTGACAACGGGCACCTCCGTCTCGGTTCTGGTCGCATTTCTGGTCTTCTGTCGCATCGGCACCTGCATGATGGTGGCGCCCGGCTATTCCCGCGTCAACATTCCAACCCAGGTGCGTCTGTTCCTCGCGGTCAGCGTGACCCTGATGTTGACGCCATTGCTCGAGGCATCCGTCCGTCCTGCCGTCGAAGGCGCGGCAGCGTCCGATCTGATAAAGCTCATTTTCTCCGAACTCTTCGTCGGCCTCGTCATCGGCTTGACGGCGCGCATGTTTTTCGCCGCGCTCGAGACAATGGCGACGTTTGTTGCCTCGGGTATCGGCCTCACGATGCCGAGCGTCGCGGACGACAATGAGCATGTTCCTGCTCTTGTGCCGCTGATCACGCTGACCGCGACGGTCATATTCTTCGTCACCGGACAGCATTGGGAGCTGCTGCGCGGTCTGATCGGCTCCTATCGGATCTGGCTGCCGGCCGCGGGGATCAGTGCAGAGGGCGGGCTTGCGCAGCTGGTGGATCATCTATCGCAGGCATTTACCCTGGCACTGCGCGTTGCCAGTCCGTTTGTCGTCTATGCGGTGATCGTCAATTTCGCCGTCGGTCTTGCCAACAAGCTGACACCGAGCATCCCGGTCTATTTCATCTCGCTTCCTTTCGTCCTGATGGGCGGCCTGATGCTGCTCTATCTCTCCAGCCGCGAGATGATTCTACAGTTCAGCATCGCGTTCGCGGCGTGGTTGGCAGGGTAGGACATGATGCAGAAGCGGGACCGCAAGATCCGTCGCATCGCTGCTGTGCAAGCGAGGCTGCATCGCATCGCCGAATGGAATTTGATGGAGTATCAGGCGCGGGAAAACGAGCTGGCCGACAAGCAGCGGCGCATTCTTGAATCCTTCAATGACGAGAGCGTGTTTCCAGATCTCATGGTTCATACCGCGGGTAAAAGTCTGCGTGCCGCAAGCGTCGAGCAAGGTGCAGTAGCCAAAGTCAGGGAACGACTAGCTGAAAATGCACGAACGGAAGGTCGTAAGTTGAAGCATGTGGAAATCCTCGTCGATCAAGCGGCGGGGCGCGCGGCGAAAGAAGACGAGAAACGCATGCTTGACGATGAAATCGACAAGGCGGTCCGGCGATCGCTTCAGAATATCTGACGTAACCGAATTTGATTGGAACACGAGATGACGGTCGCACCGGTCGCAAACGATCTGATTACGGATGTCATCAACGCGGCCGATCCAGTCGCCCAGCGCAATGCGGTGAGCCGGCTCGAACGATTGACACCGGCGCAGCAGGCAGAATTTGCCTCAGCCTTGAAAGGTGAATTCGCTACGGGGCAGACACAGGCGACGTCTATGCCTGCCGGCACGCCGGTCCCGACCACACCGGTGATCCGGCAGAGCGAGGGCAACTACGGCGTCTATCGCAAGTTCGAGGCGTTCGTTTTGCAAATGTTCGTTGAGTCCATGCTGCCCAAAGACGCCGAGCAGGTATTCGGCAAGGGCAGTGCCGGCAATATCTGGCGCTCGATGATGGCCGAGCAGATCGGCAATGAGATGGCCAAGGGCAAGGGTATCGGCATTGCCCAGCAGTTGGCGAAATCACGCTCGGTCACAACACCGGGCGCTGGAGCATAACGGCCGATCGCGGCCATCACAGCAGAGTTGAAATATGGAACAGATCAAGCAGCAGGATACGGCATCTTCTCTTGAGATGCAGGCATTGGTCCTTGCGGATCCGGACATGCTGGCGGTCGCGGAGACGGCTCCGCTTTCGGTTCAGGAATCCGAAGCCCGCGCCGAGTGGCTAGGCACTCAGAGTAACGCACTCGCGGCCATCGAACGCCTGAAGGCGACGATTGACGAGGAGACCACAAAGCTCGAATCTCGCGCCGTCGTCGATTTCGACACTTTCAGCCAGCGCAAGAACCGTGGGTTGCTGGAGCTGACGCGCGCGATACGGCTGACGTCCGACATTCAGGCCGATCCGCGTGTGACGCCGCAGTTGACTCAGCTGCGTGCCAGCCTGATCCGCAATCAAGCCGCGCTGCAGATCCATCTCGATGCGGTGCGAGAAGTTTCGGCCATCATTGCGAAGTCGATCCAGGAGGTCGAGTCCGACGGCACTTATTCCGTCCCGACGCCAGGTAGCCGCTCATGATGAAGCTTTTGTTGACAGGCGTCTGGGCCTGCCTGGTCACGGTCGGGACGAGCCTTGGGATTTCCTACTGGAAGGAGACTGCGGCCGCCCTGCCAGCCAAGCACGAGCAGCCCGAGGGGCTCGTCTATGAAAAGGTCAAGCCTATCAATGTGCCGATGATCGCCGAAGGCAACGTGCAGGGATATGTGATCACTCAGCTCGTCTTTACGGCCGATGCGAAAGTGCTGCGTCAGCTTCCCGTGCCACCGGAGCCGTTTGTGGTGGATGAAGCATTCCGCACGCTCTATGGCGATCAGAAGCTCGATTTCAAGAATCTTGCGCGCTACGATCTTGCGCAATTCGCACAGGCTGTGCGGACGCAGGTGAACAAGCGGCTGCAGGTGGATGCGCTGCAGGAAGTCCTGGTGCAGGATTTCAATTATGTCTCGAAGGATCAGCTTCGCCGTTGAGGCATTGACGAGCGGCCCGAAGAATGGTCGCCGAATGGGCTGATGGCATCTTGCGATCTGGCGTGGTCTTCGTGTGGTACTGTTCTTCGCGCTGATATCTCCCGATCAGATCTGGGAGTTTGAGAGGGGGCGGTGGACGCCAACGCCGGTCGTCGGCGTCCTCTTGCGCGGGAGGCGTAAGCCTCAGTTGGCCTTCGACATCGGCATCTCGCCAATGGTGCGAGACTTCATGTCGTCGAGGCGGTAGCCCATATAGCGTTTCGATTCGATCGGGTCGAAGCCGAGATGATCGCGCAGCTTCTTGCGAAGCTTGCTCACATGGCTCTCGATCACGTTCTCATCGAAACTCGCATCGAACAGTCCGTAGACGGCATTGAAGAGTTGGGTCTTCGTCAGCCATTTTCCTTGATGCCCGACCAAGTGCTCGAGAATCCGAAGCTCGCGACGGGGAAGCGCTAGTGTTCGCCCAGCGATCTCGGGATCGCGTCCGTCGAGGAAGACGCGAATGATGCTGGTTTGTGCCGGCTCATTCTGATCGAGCGTACGGCGGCGAATAACGGCCGTCCGTGCCATGATCTCCTTGACGTGAACCGGAGCGTGGACGACGTCATCGACGCCGGCTTCGAAGAGCTCGATGGTTTGCTTGAGGTGCTTCAGTCCGTTGAGCGCAATGATCGGCGCGCGCGATCGGTTGCGGATGCTCGATGGAATGCTCGTTCGGTCCGGGCAATCCCCAAGCAGAAAGGCTCGGATGGCCGTGAGGTCATTGCCGACCGCACCCTCGAGCCAATCGCGGAAGTCGGTGGAAGTGAAGCCAATCGAAACGACGCCTTCGCGGTCAAACCCGGCTGCATAGCCTTGTGTGACGCCCTCTCGGTCATCGATCACAACAAACATTTTAATCCCCTGCGTGTTCGCCTGAATATCGTCATGGGGTCGAACTAGGCGTACTCGCCCCATTTTGGTTTTGGAGACGCAACACAACAGATACTGGGAGAAGATCGAGAAGAACGCCGTCGAAGGCCTGCCAACATTGCTTCCAAGTCCGGGTCGCTTTTTACCGGGTCAGAAACAAGTGATGCGGTTGGCTGCCTACTCTTGATCGTTCGTTCGATCGTTAAGTCAGAGAGCTCCCTCTCATTCGGCGCATGAGATGACGTCTCACACTCCCGCCTCGTTAGCATTCACCGGGATCGGAAGAGAGGACGCCGCTGCCGAGCAAACAGCTTGGTACAGGCACTGACTCCTCAAGTCCGAACGGTGCAGGAATCACCTTACTTATTTCGTCAAGATGGTACCTCACTATCAAGTAGTCGACGGACGAAGATTTGCAAAGAGTCGTCAACGCCAATCACGCCATATGTTCGAACGAACAAGTGGATAATTCATGCCGCATGCATACGACCATGCGATACGTGCTTGCCTATTCCGAAAATGCGCAGTGGAAAGCAGCCTCGCTGTCACACTAGCGAATGAAATCATGCTGTTGATGCGTTCGCTCATTGCCAACTTGCATTCAGGAGTGCGTGACATTGCATCTCGCAAGTCACCTCGGATCAAAGCTTGCTGGGTAGTGTGCGCGTGCGATCGCGCGGCCCCTGGGGCGCGCCGATGACGGCGATTATGCCGCATACGCTTATTTTAATAGCATTTTCCGCCATCTTCACGCTGCAAAGGACGGCATCGTGCCTATTCTCGGTCTTGTGCATCGCTAGCTTCCTGCCTGCGTGTTGCTGATCGATTGGTCACTGCGAAGTATGCGGCTTAACGGCTAACAACGATGCCCTTGCTGGTTATGACCTGCCAACGGCCAACCTCGTTGCTGATCTTCAAAATTCGGCCAAGTGTCGGAATATCTTGTCCTGGCGAGACCTCGATAACTCCGGATTTTCCTTCGAGCACGGCCGTGCCGTCATAAACGCGTCGGACGTGCCAGCCATCGATCGTCGTGCGGACCGTATTTGCAGTCGACGCAACGGGTGCCTGCACAGAGCCCGTAAATTCCGGCGCTTGTGTTGCGGATGCAATTTCAGAATTGTCGTCGGAGGCTCGTGTGGCCCTCGTGCGTTGCACGGGTGGTTCACGCTCGACATTTCGGGCGGTCACCCGTTCGATCGTAGGCTGTGGTGACTTTGCCGAGCCACTATTGGCCGTATTCGAAGATAGGTCTGCGACTTGTCGGCGCAGTTGCGCAACCGATTCGCGAAGATTGCGAAGCTCGGTTTCCGAGACATTGCGCGTCAACTGCGGTCGCAGGAATAGATAGGCGATGCCGCCCGCCGATATCAGCGTCGACAGGCCGACAACCAACGCCAGCGAGAAGAACGGTGCTTTCCAAGCCGCCGATTGTAGTGGCTTCGCCACGATGCGGGCCGGCGGCACGTTGACTCGTATCCTGACTTTAGGGGGGGCTTCACGTTGTGCATCGCGCGTCCGTCGCAGGCTTGCGCGTGCTTCGCTTGCGAGCAGTTCGTCGATCGCTGCTGCGGCCGCAATGTGTGGACGCTCTGGAGGCGTCGTGCTCGCGCTTCGCGCAGGCGTGACGTCTTTCTTGTCCACAGTCTTTGATCGAGAATCGGATGTCGTTGGAGACATCATGATTTGGATTCTTGCGTTGGCTGCGAGAGACGGATTGCGATCTGTAACAGCGGCGTAACAAGTGAAGCTTGTGCGGGGCAGACTAGAATCGCTGCGCGAAAGTCTTGTTCGCAGATCTCACGGAGGGCTGAGTGGCCACGGCGTCAGTCCGAACCAAAGTGACGCTGCATTGGTGATTGCAACGGCTGACGCTGCAAGGTGACCAAGGTCAGGACAAGTTCTTGTGTGGTATATGTGTGGTATTCGATGATCATGTCGAGCTGCGGCTATGTCTCGAGGTCGCATCAATATCGGGGGCAGTACGATCAACGTATTTCTTGTCAATCAAATCTAATTTGCAGACGATGCGATCAATCCCGATCTTTAAAAAGCCACTCGATGTGGATGGCATCATTCGAAAACCTACCGAATCGCATTGCTGGTTCGCGATGTTGAATCAAATGTGCTGGACCGCGATAACGAATTGGCAGGACCTATTCATCGAACGATGAAGTGACGTTTTAATAAACCAACACTATTGCCCGGACCCATGAGTATCGATCTGGAACGTTTGCGCGATTACGTGAAATCGCTGAAAGCCGAGCGGCAGGATTCGCCTATCGGAAAAGTTAAATCAGGTGCGACCGAAATTATTCGGCGGAATCGTCAAGAGCTGGAGCGCATGCATCGCGAAGATGGTGCGACCTGGACCGAAATTGCGGCGGGCCTTGCAGCGCAGGGAGTGACACAGGGCGATGGCCAACCGATCACCGGACGACGACTGACGGCGCTGATGCACAACATCAGGGTGCAGGAGGAGCGGCATAGGAATAAAGAGAGTAGAGACAAGAGCGCGGGCGACGCCCCCGACGAAGGAGCTGTCGATCCATCGTGATGCCGTTCGCCTAGAGAACCACTCCGAGCGAGGGGCGTCAACGGATCGACGGTGACGTAGCTTCGCACAGCCACATTGCAAATGCGCCGTCGATGATTTGGACATGCTGGGGGATGGCGCACCCGACACGATTCGAACGTGTGACCTTTGCCTTCGGAGCAATTTAGCCTGCCTATCCTAAATGCACGACAGGGCACGCTACAATGCGATATGTAACTGAAGGTACTAGACAATTCGTATTTCCGCGCCGAACTGTCTATCCAGAATTTCGCTCCGATATCCATCCGGTTGCTTCCGTGGTGCTTCCGCGGAAGCAGCCCCTCACTAGCGAGGGGAACACCTCATGGCAAAGCTGACCAAGCGGATCGTGGACGCTGCCGATGTTCGCGAGAAGGACTATTTTATCTGGGACGACGAACTGCCCGGTTTCGGCCTCCGCGTGTTCGCCTCCGGCAAGCGCAGCTACCTCATCCAATATCGCGCTGCTGGACGCACGCGACGCTACACCATCGGCCTGCATGGCGTGTGGACGCCGGAGACAGCCCGGCAAGAAGCGAAGGTCCAACTCGGGCGCGTCGCGCGCGGCGACAACCCTTCCGAAGAACGTCAGCTCGATCACAAGGCCATCACGGTCAAGGAGCTTTGCGCCCTCTATACCGCTGATCTGAACGCGGGCCTCATTCTGGGTAAGGGCGGGCGACCGAAAAAGCCCACCACCATCGTCACCGACACTGGCCGTATCGAGCGGCACATCATCCCGCTGATCGGCGCGCGCCGGGTCAAGGATCTCACCAAGGCCGACATCAACAAGGTCTTGAAGGACATCATGGCCGGCAAGACGCGCGTCGCCGTCAAGACGAAAAAGCTGCGAGGAAAGGCCATTGTTCGTGGTGGCGCGGGCACCGCCACGCGCACCGTCGGCCTATTGGGCGGAATCCTCACCTACGCTGTCGATGCTGGGATTATAGAGGTCAATCCGGCGCACGGCATCAAGAAGCCCAAGGACAATGTTCGGAATCGTAGGCTGACCGAGGCGGAGTATCGCACCCTCGGGCAAATGCTTCGCGATGCCGCGGCGAACGAAAAATACGCCATGACCGTGGACATCATCCGGCAGATCGCGCTCACCGGCTGCCGCCGCTCGGAAATGATCTCGCTAATGTGGATCGAAGCTGACACCGACGCGAGCTGCATGCGCCTGGTGGACAGCAAGGAAGGTGAGTCCATTCGTCCAATCGGATTGCCCGTCGTCGAGTATCTGGAGGAACGGCGCAAGACCGCAGCGGGCACCTATGTCTTCCCAGGTCAGGGCGAGGACCATGCGTTCGGCAGCTTCCCGAACCATTGGGAACAGATTTTCAGCGACAGTCCGCTCGCCGGCGTCACCCCGCATGTCCTGCGTCACAGCTTTGCCAGCATCGCCAACGATCTCGGTTTCACCGAGGTGACCATCGCGGCGCTCGTCGGCCACTCCAAGGGCTCGGTGACGAGCAAATACATTCACACGCTCGACACTGCGCTCATCATGGCCGCCGACACGATCTCCGGTTACATCCAAGGGCTACTCGAGGGGATCGAATTCAAACAGACGGCCTACGCATTGGATCGTGATTCTCGTCGAGCTGCGCTTGACTTCTTCCTGACCAAAGCGGTTGGAGAGCCGGGGAACGAAGCCGAGGACGAGGAGCGTCGCTTGGCAGCTTGAGGCTTGCGATCAGCCACTGGTCGGCGAGCAATTCATCGCCGCCCACGATGCAGTCGAAAAAGCTTTTTGAAGAAATCGACGATCTTCGGTTTGGCGCCATCGGCGACCAGGTCATTTGCTCCGAACCGGCAGACCATCCTGACACTCCTGCACACCGAGCGCAGCCGTAGCGGCGCGTTGTCTCGTTCGACCGCTTGATCGCCCGCTGCCGCATTGGCTCCGCCAGCATTGGAGACTTTCTGAGGCAGGAACGTCTCGCAGAGGGGGCATCTGACGCAATCGCCTCACGCCCCCGTTGCGCGCAATTTAGGGCACATATACTTCAAGGATCGGGGCGGAAGGCGCTACCGCTTCGGCCCGACGCTTGGCAACGCGCTTCGCCGCATCGCGGACAAGTGCAAGCTTGCGCCTGTCCTTGTCCACGCATGCCAGAATTTGGTCATCAGTTGCGGCGTCGATCTGTTCGGGCTCACAGAGCTGCGCGGCGGCCAAGCGGCAATAGTCGCCCCGCAGCAAATCGGCTCCAGCGAATTGGGCGAGGTCGACGGCGGCGCTGGGCACGCCATATGTCAACCGGATCGCCAGACGTCTCACACGGTCACCGAGATCGAGCGTGGGGTGCAGGATCTCGGCGACGCGAGCCGCGACCGGCATCAGATCGCAAGTCCGCGCTGCGACCGCGCGTATGGGGCCGGCGGCGCCGCCAAACGCACCACCGAACTGCGTCAGCACGCGCTCGATCTCGCTCATGGCACGACCGGACACGAACAAAAGACAAGCGACCGCCTTCTTCGCACGCAGGGTCGCCTGATGATCTTCTGTTGTCCCGCGCTGAAGCGCGTTCAGGACGTGCCACGGCACATTCTGCCTCTGCAGCTCGTTGGGCCATAGCTGAGGCTCTTTCTGCGTGCTTTTTCGGTTGATCGGAAAAAGGAGTTGATCGACCTCGACCGTCGTTTGAGCTGCGGCAATCAGGACGGGATCGCTGATTTCTTGGGGCTGAAGCGAGCCGAGGCAATCTACGAGCGCGACGATGGACCCGACCTCTGCCGCGCTTTCGCCAGCGAGACGGCCCAGCTTGGTCAATTCATACGCGCCTGTAGCGTTCTTCTGCACCAGGCCGTGGCGTTCCAAATCCGCTAGGGCCGAAAGCAGATCCGGCCGGCTCCACTGCCACGCGCTATGGGCGCGCCGGGCTTGGAACGCGCCGAAGCTCGATTCCAGAAATTCGACAATCTCCTCGCTCGGCACGCCTTCGCCGGCCGCTCGTTGTGCCGCGACTAGGACGCGGATAATCAGGGAGCGTGGGTCGGTTGTACCGTCGAGGAAGCGGGACACCAAGTCTTCCGGCTCCGCGGTCACGTATCGCGACCACAGATCATGCTCGGCGCGCGGATCGAGCGCCAGCAGATACGAAGCTCCCTTCTCGGCGAAGCCAAGCCTTCCCGCGCGACCGACTAGGTTCTTGTATTCGGCTACCGAATAGGGCTCGTCGCCGGGATGATTCAAGCCGGCGATGATGACCGATGACGCGGGCGTGTTCACGCCCATCGCCAGCGTCGTCGTGGCTGCGATGACGCGCAGGCCCGAGCCGCTACGGCGAAATTCTTCCTCGATGACGCGCCGCTCTTCGCGGTCGAGATCCGAGTTGTGGAAAGCGACGCCGCGCCCCAGCGCGCTCCGCAAGTCGGCGCTGGCCTGCGAGGGATCGCCGCCGGGCATCTGCGTCAGCGCCTCGGCAGCCGGAGGCAATCCGAGCGACTCTGCGAGATAGTTGGCGCAGCCGCGGGCTTCGCCCTTGGTTTCGCGAAACACGATCACCTGCTGGCCTTCGGCGACAAGCTTGCGCACCAGCGGGATGATCCAATCCTGGCTGGATCCTTTGCCGCCGACAAGACGCCGAACGAGCGGCCCCTCAACCTGCTCATTGCCATTCTCCGGGTCAAGAAAGCGGAAATGCCCGGTGCCGAGCAACAAGCCCTCCTCAAGCGGAACGGGCCGCTCCGTGCGCCGCAAGAGCCGCGCGCCGAGCCATTGCTCAAGGCCGTTCGTGTCCCCGATCACAGCCGAAAGCGCGATCAGTTGGGGCTCGATCCCCTCACGCCGGCGCATCCGGATGAGCGTCAAAATGAACTCCAGATTCGCGCCGCGGCCACGGTCGGCGATCATCTGCGCTTCGTCGATCACGATCGCGCCGACCTGCGCCAGCACATGAGGGAATGTCAGCGCGATCGCGGCGAACTTCTCATAGGTCAGGAGACCGACATCGTATTGGCCCCGCAGCAGAGGCGCGATGTCGTCCGTCTCGCCCGTCGCTTCCACCGTGCGGACCCCGAAACCGCCATAGACGCTCTCGAAGTGCCGCCGCTTGTCTGCCACAAGGGCCTTAAGCGGCAGCAGAAACAAAGCCCGTTTGCGATCCAGCACGTTCCGGAGCGCCGCGAGCTCGCCCACCATCGTCTTGCCCGAGGATGTCGGGGCCGACACCACCAGGTTCTCGCCGTCCAGCACGCCGAAGTCGGTGATGGCGGAGATCTGAAGCGCATTCAAGGACGGGATCGCTCCAGCCCAGGCGGTGACAAGCGCGTCGGGGAAACCGGCCGACGAGAGGCTGGCAAGATCGGACGTCACCTTGGCAGGCAGACGCGCCGGGAAGGCCGCCCGATACTTAGCGCCCGGCACGAACACGGGCCACGCGACATCGCCGTCGATGCTCCCGCGCATGGTCGGGTTCTGCTCTTTGCCGCCCTGCAGCGCGGCCGCCCGGACGCGGCTCGTGACATGCTCGAGGAGGCGGTAGAGCGAGAGCTTGCCGCCGCTCACGACTTCCTCGGCGCCACATAGCGCCTCAAGCAGAAAGTGGGTCAGAAAGCCGTGCCCGAACCGGCGGTGCTCATAGGCGGGCTCGGTCGCCGCGGAGGCGGTGAAGATGATCCGACCAGCGCCGCCAAGCTGAGCCAGGCGCGCTTCGGCGGACAAAAGGCTGCGCGGCTTCGCATCGACGTGCAGAACCTTCGCCCCAATGCCGCCGGAAAAACAACAGTCGAGGAACAGGATCAGGCGCTTTGCCGGTATCCGCGAGAACCATTCCTGCAACAGCTCGAGCGGGATCGCGGAGCCGGCGAGATCATCTGGATTCGCGTCGTGGGTGACGAGCTCATGTGTCTCCGACCCATGGCCGGAGAACGCGATCACCACCGTATCCTCGGGGCCGCAGCCGGCCAGGTCGGCAAATGCGTCCTCAATCCGCTGCCGCGTGGCCTCCGCATCTGCCAGCAAGACTGTGCTACCGCCCAGCGTGTCGAAGAACAGTGCCTCCAGCGCCGTCGCGTCGCGACGCGCGCAGGTCAGCTCATCAATGCCGGTCGAGCTATAACGGTCGATGCCGATGAACAGGCCGCGAAACGGCATGAGGCACCACGCTACGCCCGAACGACGCCGACGGAGAACGCGGCTCGTGGCTTCTCAGCCTTCTCCAGCACGACCGGCGCGAACGTGTCTTTCCGCGCGACCTGCTTGTTGCCCACCTTCTCGAACCAGACACACCAGACGGCATCCTCCTCCAGCATGGCCGTCTTCCCGACCAGCTCGACCGTCATGATCGGCCCGCCTGACTTCACCCGCACAAGATCGCCGGGCTTGAATTCGGTAGCATCCATTCTCCACGCTCCTTCTCGATGCCTATCTGTCCTCGCCAGGCACCGGAGGAGGTCGCAAGAAGCTCGCCCACGTCCCCACCACCATGAGTGGAGACGCGCACGTGCTAGGAGATCGCCCCATGCCTAACATCAATATATGGTGTGTCGGTCATTCCTTGCACAAGGATTTCGGCGAAGACCGTGTAAGCTCCTGATAGATGTTCTTGATTTGTCTCTTAGGGCTGCGCTGCGTTCCGAAGCGGGATAGCCCGACGGCAACCTGCCGTCGGGCCTATCGTCACGATCTGCCAGATAGCCAACGCCAGGCGCGGCGCCAGAAGCCGGGAGCCGCCTTGACGGGAGCGGGCTGAACGGCAAGTTCGATCGCTGGCGTCTGCCCGTAGAAGCGCGCTTTGGCAGCGCGGTCACGACGACGCTCGGCTTCGACCTGCTCGTCACTCCAGGGGCCGGCCTCGATCACCTTGCTGCGGTCGATCACATAGTGTGACCGGCATTTCAGCGTCCAATTGCCGATCGACGGCCGCAGGGAGACGGTCTCGCCATCGAACGTCATCTTCCAGTCCGTCGGCGTGAAGGGGGCGACGACCTCCTCGCCGCAACCGCAGCAGCAGCTGTGGGCTGATGTGGCATATTCCATCGAAACATAGAGAATGCCTGCCTCAAGGCGCTCAGGGATGTGTTCGACGAAACGATGTTCGAGTCGCTTGTGCCGTATCACGCGAGATCCCCGTTGATCAGCATGTTGCCGTCGGTGGTGTAGGTGCAGTGATGCTCGCGCTCGAGGTCGCGGTAGAAGCCGCGAATCTTCTTCCACTTGACGACCGCGAGGACAGCATTCAGGGCGTTGAGATCCGCGACCTGGATGTTGGAGGCGTAGATGTCCTTGGCGCCGCCGCCGACGAAGGAAATGCGCTGCCGCGCGTGATCGCGCTTCTCCGGCGTACTGGCGGTGACGCGCAGGATGCCGCCCAGCGACCCCTCGTCGAGCTCGAGCCCCATGCCAACATCGACGAACGCGGCGCCGATCGCCTCGAGCTTCTCTACGATCAGCCGCTTAGCGTCACCCGCATCGAGGGACAGGAACGCGAAGGTGACGCCGTCGAGAAGGTGAATGTTGTCGACGCCGAGCGCGACATCGTGCGCCACGATGTTCCGGTGCATCCGGCTGTAGATGCGCTTCAGGTATTCGACCTTCTTGGGCGCTTCCCGCAATTCCTCCAGGCTCGGAGCGCCCGGCGCGCGAAACGCGTTATGGGTCAGGAACTCGTCGCTGTCGAACAGCCGGATTTCCCGGACAGGCGTCTTGGCGACGAAATCCAGGATGTAGCCGCCGGTCCCCCCGACGCCGATGATGGCGACCCGCTCGTTGACGAGTCGCTCGGTCAGGACGCCGATCCCGACACGGTCGGAGGCGGTCTCGACATAGTTGAAGACGCTGTCCTCCTCCTCTTCCGGTTCGCGGAAGGTGCGAGGCGTCGCGCCGGACTTCAGCACTGCGGCCGGGCCCGCGAGGATATTCGCGTAGCTCGTCATCTTGTGGTGGTAGTCCGAGTAGCCGCCGTCTGGCTTGCTGGAGAAGCTGTGCGTCGCCTTCAGGCCGTGGCCGAGATCGAAGGCGCCGGCCGCATGCGAGATGCCCTGGATGGGCCTGCCGTCGGCGTGGCACGGGAAATCGCCGTCCCAGTGGATGACATGGGTGTCGGGCGGGCGCGTCTGATCTCCGGCCAGCGTGAGGCTGGAGATGAGGGTGCCGATGCGCACCTACCGGCGCGCATCGACATACGGCACCTCGCGCATAACGAGATACCCGCCCTGCTGCTGGACGAAGTAGCCTTCGTCCCGCAGCCGCTTGAGGTCCGGATTACGACTGAACAGTGCGCGTGACATTGAACACCGTGCCCTTCTTC